>NZ_JBQWAR010000021.1:0-346176 GCF_052491725.1 Haloleucobacter ellipsoideus
TTCGGTGGCTGATGCGGTGGTGGAGCTTGAGATTACCGGCGCGCCGGTGGTGGTGTTCCGGCATGCCGGACATGGCCGCATCAGCGTGGTGTATCGGCGTGCCGATGGACATGTCGGCTGGATCGACCCCGCCGCAGACCAAGGCCATTGACCCGTGTCCGGCTCGGGATTAGCGTCCGCGGCTTCAAAGAGCCCGTCCAATTCCGAGCCGGGATCACTTGTCGCCAGGACCCGAGCAATGCCTCTTGCCGATATTCTCGTGCCGAACGCGGTGTTTCCCATGTTGCGTGCGAGCAGCAAGAAGCAGCTTCTTCAGGAGCTGGCGCAGCATGCCGCCGCGCTGATGGGGCGCGACTCGCGGGAGATCTTCGAAACGCTCCTGCAGCGCGAGCGGCTGGGCTCCACAGGTGTCGGCAACGGCATCGCCATTCCCCATGGCAAGCTGCCGGATATCAACAGGCTGTTCGGCATGTTCGCCCGGCTGGACACGCCCATTGATTATGATGCGCTGGATGGGGAGCCGGTTGATCTGGTGTTTCTGCTGCTTGCGCCGGAAGCCGCGGGTGCGGATCATCTGAAGGCGCTGGCGCGGGTCGCCCGGCTGATGCGGGACCCGGAAATGGTGGAAAAGCTGCGCGCCACCCATGACTCGGCCCTGATGTACCGGCTTCTGACCACGACAGCCGAGGCCAGCGTCGCCTGATACCCTTGCGCGGGGCAAGAATCCTTCAGGGCATGAAAAAGCCGCCGGAAACGGCGGCATCAGGCAGATATGGCAGATATGGGCTGCACGCGGTTGCCGCGTGTGAAGCGCGGAGGCTGCGCATGGCAGCCTCCGGCCTGATCTCACTTCGCGGCGGGCTTGGAAGGCTTCACGCGCTTCTTGCCGTCAACCGTGATGTCCGTACGCTCGGCGATACGGGCGGACTTGCCGCGACGGTCACGCAGATAATACAGCTTGGCGCGACGCACCTTACCGCGACGCACGACCTTGATGGAGTCGATCAGCGGGCCGTAAACCGGGAACACGCGCTCGACACCCTCACCATAGGAGATCTTGCGAACGGTGAAGTTCTCGTTGATGCCGCCGCCGGAGCGGGCAATCACGACGCCCTCATAGGCCTGCACACGGGTGCGCTCACCTTCGCGGACCTTCACATTGACGATGACGGTATCGCCGGGAAGGAAATCGGGAATCGGGCGCAGTTCGGCCAGGCGGGCAGCCTGTTCGGCCTCGAGGGTCTGAATAATGTTCATTGTCGCCAACCTTTTAGGGCTTACCGGTTGATGCAGGCTGTCCGGCCTGCCCGGCATCCCGTCATGTCGTTTTCAGTTCAGGGGACGCGGCTCCATACATGATAAAGCCGACCCTGTCATGTCTTTTCACAGCAGGAACTGTTCCGGCCAGTCGCGGAACAGGGCGACCTGACCCTGTGTGCGCAGGGCCCGGACGCCGGAAAGGTCGATCTCCCCGCCCAGCCAGCAGCGCGTATCCGTGAACATCCGGGGGCTTTGTGCGAAGATCCCGTCGGGCGGCATGCCATAATCGGAAGGCACATAAAGGGCGGCGCGGCCGAAATTCTCATCCACCGCCGGAGACCATGGCGCCTTGCCGGCCGTGGGGGAAACCAGAACCGCGAACTGGTTCTCCAGCGCGCGCGCCTGCGCCCCGATGCGCACCCGGTGTGCGCCGGCCTCTGTATCTGTACAGCTGGGGGCGAGCACCAGATCCACCTCCCGCTCGGCCAGATGGCGCGCCAGCATGGGGAACTCATTGTCGTAGCAGATGAGAATGCCCAGCCGCCCAATGGCGGTTTCAAACACCTCCAGCCCCTCGACGCCCGCGCCGATGAACCACTGTTCGCGCTCGAAGCGCGTCATGATGATCTTGTCCTGATGGCCGATCAGCCCTTCCGGCCCGAACAGGAAGGCGCGGTTGCGGTAGATGCCGTCCTCATCCAGCACGGGGGCGGAACCGGGGCAGAAATGGATCTGGTGCCTGCGGGCCAGATTCTCGCACAGCTCCAGCCATTGCGGAATCAGCGGCTGCAGGGCCGAGATGGAATGATGCAGGTCTCCGCGCTCCTCCCCGGGCAACAGGCCGGTGAGGGCCATGGCGGCATATTCGGGCAACAGCAGGAGGCTTGCGCCGTCCCTGGCTCCCTCGGCCACGCAGTCTTCCAGATGGGCGGCATAGGCCGCCCAGTCCGGGCACAGGGGAAAGACATATTGGCAGGCAGCAAAACGCAGCATCAGCGGATTTCCTTCAGCCAGAACGACATGGGCTTGGCGGTCTCGGTGGTTTCCCCCACATCACGCCATGAAAACTGCGTGCGCAACTCCGGGTGGTGCACATAGCCACGCCTGGCCCAGAAGGCATTGAGGGGTTCATGGTCTGCCGGGCGCAGCTTGTGGTCATCGGGCCGCTCCACGGCGCAGAAGCAACAGGTGCGGAACCGGCCGAGACGGCGTGCATGGGCCTCGCGCTCCTCGAAGAAGCGCACGCCGATTCCCTGCCCGCGATAGTGCGGCAGCAGGACGGATTCGCCGAAATAGAAGATCTCTTGCGGGTTCAGCCCGGCTTTCAGGAAGGGAGCCTTGAAGGCCTCATTCTCCGCGCTCATGGGCAGGCCGGTTGAAACACCCACCACATCCTCTCCATCCAGAGCCAGCACGAACACGCTGTCGGGCGTGCGGGCATAGTCGGTCAGATAGGTCTGCTCATATGCCCTGTCGCCTTCATAGAGATAGGGAAAGGCCCGGAAGACCGTGATGCGCAGGCGCGCCAGGTCATCAATGAAGGGGGCCGCGCCTTCGCCCTGCCGCACCATGATCCGGATATCTGTCACGCTGGTCGTCTCCCGTCTTTCAATATACTCCCCCCCTGTATATATCACAGGGACGGCCGCAATCCATGGCCGCATGAAAAGAGGAGAGGATATGAGCGCCAGGGATGTGATCCGCGCCTATTATGAAGCTTTCAACCGGCAGGATGTCGAAGCGTTTCTCGCGCTGCTGGCCGATGATGTGGCGCATGATGTGAACCAGGGGGAGCGCCGCACTGGCAAGGCGGCCTTCCGTGAGTTTCTGGAGCACATGAACCGCTGCTATCGCGAAAGGCTGACAGATATGGTCATCATGGAAAATGATGACGGCACGCGCGGCGCGGCGGAATTCGTGGTGAATGGCACCTATCTGGCAACCGATGAGGGGCTGCCTGAAGCGAAGGGCCAGACCTATGTGCTGCCTGCCGGGGCCTTCTTCGAGATTCGCGACGGCAAGGTTGCGCGCATCACCAATACCTACAATCTCAATGACTGGATCGCGCAAGTGCGTGCGTGAATGCACATGTGAGAACCGCACGGGCGCGTGCCGGGCCGGCCCCGGCCGCGCCCCTTGCCGGACCTTTCCCGGCAACAGGCCGGATGGCGCAAGGACCAGTCGGCTTCAGCCTTGCCACCCGCGCCTCCTCATCATTGCCATACGGATATATTGCGCCGCACCATGATGCAGGGCCGAGGCCGGTTCTGCACAGGTCTTGTGCTGTCGTCCCCATGCCCGCGAACAATGACATTACATTGCTGGAATCGGGACTCCCGAGGTTGTAATCCATATTGTGGATCATCAACAATCCGTGTGCACCCGCAAAACATCAATCTCCTGCTCAATTCTGGATTTGCAACGGCCGAAAAACAGGCTAAGCATGTTCTAAGCAAATAAATAGATCCGCTATATGGATCAATATACGCCACTTCATCCCGGCGTATTCCAGGGGAAGGATGATCAGGATGCCATCAACCGGGCACCAGAATAACAAGACCATGGCACTTGCTGCCGGGGGGACGGGAGCGGCCCCTGACGTGGCCGACGCCAGCAGTGAAATCGTCCATCACGGTTCGCATGGTGGCGGGCTGGGCTTTTCGAATTCACCCCTCGCCAATGTCGCCGGGCGCATCGAAAACGTTCTGGGTGTGCTGGTCGAGATTCCTGTCGCGTGCATTGTCGCGATCGAGATCGTCATCCTGCTTGCGGGCGTGATTGCCCGTTATGTCTTCCACCAGCCCCTGCTGTGGTCGGATGAACTGGCTTCCATCCTCTTCCTGTGGCTGTCCATGATGGGTGCGGCTGTCGCCTTCCGGCGCGGCGAGCATATGCGCATGAACGCCATCTCCAGCAAGATGAGTCCTGCCGGGCAGGCGTTTCTGGATGTGGTGGCGGTGGTGGTGGGTCTGGCCTTCTGCCTTCTGGTGCTGCCGCATGCGCTCGAATATGCGCATGAGGAAACCTATATCCGCACACCCACGCTGGATATCCAGAATTCCTGGCGCGCCTCGGCCATGGTGGCCGGCCTCTCGCTGATGGCCGCCTTCGCGGTGCTGCGTCTGGTGCGTTATGGCCGCCCGAAGCTGGTGCTCTCCGCGCTGGTGACGGTGGGTGTGATTGTCGGTGTTTTCTGGCTGCTCGGCCCGGCGCTGAAGGGTCTGGGCAATATCAATCTGCTGATCTTCTTCGTCGGCGTGGTGGGCTGCTCGGTTTTCGCCGGCATGCCGATCGCCTTCGCCTTCGGCATGGCCACTGTCGGCTATCTGGCGCTGACCACGACAACCCCGCTGCTCATTGTGGTGGGCCGCATGGAAGAGGGCATGAGTCATCTCATCCTGCTCTCCGTGCCGCTGTTCGTGTTCCTGGGCATGCTCATCGAGATGACCGGCATGGCGCGCGCCATGGTGGCTTTCCTTGCGACCCTGCTGGGCCATGTGCGCGGCGGCCTGCACTATGTGCTGATTGGCGCGATGTATCTGGTGTCCGGCATTTCCGGCTCCAAGGCGGCCGACATGGCGGCTGTGGCCCCGGTGCTGTTCCCGGAGATGAAGGCCCGTGGCGCGAAGGAGGGCGATCTGGTCGCACTGCTCGCGGCAACCGGTGCGCAGACGGAAACCATCCCGCCGTCCATCGTCCTGATCACCATCGGTTCTGTCACCGGCGTGTCGATTGCGGCGCTGTTCACGGGCGGCCTGCTGCCGGCAGTGGTCGTGGGCGCCATGCTCTGCTTCGTGGTGTGGTGGCGTTATCGCAATGAGGATCTCAGCCATGTGCAGAAGGCGAGCTGGGGTGAGGTCGGCAAGACCTTCATCATCGCCCTGCCGGCCATCGCGCTGCCCTTCATCATCCGCGCCGCCGTGATCGAGGGCGTGGCGACGGCCACCGAGGTCTCGACCATCGGCATCGCCTATTCCTTCGTCGTCGGCCTGCTGCTGTATCGCCAGTTCGACTGGGGCCGCCTGAAGGCCATGCTGGTGGACACCGCCTCCCTTTCGGGCGCCATCCTGCTGATCATCGGTACGGCAACCGCCATGGCCTGGGGCCTCACCCAGTCCGGCTTCTCCCGCTCGCTGGCCGATTTCATGATGAGCCTGCCCGGTGGCGCCATGACCTTCATGATCGTCTCTGTCCTGGCCTTCATCATTCTGGGTTCGGTGCTGGAAGGTCTGCCCGCCATCGTGCTGTTCGGCCCGCTGCTGTTCCCGATCGCGCGTGATGTGGGCATTCACGAGGTGCAGTATTCGATGGTGGCGATCCTCGCCATGGGTATCGGCCTGTTCGCGCCGCCCTTCGGCGTGGGCTACTACACTGCCTGCGCCATTGGCCGGGTGGATCCGATGAAGGGTATCCGGCCCATCATTGCGTACATCATTGCCCTGTTCATCGGTACAATCGTTGTCGCAATGATTCCGTGGATCTCGATCGGCTTCCTGTGATCCTTGCCGCACCCCGGTTTTCGGGCCGGGGTGCAGATGTCCTGAACAATCAAAACTACAGCGCCCGAGAGCGCGAACCGGGGAAAGAAAACATGTTGAATCGCCGCCAGATGCTGACGATGACCGCCCTTGGCGCGGGTGTTTTGGCCATGCCGCATATCGCGCGTGCAAAGGGCCCGGAATTCACCTTCAAATATGCCAACAACCTGCCCATCACCCATCCGATGAACCTGGAGGCCAAGGCGGCTGCGCTGCGGATCAAGGAACAGACCGACGGGCGTTTCGAGCTTCAGGTTTTCCCGAACAACCAGCTTGGTTCCGATACCGACATGCTCAGCCAGCTGCGCGCGGGCGGCATCGAGTTCTTCACCCTTTCGGGCCTGATCCTCTCCACTCTGGTGCCGCTGGCCGCCATCAGCAATCTGGGCTTCATCTTCCCGGACTATGCCGCCGTGTGGAAGGCGATGGACGGTGGCCTCGGCGCCTTCATTCGTGAGCAGATCGCCAAGGTCAACCTGCATCCGATGGAGAAGATCTGGGACAATGGCTTCCGCCAGACGACCACCTCCACCGTCGCGATCGAGACCCCGGACAACTTCCGCGGCCTGAAGATCCGTGTTCCGCCGAGCCCGATCCTCAGCTCCATGTTCCGCACCCTTGGCGCCTCCCCGGTGGCGATGAACTTTGCGGAGGTCTATTCCTCGCTCCAGACCAAGGTCATTGATGCGCAGGAAAACCCGCTCGCGGTGATTTCCACGGCCAAGCTGTATGAAGTGCAGAAGTATCTGTCCCTCACCAATCATGCCTGGGATGGATACTGGTTCCTGGCCAATGGCCGCGCATGGCGCCGCCTGCCGGATGACCTGAAGGAAATCGTGGCCAACAACATCAATCAGGCCGGCATGGCCGAGCGTGTTCAGGTGGAAAAGCTGAACATCGATCTGGCCGAGGGCCTGAAGAATGACGGCATGTCCGTCAATTCTGTCGACACCACCCCCTTCCGTGAGGCGCTGCGCGCCGGCGGCTTCTATGAGGAGTGGAAGGGCAAGTATGGCGATGCGGCCTGGGACGTTCTTGAGAACTATACCGGCAAGCTGATCTGATCGATGCGCGGATACGCCATCGTATCCGCCAGTATTCAGGATGCGGGAAAGGTCCGCCAGACTGGTCCCGCATCCGGCCTTTCCCTGTAAAGGATGCGCTCCGGCCAAGGCCGTCGCGCCATAATATAAAGATCAAAGCGCCATACAGAGCGTGATCGGGAGAGAAACATGCTGAACCATCGTCAGATGCTGACGCCTGGTGCAGTCAGTGCGGGGATGCTGGCCTTGCCGCATGCCGCACGCGCCGGGGAGCCTGAATTTACATACAGCTCTGCAGGCAGCCTGCCCCTTTCGCGCGCCATGAACAGTGTCGCCAGGCGCGCGGCAGTGCGGGTTCGCGCGCGGACCGACGGGCGGTTTGGCCCGGGTGCGTTCATGCCTGGCCCGCTGCGTGCGGGAAGGGATGAAGCTCCCGGTCTGCCGGAATGTCTTCTGTCCATTCTGGTTCCGGTTGCCGCGATCAAAAGACCCGGTTTTTCCGGCCCGGCCTGAATGGCGCACCATGGCCGGGGGACATGAACATTGTTCTGGAGAATAAAGTTCGTTCCGGCTGCTGGTGAACAGTATTGATGCATCCGCATCCAGACAAGCGCATGGAAGATGCAGCTTTATCGGGCGTGGATCCGGAATTTCAAGGATAAATCCCTGTATGCGCTGGGCGCTGCACGGGCAATCTGGTCTGATGTGTGAAGATATCTGGAGAATGTGACATGGCAGGTCGTATGAGCGGTAAGCGCGTCCTTGTGACGGGTGCCGGCTCCAGTGGCGAGGGGTGGGGCAACGGCAAGGCCGCTGCTGTCCTCTATGCACGGGAAGGCGCTCAGGTTCTGGCGGCCGATCTGCGTATCGAGGCCGCGGAGGAAACCCGTGACATCATCCGCGCCGAGGGCGGTGCGTGTGAGGTGGTGGCCGGCAATGTCGCCAAGTCGGCAGATTGCGCCGCCATGGTGCAGGCCTGTGTCGATGCGTTTGGCGGCATCGATGTGCTGCACAACAATGTGGGCATTGCCGAAACCGGCGGCCCGGTGGAGGCGAGCGAGGAGAGCTGGAACCGCGTGATCGCGGTGAACCAGACCAGCGTGTTCCTCACCTGCAAGCATGCGCTGCCGCACATGATCGCGCAGCAGCGTGGCGCTATCGTCAATGTGTCCTCCATTGCCGGCCTGCGCTGGATCGGCTTCCCCTATGCGGCCTATTCCGCTTCCAAGGCGGCGGTTCTGGCGCTGACGCAGAACATGGCGCTGCAATATGCGGCACAGGGCATTCGCGCCAATTGCGTGCTGCCCGGGCTGATGCATACGCCGATGATCAAGGCCCCGCTGGTGGACAGCTATGGCGGGGATCTCGACGAGATGATCGCCAAGCGGGACCGCATTTCGCCCACGGGCAAGATGGGGGATGCGTGGGATACCGCCTATGCCGCCCTGTTCCTGGCCTCTGATGAGGCGCGTTACATCAATGGCGTGAACCTGCCGGTTGACGGTGGTCTGGTCGCCCGTTGCGCGTGAGTTTGAACACGGCCCGCAGGGGCTGAGAACAAGAACGGCCTGCCGCAGGAAAGAGCAGGCCATGGTGTGGCGCCCATGCGGCGAAAGCGGAAATGAGCGGCCCACGCCGAACTGGGTCTGATGTGGTCCATAATATGGATTACATCAGACAATATTCGCAAGCTGAGACTGCTTTTTCGTGGCAAAACTCTTTTGATAGGCCTATCCTGCGGATGGTTCTGACTCATAAAGAGTTCCATTAAGTGGACCGTCAATGACTATGAGCGATGACAAACGGGATGGGGCCCAGAGCATCGAGCGGGCATTGATGCTCATGCAACTGGTTGGCCGCGCCGGGCAGGATGGTATCCGCCTTGCAGATCTCATTGCACAATCCGGGCTGGTGAAGCCGACAGCGCGGCGGCTGCTTCTGGCGCTGATCCGCGGCGGTCTGGTGGAGCAGGACGAGGTGTCCCGGCGCTATTTCATCGGGCCTGAGGCCTATCTGCTCGGGGTCTCGGCGAGTGCGCGTTTCGGCATTCATGCCCTGTCCCTGGGCGGGCTGTCGCGCATTGCGCTGGCCAGTGGCGACAGTGCGTTTCTCTCGGTGCGCCGGGACAGCTTCTCGGTCTGTCTCCATTGCGAGGAAGGCGCGTTCCCCATCCGCACGCAGGTGCTGAAGGCGGGTGACCGTCATCCGCTGGGCATTGGCGGCGGCAGTCTTGCCATTCTCTCCGCGCTTTCGGATGAGGAAATCACACAGGTTCTGGAACAGAACGCGCAGATTCTGAAAGACAAATACCCCACCTATTCGCCGGAAATACTCTGGCGCTGTGTCGAGGAAACCCGCGCGAACGGATATGCCTGCAATCCCGGCATTCTGATGCCGGGCTCATGGGGCATTGGCCTTGCGGTGCGTGATGCGCAGGGCCGCCCCATTGGTGCGCTGTCCATCGCCGCCATCGAGAGCCGGCTGCAGGAAGCGCGGCGCACGGAACTTGTTCCCCTTCTGCGCGAGGAGGTCAGCGCGCTGGAGGCGGCATTGAGACAGCCCTCGTCACGGGCTGGGGAAACACATTCCAATATCAAGCGTAGCCCGGCCATGGGCGTTACGCGCAACAGAAAGGTGTCCAAATGACGCGAGCCTGCATTGTGGGTTATGCCCATTCGCCGTTCGGGAAGCTGGAAGACCCGGATACCGAGAGCCTGATGGCGCGCGTTTCCGGCGCGGCGCTTGAACATGCCGGCGTCTCGCCGGAGCAGGTGGATGGCATCTATGTCGGCGTGATGAATTCCGGCTTCCAGAAGCAGGATTTCCAGGGCGGTCTGGTCGCGCTTGCAGATGAGCGCCTGTCCTATACACCGGCCACGCGCCTTGAGAATGCCTGCGCCACCGGTTCGGCCGCCATCTATTCCGCGCTTGATTTCATCGAGTCCGGCCGTGGCCGCGTCGCGCTGGTCGTCGGTGCGGAGAAGATGACCGCAAAGCCCACGGCGGAAGTCGGCGATATTCTTCTCAATGCCTGCTATCGCAAGGAAGAAGACCATATCGAGGGCGGTTTCGCCGGGGTATTCGGGCAGATCGCGCAGAACTACTTCCAGCGTTATGGTGATCGCTCGGAAGAGCTGGCGCGCATCGCCGCCAAGAACCACAGGAATGGCGTTGCCAATCCCTATGCGCAGATGCGCAAGGATCTGGGCTTCGAGTTCTGCAACACCGTTTCCGAGCGCAATCCGCTTGTGGCCGGCCCGCTGCGCCGCACGGACTGCTCGCTGGTTTCCGATGGTGCGGCCGCGCTTGTGCTGGCCTCGGAAGATATTGCCCGCGAGCTGCCGCGTGCCGTTGCCTTCCGGGCGCGCGCCCATGTCAATGACATCATGCCGCTTTCGCGCCGTGACCCGATCGCGTTCGAGGGGGCACGCCGCGCCTGGGCATCTGCCCTGGAGAAGGCCGGCATGACGCTGGACGATCTGAGCCTTGTCGAAACCCATGACTGTTTCACCATGGCCGAGCTGATCGAATATGAGGCGATGGGTCTGGCCCGTCCCGGCGAGGGCTACAAGGTGGTGCGTGAAGGCATCGCCGAGAAGGGCGGCCGCCTGCCGGTCAATCCCTCCGGCGGCCTGAAGGCCAAGGGGCATCCGGTTGGCGCCACCGGCGTGTCCATGCATGTGCTGTGCGCCATGCAGCTTCTGGGCGAGGCCGGCGACATGCAGATCCCGGACGCATCCGTGACCGGCATCTTCAATATGGGCGGCGCTGCCGTCGCCAACTATGTGTCTATCCTGGAGCGACTGAAGTGAGCACTGTTGCACCCAAGGGCGGCGTTGCGCCCTATAGCAAGCGGGTCATGAACCTTGCGCACTTTCTGCGGCAGTCGGCGCGTCGGTTCCCGCAGGAGGTGGGTTTCGTTCATGGCGATCTGGTTCTGGACTGGAGCCGGCTCGATGCGCGTGTCGATGCCATGTGCGTGGCGCTGGCCAAGCGTGGCGTGACCAAGGGCGACCGGGTTCTGGTCCAGTCCAAGAACTGCGTGCAGATGTTCGAATCCATGTTCGCCTGCTTCCGTCTGGGCGCGGTATGGGTGCCCACCAATTTCCGGCAGACGCCGGATGAGGTGGCGTATCTGGCCGAGGCCAGCGGCGCGACGGCGATGATCTGCCATGCCGATTTTCCCGATCACGTCACCGCGGCGCGCCGCGATGCGCCGGGCATCAGCACGGTGGTGGCCATTGGGGATGCCGCTTTCGGCGAATCCTATGACGCGCTGGTGGAGGAGAATCTCGGCACGCGCTTCACCCCGGCGGATGTGGAGCATGATGACCCCTGCTGGTTCTTCTTCACCTCCGGCACCACCGGCCGCCCGAAGGCCGCGGTGCTGACGCATGGCCAGATGGGCTTTGTCGTCACCAACCATCTGTGTGACCTCATGCCCGGCACCACGCAGGCGGATGCCTCGCTGGTGGTGGCGCCGCTCTCCCATGGGGCCGGCATCCACCAGCTGGTGAACACGGCGCGTTCCGTGAAGACCATCCTCCTGCCGACCGACAGCTTCGACATTGCCGAGGCCTGGCGCATCGTGCAGGACTGGAAGGTGACGAACATCTTCACCGTGCCCACCATCACCAAGATGCTGGTGGAGCATCCTTCCGTGGATCAGTTCGATCATTCCACGCTGCGCTATGTCATCTATGCCGGCGCGCCGATGTATCGTGAAGACCAGAAGCGCGCGCTGAAAAAGCTCGGCAAGGTTCTGGTGCAGTATTTCGGCCTTGGCGAGGTGACCGGCAACATCACCGTGCTGCCGCCGGCCCTGCATGAGGTGGAAGACGGCCCGCATGTGAAGATCGGCACCTGCGGCTTTGAACGCACCGCCATGCAGGTGCAGATCCAGGACGAGCAGGGCGTGGAGCTGAACCCGTTTGAAACGGGCGAGATCTGCGTCTGTGGTCCGGCTGTTCTGGCCGGTTACTACAACAATCCGGAAGCCAATGAGAAGGCTTTCCGCAAGGGCTGGTTCCGCACCGGCGATCTTGGACACATGGATGAGCAGGGCTTCGTGTATATCACCGGCCGTGCCTCGGACATGTATATCTCGGGCGGGTCGAATGTGTATCCGCGCGAGATCGAGGAAAAGCTCCTCACCCATGCCGCGATCGAGGAAGTGGCCATTGTCGGCGTGCCGGACCCCAAATGGGGCGAGGTGGGCATTGCGGTGTGCGTGGCCCGCGCCGGCACGGCGGTGTCCGAGGCGGATGTGCTGGCTTTCCTTGAGCCCAAGGTCTCCCGCTACAAGCTGCCCAAGCGGGTGATCTTCTGGGAGAGCCTGCCCAAGTCCGCCTATGGCAAGATCACAAAAAAGATGGTGCGTGAAGCACTTGAGGAACGCGGCGAGATTTCCTCGCAGGGTGTGGCGGCTCAGTAGAGCCGCCCTTGCTCAAGGATGGATGGAGAACAGATCTTGTCTCGTGAAGGTACGATCATCGTAACTGGCGGTGCATCCGGTATCGGGCTCGCGCTGGTTGAAAATCTGCTCAATGAAGGCTGGCGGGTGATTGCCGCCGATATTGGCGAGCAGGCCATTGCGGCTGCGCGCGGCCATCTTGCCGCATTTGCCGACAGGGTGCATTTCACCCGCCTCGACGTTTCGGATGAGGCTGCGGTGATGTCCGCCGTTGAATCCTGGGCGGAGGAGTTTGCACCGCTGCGCGGGCTGGTGAATTCCGCCGGTATTGGTGCCGTGACGCCGGCGCTGGAAACAACTGTGGAGCAGTTCCGCCGTATTCTCGATATCAATCTGGTGGGCAGCTTCGTCATTTCGCGTGAAGTGACGCGGGCCATGAAGCAGACTGGCGGTGGCTCCATCGTCAATATTGCCTCTGTCTCCGGTCTTGTTGGCAGCCTTGGGCGCACCGCCTATGGCTCTTCAAAGGGCGGCGTCATCCAGATGACCCGTATTCTTGCGGTTGAGCTGGCGGAATATGGCATTCGCGTCAATGCGGTTGCGCCCGGCCCCATCGAGACGCCGATGGCCAAGGCGATGCATTCGGCCAAGGTGCGCAAGCAGTGGGAAGATCGTGTGCCGCTGCGCCGCTATGCGGCCCCGGAGGAAGTCACCGGCACGATTGCCTTCCTTCTGGATGACACAAAGTCCAGTTATGTGACTGGACAGACCATCGCCGTGGATGGCGGTTTCAGTATTGGTGGCCTGTTGCAGCCTGAATAGTTTTTTCGAAACCTGTCTGCCCGGACGGATGAAAGGCCCTGCATCTCGTGTGCGGGGCCTTTCTCTTGTCCGGGTCATGTAAAGTCCGTGGGATCAACCGATATGGAGCGCTTCAGGGCGCGCAGGGCGAAAGTGGAGCGGGACTGGCGGATGCCCTCGATACGGTACAGATGCTCGCGCAGGAAGCGTTCATAATGCTCGGTTCCGGCAACAGCGACCTTGACCAGATAGTCATACTCCCCGGTGACGAGATGGGCCTCCACCACCTCGGGTATGCGCGCGAGCAGATCGCCGAACCGGTCCAGCATCTTGTCGTCATGGCGCTCAAGGGAAATCTCGATGAAAACGATGTCTGTCAGGCCAATCGCCTTGTGGTCCAGAACGGCGACATAACCCTCGATCACGCCAAGCTGTTCCAGCCGTTTTACCCGGGTCCAGCAGGGGGACTGGGACAGGCCCACCTTCTGCGCCAGCTCCGCCATGGTGAGGCGTGCATCGGCGCGCAGGGCGGAGAGAATCTTGCGATCCATCGCATCAATGGGGCGGCCCGCCGGAGGGGTGGGCTGGGGGGCAGATCGCCTGTTCTGCTGTTTCATCTTTTTCCCCGGTTTCGTTCCGTTCATTCTGCCATCAGTCGAAAAATAAGAAAGAATTTTCTCGCATCTCCGTATATGATGAAAAAACAATCTGGCGCTGAATGTATATGCCGGGAAAGCATCCTGAAGAAGATGCCCAGTTGCAGGTGAGGAACATATTCGTTGTGCACTGCGGAAAGGATTGCGCGCTGCGTACTTCAGGGTGCGATCTTTGCGTGTGTATCCGCCAGATGCAAGCGAAGTAAAATCACGATAATGCAATCAGGGCGGGTGTGTCCCGGTTCAGGTCACTGCATGCGGGCATGCAGGATTTTGGAGACCCATGATGAGAGCCGCAGCATCGTCCCAGTTTCCGCGTTCAAGAACACTGATCCATCCGGGGCGCTTCAATCCTGTGCGCATCCAGAGCATGTCCTCGCAGGCCGCCCGGCATATTCGCCTCGCGCTGGAGCCGGGGCAGAGCCTGTTTGATGCACTGGTGCGGCCGCTGGCGGATATCGGTATCACGAACGCCTCCACCACCATTCTGGGGGGCTATTTCGAGTCCCTGGACTATTGCGTCGCGCCGCCCGATCCGAGCGGCAATGCCGTCATCGCCTATACCCGGCCGATCCATGCGGGGCAGACCTATATGGTCTTCGGCAATGCCACGATCGGCGTGAACATGAAGGGCAACCCGCTGGTGCACTGCCATGCCGCCATCCGCACCGAAAGCGGCGTGGTGAAGGGCGGGCATATCCTGACCGAAGCCTCGATCGTCGGCCCCACGCCCATTCCGGTGCTGGTGACCTCGCTCGACAGTTTCGAGCTGCGGCAGGCCTTTGATCCTGAAACCAATATTCCTCTTCTCCAGCCCCATGCGAAGGCGGATCTCCATGACTGATACAGCGACAACTGAGCACAATCTTGTGGTTGAGGCCGGCCGCATGGGTCGTGTGGCCTATGCCCGCATCGCCCCGAATGAAGATCTGGTGCAGTGCATCGAAAAGCTCTGTCTGGCCGAAGGGTTCCGCAATGCCTTCGTGCGGGGGGCGCTGGGCAGCCTGGTGGATGGATGCCTCGGCACGCTGGAGGGTAAATATATCCAGATCAAGGGGCCGGCGGTTGAGATCGTCAGCCTTGCCGGGGAAGTGCGCGAGCAGCCGGACGGCTCGCTGACAGCCGCGCTCACCGGCGTGGTGGCGGACCCGGAAGGCAATGTCTATGGCGGTCCCTTCATTGCCGGCTCCAACCCGGTCTGCATGACCTTTGAAGTCACTCTGGAAGAGTGGTTGCCCGAAGCGGCGTGAGTACAGTGCCTCCTCACTGATCGGATAACTTTCAGGCCCTTGTCCGGCAAAACCGGGCAGGGGTCTTTTTCATTGTATCTTGCAGGTTGCATCGCCTTTACTGCGAAGGCGGAAGTATTTCAGGATTCACCATGTGGATCACGACCTGTGCGTGCATCTGAAAAAGCTGAATTTCTGACCCTTCTCACATTTTCCTGTTCGCAGAGCTTGACCAAAGAGCGGATCTGAGTCCAGAATTCGGAATTCCAAATTCAGAGTTCAGAGTGTGAAGCCGCCATGACAACCGCCATGAACCTTCTGGACCAGTCCCCCATCCTCGTGGATCGTGTCTATGAACAGCTGGTGTTCGCCATCACGGCGCGGCGGCTGGAGCCGGGTGCGCGGATCCTGCAGGCCGAGCTGGCCGACCAGCTCGGTGTTTCCCGCCAGCCGGTGAGCCATGCGCTCCAGCTTCTGAAAAAACAGGGGCTGGTGCAGGAGGCGGGGCGCAAGGGGCTGGAGGTCACGCCTCTGGACCCGCAGCATATCCGCAATCTCTATCAGGTGCGTAGTGCGCTGGATGCGCTGGCCTCGCGCCTTGCCGCTGGCCGTATCCGTGCAGGAGAGATCGCACAGGCGGAAAAGACCGCTCTGGACAAGATCGTAAAGGCCGGGCTGAAGCTGGATCTGGGTGCCCCGCCCATCGATTTCGTGCTGGCGGATGTGGAGTTTCACAACGCGATTTATCGGCTTTCGGGCAATGCCAGCATTGTGGAAACGCTTGAGCCGCAGATGCCGCACATCATGCGCGCCATGCATGTGGTGCTTCAGGCGCTGGATGTGCGCACGCTGCGCAACCGCGTGTGGGCCGAACATGCCGCCATTGCCGATGCCGTCCTGTCCGGGGATGCGGACAGGGCCGCGCAGGCCGCCTTCGCCCATGCCGATGTGGCGGGCAGCGAGACGGAACGGCATTTGAGATCCGCCTGAACCAGATGCCGCGGTTCAGGCCACACGGGTTTTCCGGCACAAGAAAAACAGCCGGAGAACAGGCCCCAAAGGGAGGAAAACATGAAGCTTACCCCAGAACAGCTTGAAGTGTTCGATCGTGAAGGCTGGATCTTCATTCCCGACGCCTTCAGCCCCGAAGAAGTGGAGCTGATGCGCGAATCCGCCAATGAGGTGTTCAGAACACAGCGCCCCGAGATCTGGATGGAGAAATCCGGTGTGCCCCGCACCGCATTCGCCTGCCACACCTATAATGAATGCTTCCGCATTCTGGCGAACGATCATCGCCTCGTGGAGCCGCTGGAGCAGATCTTCGGCGAGAAGTGCTACATGCACCAGTTCAAGATCAACGCCAAATCATCCTTCTCCGGGGATGTGTGGCAGTGGCACCAGGACTTCCCGACCTGGCACAAGGATGATGGCATGCCCGAGCCGCGGGCCATGAACATCTCCGTGTTCCTGGATGATGTGATGCCCATCAATGGCCCGCTGATGCTGGTGCCGCGCAGCCACAAGAGTGGCACCATCGATACCGAGCATGACACATCAACCACCGCCTATCCGCTCTGGACGCTGGACAATGCCAAGGTGGCCGAGCTGGTGGAGCAGGGGGGCATCGTGGCACCCACCGGCAAGGCCGGCGGCCTGCTGATGTTCCACGCCAATCTGGTGCATGGCTCGGCGGGCAATATCACGCCCTTCCCGCGCAAGATCGTCTATCTCACGCTCTCGGCCCTCTCCAACAAGATCCAGAAGCCGACGCGCCCCGAATTCATCGCGCACACGGATTTCACCCCCGTGAGCACCCTGCCCGAAGACACGCTGGCAAACCATGCCCGTGCCCGGAAAGCCGAAGCTGCGGCCTGAAGGGAAGGCTGCCGCGCATGGGTCTGCCATGCGCGGTGGGCTGGCAGGGGATCCGGCGGTCCGTGCGCACGCGTCGGAAGCTGCTCCGGCCTGCTGCCTGAAGAGCGCGGCCACGGGCAGAAGCCCTGAGGGGGCAAGTGTGATCAAATGTGGTCGTGTGTGGCCGTCGCCTGCGGGCGGCGGCCTTTTCTTAATGTTGCTCTCAGGCGCCCCGGGCCAGAACGAGAAGCTCGGCGGTGACACAGACAGGATTGGCGCCCCGGCGGATCCGCCCCATGCGCATGGTGCCATACACATCCACCACGCTCATCTGGATGCGCGTGATGCCATCTTCCAGCCGGCCATCCTCAATGGCGATTTCGGTGATGGGGCAGGTGATGCGCTCCGCATCCTCGAATTCGGGCGAAATCACGCTGCCAAGCCCGAAGATCTGGCCATGGGTGATGCCATGCGCCCGGCAGGCCGCCTCTATGGCGTGGGACAGATCCTCATGCGGGCGGATGCGCAGGAACAGGCCCATGGCCCGGCTTTCATCCGCATGCGCCTTGCCGGCGAGGGTGTAGAGGGTGAAATTCGTTTCCGCATCGGGCTGTCCGTCAAACCATGCGGAGGGGCAGCCCAGCGCTGTCACGGCAATCGGCTGATCCACAATGCAATCGGTGGGCAGCATGTGCCCCATGGGCGGCACATGGCCATCTGCAGTCCAGCGGCCATGACAATGCACGAAGGGCACCCCCTCGCGCCGGCCCACCGTGGCCGTGGCGGCCAGAAGCGTGGCGTTGCCTTGCGGGGTGCGCGTCTCGCTGTACCAGGCGGCGTGCGTGTCATCACTGGGAAAGGCGGGGCCGACGAAATGGAACGGCCTGAAAGCGCCCCCCTGCATCTGCGCCACGCCGCCCTGACAACCGGCCGCGCTGAAGATGCGGTGCAGGCCATCGGTCAGGGTTTCACCCGGCTTCAGTTCCCCGGAAAGGGGAATGAGGCCGGTGCGCAGGCTTTCCACCCGCTGTGTGGAGGGGGGGCCGGGATGGCGGATAGGGCAGGGGGCATTCTGCGTGGCACCGGCGAAAGATGCGGCATGAATCTGCGCATCTTCTCGTTCCGGGGCATCCGGGATGGCGATATCGGTCATGGTTCTGCTGTGCCTTGGGCCGTTGCGTGCTGTGTTTGTGGATCGGGCTGAAGCGCTGTCCGGGCAGATGCCGCTCCCGCTTTTATCCCGTTCCGGTTATGGCCACACCTGTGCGAAGGTGTTCTCCCTATGGCCATTATACGCCTTCCTTGCTCGGATTCATGTGCGTTTTGATTTATCATCAGATTGTATTTTGGATCATTTGATCCACATTCTTGAAATTTACGGGATCATATGAACTCAGAACGCGAACTCGATGTTTTCGACCTGCGCATTCTTCAGGTGCTCTCCAGCGAGGGGCGCATCAGCTGGCGTGAGCTGGCGGAGAGAATCGGCCTTTCCTTTTCCCCCACCCTGCGGCGCGTGCACCGGCTGGAGGCGGAAGGCACCATTCGCGGCTATATGGTGGATATTGATGAAAGACGCATTCTCGGCAGCATGACCGTGTTCATCTCGGTGACGCTGGAGCGGCAGGTGAAGGAGATTCTCGATCATTTCGAGGCCCGGGTTGCGCAGATGCCGGAAGTGGTGGGCGGCTTCCTCATCAGTGGCAGCACGGATTACATGCTGCATGCGGCGGTGCGTGACCTGGCGCATTATCAGGCGACGCTGGATTACCTCACCACCCTGCCGGGGGTTGCGCGCATCCAGTCCAATTTTGCGGTGAAAACCTTTGTGCGGCGCACCAATCCGCTGATTGCGCCGGGCTGAACCAACCTGCGCCACGCATGAAAAAAGCGCGGCCCGAAGACCGCGCTTTTCTGCATTCCTTCAATGCGGGAGGCTCAGCTCGCCACGCTCTGGGCGTTCACGCTCTGGCGCTTCACCTGCAGCTTGTTCAGGGCGCTGATATAGGCGAGGGCGGAAGCCACCAGCGTGTCCGGGTCTGCCGCACGGGCGGTGACAGCCTTGCCATCCTCTTCCAGACGCACTGAAACCTCGGCCTGTGCATCGGTGCCGCCGGTCACGGCATGCACCTGATACAGCTCCAGCTTGGCGGAGTGGGGCACCAGCGCCTGAATGGCGTTGAAGATGGCATCCACCGGGCCATTGCCTTCGGCTTCCTGCGCGCGGGTCTCGCCTTCCACCTCGATTTCCATGGTGGCGCGCTGCGGTCCGCGGGTGCCGGCGATGATCGACAGGGATACCAGGCGGATATGCTCGCTGGCGGTGGCGATGCCGCTGTCCACCAGCGCCTCGATATCCTCGTCATAAACCACCTTCTTGCGGTCAGCGAGGCTCTTGAAGCGGGTGAAGGCGTCGTTCAGGG
The DNA here is from genome assembly GCF_052491725.1 of Haloleucobacter ellipsoideus. Classification (NCBI taxonomy): domain Bacteria; kingdom Pseudomonadati; phylum Pseudomonadota; class Alphaproteobacteria; order Hyphomicrobiales; family Xanthobacteraceae; genus Haloleucobacter; species Haloleucobacter ellipsoideus. The sequence continues at coordinate 19,218 of NZ_JBQWAR010000021.1, forward strand.
CATTCTCGCCCAGCTCGTAGCCCAGTGACTTCAGCTTGTCGCGGAAGGCGGCGCGGCCGGAATGCTTGCCCATGACCAGCGAGGTCTTGGTGACGCCGACACTCTCGGGGGTCATGATCTCATAGGTCTGGGCGTGCTTCAGCATGCCATCCTGATGGATGCCGCTTTCATGCGAGAAGGCGTTGCGACCGACGATCGCCTTGTTGTACTGCACCGGGAACGAGGTCACGGCAGAGACCAGCTTGGAGGCGCGGGTCAGCATCCGGCTGTTGATCTCGGTCTGGTAGGGCAGGATGTCCCGGCGCACGCCCAGCGCCATGACCACCTCTTCCAGCGCGGCATTGCCGGCGCGCTCGCCGATGCCATTGATGGTGCACTCGATCTGCCGTGCGCCGGCGGCGATGCCGGCCAGCGAGTTGGCGACCGCGACACCCAGATCATTATGGCAATGCACGGAGAAGATGGCCTTGTCGGCGTTCGGCACCTTCTCGATGATGGCGCGGAACATGGCGCCATATTCTTCCGGCATGGCATAGCCCACCGTATCCGGCAGGTTGATGGTGGTGGCGCCGCAGGTGATGGCCATTTCCACGCAGCGGGCCAGATAGTCGATCGGCGTGCGGGTGGCGTCCATCGCCGACCACTCGACATCCTCGACCAGATTGCGGGCCTGGGTGACGGTGGCCTTGATGATGTCCAGCACCTCTTCCTGGGTCTTGCGCATCTGGAATTCCAGATGGATGGGAGAGGTGGAGACGAAAGTATGGATACGCCCGCGCTGGGCATGGCGCACGGCTTCGCCAGCCCGGGCGATGTCGGCGGGAATGGCGCGAGCCAGACCGGCAATGGTGGCGCGCTTGGCGTGGCGGGCAATTTCAACGACGCTTTCGAAATCGCCCACCGAGGCGATCGGGAAACCGGCCTCGATGACATCCACACCCATCTCGTCCAGCAGGTCCGCCACTTCCAGCTTCTCTTCCATGGTCATGGAAGCGCCGGGGCACTGCTCGCCATCGCGCAGGGTGGTGTCGAAAATGATGACCCGGTCCTTGTCGGAAACGGCGGCGGGGGTGTTTGCGGATTCAGTCATGGTAACGGTCCTTCTCACATTCCGGCGACGCGCGAGGCGCAAGGTTCAGCCGGTTGTCTTGCCGATTCAATGGCCGGGTCGCGTCCCCGGCATGACGATCCCCTGAGCGCCCAGGCACAAGCCCGGCCGGCCCTCAGGGGCGGCTAAGGAGGAGAAGCGAAAGCAGAACGGTCGCGTTGCCCGTGGCCAGGCTGGCCCGGGGGAGAGAAGTGGCAGTCATGGTCGTGCAGAACGACACGGGATGCGGACTCTCATCTTTGAACGCGATGTGACACTGAAATAGACGCCCGTCCGGCAAAATGCAAGGCCGGGCATCTCATGCCTTCGGGTGAGAGGGCTGAAGACGGGCCTCAGCCTCCGGTGGAAGGGGTGCGTATGGGCATGAGATGGGTGATCTCATGGCTCATCGCCACTGTGCCATCCTCAAGCCGGGCATGGTTGCGCCGCACGATGACCTCCCATCCGGGACGGCTTGCGCTGGTGCGGCGCGAGATCACCTCGGTCTCGAAGATGAGGGTGTCATTCACCCGCACGGGCGCATGCCAGCGCATCTTGTCGCAGCCGATTCCCAGACCGGCAGGGCACAGGAAGCGGGCCTCGTCCGTCTCCATGCCCTCCACATGATCGGGCGGCATGCCGACATGGCGGACAAAATGGGCCATCCACTCCATCGCCACATGCCAGCCCGAGGCGATCAGCATGCCGAACATGCCCCGCCCCGCCGCTGCCGGATCCGTATGGAAGGGCTGGGGGTCATACAGGCGGGCGAACCGGACGATTTCATCCTCGGTGAAGGTGAACCGGCCCAGTTCTTCCGGTCCCGAAGCTTCAGGCATGGGGCCCTTCCTCCATCAGTTGGCGAAGCGGAAATGCAGCACGTCGCCATCCGCGACGATATAGTCCTTGCCTTCCAGACGGAAGCGCCCGGCCTCGCGCGCGCCGGCTTCGCCCCGGTGCTTCACATAGTCCTCATAGGCGATGGTTTCGGCGCGGATGAAGCCCTTCTCGAAATCCGTATGGATGACGCCGGCGGCGGCGGGGGCGCGGGTGCCCTTGGTGATGGTCCAGGCGCGCGCTTCCTTCGGGCCGACAGTGAAATAGGTGACCAGATCAAGCAGCGCATAACCCTCGCGGATGACGCGGTTGAGGCCCGGCTCGTCAAGCTCGATGGCCTCCAGATAATCCTTCTGCTCGTCGGGCGGCAGCACGGCGATCTCGCTCTCGATCTTGGCGGAGACCACAACGGCGCGCGCGCCTTCCTGCTTCGCCCGCTCGAACACCTGCGCGGAAAGGGAGTTGCCCTCGGCGGCGGAGGCTTCCTCCACATTGCACACATAGAGCACCGGCTTGGCGCTCATCAGGCCCAGCATGTCGAAGGCCTTCTGCTCCTCCGGCTTGATGTCCGCAAGACGGGCCGGCTTGCCCTCGCGCAGCAGAACCAGCGCGCGGTTCATCAGCTCCAGCGTTTCCTTGGCTTCCTTGTCCGCGCCCTTGGCCTTCTTCTCCAGCGCGGTGGCGCGCTTCTCAAGGCTTTCAAGGTCGGCGAGCATCAGCTCGGTCTCGATGGTCTCGATATCGTCGAGCGGCGAGATCTTGCCGTCCACATGGGTCACGTCGCCATCCTCGAAGCAGCGCACCACATGGGCGATGGCATCGCATTCGCGGATATTGGCAAGGAACTGGTTGCCCAGCCCCTCACCGCGCGAGGCGCCGCGCACGAGGCCGGCAATGTCCACGAAGGTGAGGCGGGTCGGCAGGATCTGGCCCGAGCCGGCGATCTCGGCCAGCGTGTCGAGGCGGGCATCGGGCACGGCCACATCGCCCACATTCGGCTCGATGGTGCAGAAGGGGTAGTTGGCGGCCTGGGCTGCCGCGGTCTGGGTGAGTGCGTTGAACAGGGTCGACTTGCCGACATTCGGCAGGCCGACGATACCGCATTTGAAGCCCATGATGCCTTACCTGATCTGGTCCGCCACGCTGGCGAGAGGAAAGTGAAAGCGCAGGGCGGACATGCTCCGCCGCGCAAGGAGGAAAATCTGGCGCAGCTTGGCCGGAACGCCTCGCAAGTCAAGCATTCCGGTGGCCTCGCGCGGGTAAAACCGGCATGGGCAAAGCGGCAGGACGCGCTGTCAGGCCTTCTCGCCCACCATCTTCGGATCGGCGAAGCCCTGCGCTTCCATGAAGACATGCACGCGATTCTGGAAGGCATCCGCCTTGCCGCTCACCAGCAGGCCGGCATTGTCGGCGCAGGCATCGCCCAGCGCATCGACCCAGCCCTTTTCAGCCTTGGCGAAATCACTCAGCACATAGGAGTGCACGCGCGCCTTGTCTCCGGGATGGCCGATGCCGAGGCGGATGCGCCAGTACTCATTGCCGCACTGGGCGGTGATGGAGCGCAGGCCATTATGCCCGGCATTGCCGCCGCCCTTCTTCAGGCGCAGCTTGGCGGGGGCAAGGTCCAGCTCATCATGCAGGACAAAGACATTCTCGAGCGGGATCTTGTAGAAGCGCATGGCTTCCGCCACGGCTCGCCCGCTTTCATTCATGAAGGTCTCGGGAAACAGGGCAAGAACCTTCCGGCCCTCGATCTCGCCTTCAGCCGCGATGCCCTGAAAGCGCCGGCGCGGCGGCCCCAGGCGATGACGGCGGCAGATGGCGTCCAGCGCCATGAAGCCGATATTGTGCCGGTTTCCGGCATATTTCGGGCCGGGATTGCCCAGCCCTGCGAACAGGAACATATGGCGCCTCCAGCCCGAAAAAGTATCCAGTGGAGTGAAGACGAAGCCGATCAGGCCTCGGCTGCACCCTCTTCTTCGCCCGGCTCTTCCGAGACGGTCGGCGGAACGATGGAGGCCAGCGTGTCTTCACCACGGCCGGTCCACACCACGCCCTTGGGCAGCTTGATGTTGTCCAAGTGGAAGATGGTGTCGAAGTCGGCGCCGGTCAGGTCCACCTCGATGCCATCGGGGATGGCGTCGGAGGGGCATTCCACTTCCAGGGTGTGGGCAATGATGTTGAGCACGCCGCCTGCCTTGATGGCCGGGGAGGCTTCTTCATTGCGGAAGTGCACCGGCAGTTCCAGCGTGATGGTCGCGCCCTTGGCCACGCGCAGGAAGTCCACATGCAGCGGGATGTCGCGCACGGGGTCGAGCTGGTAGTCGCGCGGGATGACGCGGTGGGGGGTGCCTTCCACGTCGATCTCGAACAGGGTGGAGAGGAAGTGACCGGAATAGATCGCCTTGTTGAGGGCGATATATTCGAGCGAAATGGTCACCGGCTCCTGCTTGTCGCCATAGATCACGGCGGGAACGCGACCGGCGCGGCGCTCTGCACGGGCGGCCCCCTTGCCGGCCCGCGGACGCGCCACAGCGCTCAGCTTCTTGGTGGCAGTCATGATACAAGTCCTGAATTCTGGATAAAAGAATTTCGCGCGCGGGCACGCCTCCAGGGGGGCGCATGCCGGCCACGAAGGCGCGCTTATAGCGGCCCGGGGCGGCAATTGCAACAAACGCCCGGAACGCCAGAACGGGAAATCATGCCCCCGGCAGAGGTTTCCTCTGGCCGCAGAGCACTCTACACTTGCCACGGGAGCAAGTTGAAAGACCGGGGTTCCCCGGATTCGAGGAGGCAATATGCTGCGACGTGTTCTGGTTCTGCTTGGAGAAACCGAGCCGGCAGTAGCGGCCCGTGACTATGCTTTCCGCATGGCGCGGGAAAACAATGTGGGGCTCACCGGGCTTGCCGGCATCGACCCTTCCGCTCTCTATGTTCCCAATCTGGCACGGGCTGGCGCATCCGGCATCCAGCAGCAGATCGAGGAGGAGCTGCGCCAGCAGGCCGAGGATCTGCGCCGGCGGCTGCATGAGAATTATCAGCGCGCCTGCGCCGAGCGGGGGATCACCTTCGAATGGCAGACCTTTGACGGAGACCCGGACGAGGCGCTGGGCCTTGCGGTGGAAACGCGGGATCTGGTGATTGCCGGGCATGATGCCAGCTTCCATCCGCGTTCCGGGAGACCCCTGCCGGATACGCTGGCGCGTATGCTTGCGGCAACGCCGCGCCCCTTCATCCTGTGCGGGCCGCATGTGCCGGAGGATGGCGGGGTCGTGGTGGCCTATGATGGCAGTGTGCCGGCCATGCGGGCCCTGCAGATGTTCACCCTCATCGGCCTTGCCGGCGGGCAGGAGATCAAGGTGCTCAGTGTTGATGCCGATGCCGGGGAGGCCGAGCGCCGGGCCGGGGGTGCGGTCTCCTATCTGCACAGCCATGGGCTGAAGGCAACGGCTGTGGCTGTCGCCGCGCGCACCAATCCGGCCGAGGTGGTTCATGAGGAAGTCATCGCCCTGAAGGCGCGGACTCTGGTGATGGGTTCTTACGGGCGCCGGGGTTGGCGGCAGGTGCTGTTCGGCTCCACCACCAGCCGGCTGGTGGAAAAGCCGCCCTGCGCGCTGTTCATCTATCACTGATGATCTTGCGGTGAGGATGCGCGCCCGGCTCGATAAAGGCTGCCGGGCGCCGTCTTCCGCAGGCGCGGGCGGAAGGGGGCTGTGATGGGGAGGGGCAGGCCATGGGCGCACCATTGATCATCATCGGGGCCGGGCAGGCGGCGGCGCAGGCCATCGCCTCGCTGCGGACAGAGGGCTATGGCGGCCCCATCATCCTGCTGGGTGATGAGCCCTGGCTGCCTTATCAGCGCCCGCCCCTGTCCAAGGCCTATCTGGGCGGGGAGATGGAGGAGGAGCGCCTCGCCCTGCGGGCGCCCGGCTTTTACACCCAGCATGGCGTGGAAGTGCATGTGGGGGTGCGTGTTGTCCGCATTCTGCCGCAACAGAGGGAAGTGGAGCTGACCGGCGGGGTGCGCCTGTCCTATGGCGCGCTGCTGCTGGCGACAGGTACCCGCGCCCGCCCGCTGGATGTACCGGGGGCGAAGCTCGCCGGCGTCCATTCCATCCGCACCATTGATGATGTGAAGCGGTTTCGCGCCGAATGTCATCCCGGAGGCCGGCTGGTGATCATCGGCGGGGGATATATCGGGCTGGAGGTGGCCGCCAAGGCCCGGAGGATGGGGCTGGAGGTGTGTGTGCTGGAAGGGCGCGAGCGCCTTCTGGCGCGGGTCGCCTGCCCGGATGTGTCGGCCTTCGTTTCCGGCCTGCATCGCGCGCATGGCGTATCCCTGCGGACCGCTATGTCTGTTGTGCGGCTGGTGGGCGAGGAGCGGGTGCGCGGCGTGGAAGTCGCCGGGGGGGAGATTCTGGAGGCCGATATCGTGCTGTCCGCGGTGGGGGCCCTGCCCAATATGGAGCTGGCGCAGGCGGCCGGGCTGGAGCTGGACAATGGCGTGAAAGTGGATGCCGCCACCCGCACCAGCGTGGCGGATATCTATGCTGTCGGCGATGTCGCATCCTTTCCCAGCGCCCGCTATGGCCGCAGGGTCCGTCTCGAATCGGTGCAGAACGCCATTGACCAGGCCAAGGCCGCCGCACAGGCCATCACCGGGCAGGAGGTGGTGTATGATCCGGTGCCGTGGTTCTGGTCAGACCAGTATGACGTGAAGATCCAGATTGCCGGCCTTCTGGATGGCTATGAGAGCACACGGATCGAGGGCGACCGCGAGGCCGGCCGCTTCAGCGTGCATTATTATGCCGCCGAGCGCCTGCTCGCGGTGTGCTCCATCAATGATCCGCGCAGTCACATGCTGGCCCGGCGCGCTCTGGCGGGCTGAGCGGCTCCCGCTTGCACCCGCCTTTCAGCCCTGCGCCACGGCAAAGGGCTGAAAGTGGCGGGCGACCTGCAGGTAGACATCGCGCTTGAAGGGCACGATGAGATCCGGTGCGCGCGCCAGTTCCTCCCACCGCCATTCCACGAATTCCGGCTTGTGCATGCCGCCACCGGGCGTGTGGATATTGATTTCCGAGTCATCGCCGGTGAAGCGCAGGGCGAACCATTTCTGGGTCTGGCCGCGATAGCGCCCCTTCCATGCATTGCCCACCACATCTTCCGGCAGATCATAGGGCAGCCAGTGCTCGATCTCGCCCAGAAAGGCGATGGAGCGCACGGAGGTTTCCTCATAAAGCTCGCGCAGCGCCGCGGCATAGGGATCCTCCCCCTTGTCGATGCCGCCCTGAGGCAGTTGCCAGGCATGGGCAAGGTCGATCTGGTCCGCTCCGCCCGCGCGCCGCCCCATGAACACCTTGCCCGCGCCATTGAACAGGCACAGGCCCACGCAGGGGCGGTAGGGGAGCGGCTCTTGCTGGTGGCTCATGGTGCTCTCTCCGGCGATTCTCTCGGGCGGGACTGCGGGATGGATGACCCGACAGGCCATTCCGCGCAAGAGGCGACACATGAAAAGAAAAGGCGCGACACGCAACAAAAGAAGGGCATGAGCGGTCCATGCCGGTCATGCCCTTCCGAATGACGTCGCGAATCCCTCAGTGCGGGAAGGGGACGATCTTTGCCTCGGCCGCCCGTTCTGCCTGCCGGGCAAGCCAGACCTTGCGTTCCAGCCGCATGCGATCCACCGGGAGTGAGGCGCCCAGGGCCTTGACCTGCCACAGGCCCACGCCCTGCCACTCAAACCCGCACTTCTCCAGCACCCGCCGCGCGCCGCTGTTCACCACGCGGGTGGAACTGGCCAGCGCCTCCAGCGGAGTGGCGTTGAAGGCGTAGTCGATCACCGCATTCAGGGCTTCAGTTGCCAGTCCCTGTCCCCAATAGGGCTCACCCAGCCAGTAACCGATGACCGGGTCCGGGCTGTAGGCGCGGGAGGTGTAACCGCACATGCCCACAAGGCTCAGCTCCTCCCCCCGCTTCAGCAGCAGGGAAAAGATGGCGGAATCAGCCGTGAAGGCGGCCTGGCTCACGAAAGCGCGGGCATCCTCGGCGGTATAGGGAAAGGGCAGGGTCGCGGTCATTTCCGCGATTTTGCGATTGTTGGCGAGCTCTGCAATGGCGTTTACGTCCTCGATGCACGGCATGCGGAGCACCAGCCGGTGGGTTTCGAGGACGGGGGTACTGCTGTTTTCCTGCAGTGTCGCGCGGGGCGACGGCTCGACAACGGACATGGGGCAGACTCCTGTAAGGCAGATAAACGAAAACCGGGAAGACGCCCGTCTCCCCGGTTCCGGAAATCCTGCCCCTGAACATGCCTTCTGGCGGCTCAGGTTCCCAGACAGGTTTTCCCCGGTTCGACGAGACCGGCGGAAAACTTCATGTCGAGGTCTTTCGCCGGCTTACTCTGCTGCTTCCGCAGCGGGTACGACCGATACATAGGTACGGTCGTTCGCTTTGGTACGGAAAGCCACGCGCCCGTCAGTCAGCGCGAAAATGGTGTGGTCCTTGCCGATGCCGACATTGTCGCCGGGGTGCCACTTGGTGCCGCGCTGACGCACGATGATGTTGCCGGCAACGACTGCCTGGCCGCCCGAGCGCTTCACGCCAAGACGACGGCCTTCCGAGTCGCGGCCGTTGCGGGACGAACCGCCTGCCTTTTTATGAGCCATAGTCGCTCTCCTTGTTCAGTGATCAGGCGCTGGCAGCGGCTTCAGCAGCCGGCGCGCCTTCGGTCTTGGTTGCGGCGGGCTCAGCCTTCACGGACTTGCCCAGGCCGGAAATCTCGGTGATGCGCACCACGGTCTGCTCGGCGCGGAAACCGCGCTTGCGGCGCGAGTTCTGGCGGCGACGCTTCTTGAAGGCGATGACCTTCTTGGCGCGGCTCTGCTCGATCACTTCACCGACCACGCTGGCGCCTTCCACGAGGGGAGCGCCCACGGCAGTGGTCTCGCCGCCCAGAAGCAGCACGGGGAAGGTGAGGGTCGCGCCGGCTTCGGCTTCAACCTTGTCGATGGTGATGACATCGGCGGCGGCAACGCGATACTGCTTGCCACCCGTCTTGATGACCGCGAACATCTTATGTCTCGCTTTCGTGTTCAGCCACACCTGCGAGGGCGGGCTTTTTCCGGTCCTGCGGGAGTGCGGCCGCCTTCTTCTGAAGACAGACCGCGCGAAGGGAAGCGCCTACAACATTCAGCCCGTCCCCGTCAATGCGCACCGCACACTGCGCCGCCTAAAATGACAGGGGGACATTGACGGAAGGGCGCGGCACCCCTATAAGCCCGATCCGAACTCAGGCGGCCCCGGCAGCCGGAGCCCGACTTATCGTTCCCTCTCATGTTTCATTGCAGGCATGGCAGGGCGGGTGATGCGAAAAGCATTGCCCTGTCGGGGTCCAGTAGCCATGCGGTCGCCTTGATCCTTTGTGATATCAATCAGCTAATCCGGAGATGAAACCGTGAAGCGCACCTATCAACCCAGCAAGCTCGTGCGCAAGCGCCGTCACGGCTTCCGTGCGCGCATGGCGACTCGCAGCGGCCGCAAGATCATCGCTGCCCGCCGTTCGCACGGCCGTCAGCGCCTGTCGGCCTGACAAGGACACGCCACGGAGCCGGCCTGAACAGGGTCGGCCCGCCATGGAACGTCCTCGCCGCTGTTGCGCCTGCCTTGGATCGCCTTTGTAAACGCCGGGATTTTCTCGCTGCCGCGAAAGCGCGACGGGCGGGTGTCGGCTGTTGTCTCATGCAGGGGCGGGACCGGGGTGATGCCGGCACCGTTCGTGTCGGCTTCACCGTCACGAAAAAAATTGGCAACGCGGTGGTGCGCAATCGCATCCGCCGCCGTTTGCGTGAGGCTGTAGAGCATGTCCTGCCCAAGGGAACACATCCTGGGCATGATTATGTGCTGGTCGCCCGCCATCAGGCCCTGAGCGCCTCTTTCGATGATCTCGTGCGCGATATCGCACGCGCCTTGCGCAAGCTTCATGACCCCGGTTCCGGCCCCGCCAGAGCCGGCGCGCACAAGCCGGGTGGCCACAAAAGCGGTGCGCCGCCCGCATCCGCTTTCGAAGGCCGCTCTCCCGCACAGCGTCAGCATTCCCGTGCGACACCTGTTTCTCATGTGCGTGATGCACATGGGGGCCTTGATGGATGCGTTCCAACCGGCGATACACAGTTGGCAATCCGCAATCCGCCTGACCTGTCCGCATCGAAGACGCGGCCGGGAGCAGGGCAGACCGATCAAAACCAGACCCTTGAAACTCAGATGCGCATATGCCCAGCGCCTTCCAGCCCGGATGGGCCGGGAAGCGCGCGCTCCGAGTCGCCCAGCGCCACCGACGGAGGCAGTCCGGCATGAGTGACAACCGAAATATGATCCTCGCCGTCGTCCTTTCGTTGGCGATTCTTCTCGGCTGGCAGTATTTTTTCGCCCTTCCGCAGGCAGAGCAGCAGCGTGAGGCCCAGCAGGCCGCACAGCAGGCGGCTTCCCCTGCTGCCGCAGCCCAAGGCCAGGCGCCAACACCGGCCACTTCCGGGCCGGATGCGGTGCCTCAGGCCGGACAGGGTGTGACGCCCGGTGTGGAGATGACCCGTGCGCAGGCGCTTGCCGCTTCCCCGCGCGTGGCGATCGAGACCCAGAGGCTCAACGGCTCCATCTCGCTCAAGGGTGGGCGTATCGATGACCTGCTGCTGATCCAGTATCACGAGACGGTCAACCCCACGAGCCCGAACATCGTTCTGCTTTCCCCGTCCGGTGCGCCGAATCCCTTCTATGCCGAATTCGGCTGGGCCTCCTCGGCCGGCGCCACGGTGAAGCTGCCCGGCCCCGACACGCTGTGGACCGCGGAAAGCACCACCCTGACCGACAAGGCTCCGCTGGTGCTCACCTATGACAATGGCGAGGGCCTGATCTTCCGCCGGACCTTCACGGTGGACGATCACTACATGTTCGCGGTGAAGGACGAGGTGGAGAACACCACCGGTGCGCCGGTGACGCTCTATCCTTATGCGCTGGTCTCGCGCCATGGCGTGCCGCATGTGGAAGGCTTCTTCATCCTGCATGAGGGCCTGATCGGCGTCGTCGGCGAGGAAGGTCTCCAGGAAATCGGATATTCCAAGCTTGAGGCCGGCAAGCCGCAAGCCTTTTCTGGCGTGACGGGCGGCTGGCTCGGCATCACCGACAAATACTGGGCGGCGACCGTTATTCCCGACCAGAATGTGAAATATGACGCGCGCTTCTCCACCGCCATGCAGGGCAACAAGCCCACATATCAGGCGGACTTCCTCGCCGGCCCGATGACGGTTGGCGCAGGCGAGAGCGCCACCGCCAAGTCCCAGCTCTTTGCCGGGGCCAAGGTGGTGAATGTGGTGGACGGCTACCAGACCACCTATAATATCGACCGCTTCGACCTGCTGATCGACTGGGGCTGGTTCTACTTCATCACCAAGCCGCTCTTCCTGCTGATCGACTGGATCTATCGCGTCGTCGGCAATTTCGGCGTGGCCATCCTGATCGTCACGGTCATGCTGAAGATCGTCTTCTTCCCGCTGGCCAACAAGTCCTACGCCTCCATGGCCAAGATGAAGGCTGTCCAGCCTGAACTGGTCGCCATCCGCGAGCGCTACGCCGATGACAAGGTGAAGCAGCAGCAGGCCATGATGGAGATGTACAAGAAGGAGAAGATCAATCCGATCGCCGGCTGCCTGCCGATCCTGATCCAGATCCCCGTCTTCTTCGCGCTGTACAAGGTGCTGTTCGTCACCATCGAAATGCGTCACGCGCCCTTCTTCGGCTGGATTCGTGACCTTTCGGCGCCGGACCCGACCACCATCTTCAACCTGTTCGGCCTGATTCCGTGGGACCCCTCCACGGTTCCGGTGATCGGTGTCTATCTCATGCTCGGCGCATGGCCGCTCATCATGGGTATCACCATGTGGGTGCAGATGAAGCTGAACCCGGCTCCGACCGATCCCACCCAGCAGACCATCTTCAACTGGATGCCGGTGATCTTCACCTTCATGCTGGCGCATTTCGCTGCGGGTCTGGTCATCTACTGGGCGTGGAACAACACCCTCTCGGTGGCGCAGCAGGCCTTCATCATGAAGCGCCATGGTGTGAAGATCGAGCTTTGGGACAATATCAAGGGCATGTTCCGCAAGAAGAAGCCCGCAGCAAAATAGGCCCTGTGGCGCAAGCCACACGGTGCCAGACACAAGGCGCGCTCCCGCAACCGGGAGCGCGCCTTTTCTTTTTGCCGGACGCATGGGCAAGGCCCGCCCGGTAGACTCCGGAGGGCTGTTGCGATCATGACGGCAGGAGAAGAGCAGGAGGCAGTGCAGGGCTGAAGCCGGCACAGGCGGACAGGCCCGGCTCCATGCAGGAGCAAGGCCGGGGCTGGAGGTCTGCCCCTTCAGCGTGAAGGAATAGCCCGGGCAGCAAGGCGCGCCATGGGGCGCGCCTTCAGCTTACAGGCGTCGCAGGCTCACTTCCGCCACTTCATGATCTCCCGCCTTGCGCAGGATGAGATCCGCCCGCTGGCGGGTGGGCAGGATATTGGCGGTGAGATTCGGCAGGTTGATGGTGCGCCAGATGGAGAGCGCCCGTTCGCGCGCGCCATCTTCCGTCAGCTCCGAATAGCGATGAAAATAGGAGAGCGGATCACGGAAGGCCGTGTGGCGCAGATGCATGAAGCGGTCCACATACCAGTGCTCCAGCACGTCTTCATCGGCATCGATATAGATGGAGAAGTCGAAGAAGTCGGAGACGAAGGGAATCGCCTTCCCATCCTTGGGCGGACGGGTGGTCTGCAGCACGTTCAGCCCCTCGACGATGAGAATGTCGGGCCGGTCCACCTCCACCATCTGGTCGGGCAGAACATCATAGAAGAAGTGGGAATAAAGCGGGGCGCGCACCCGGCGGCGGCCGGCCTTGATCTCGGAGAGGAAGCGCAGCAGCAGCGGCAGGTCATAGCTTTCCGGGAAGCCCTTCTTCTCCATCAGCCCCTCGCGCCGCAGCACGGCATTGGGGTAGAGAAAGCCGTCCGTGGTCACCAGATCCACCTTGGGCGTGTTGGGCCAGCGCGCCAGAAGCGCCTGCAGCACGCGCGCCGTGGTGGACTTGCCCACAGCCACGGAGCCGGCAATGCCGATGATATAGGGCATCTTGCCCTCACCATCGCGGGTCTCCTCACCCTTTCCTTCCGGCCGGTCCAGAAAGTAGCTCATGGCGCGGAACAGCTTCTGTGTCGCGGCCACATAGAGCGAGAGCAGGCGCGAGAGCGGCAGATAGATCTGTTCCACCTCCGCCAGCGAGAGATGCGCGTTCAACCCGTCCAGCCGCTCGATATCGGCTGGCGTCAGGGTCATTGGCGTGTCCTGGCGCAGGGTTGCCCATTCCGCACGCGAGAAGGTGCGGTAGGGCGAAAGACTGGGGTCGAGGGGCTGATCCATGGCAGGCTGCCTCGGCAGAGGGTAAAAACCCTGGAATGTCAGTCGTGCGGGCGGCTGGCCTTTTCCGCAAGACCGGACTGGCCGGTGCGGCGGGCAAGCTCTGCATGAATCTCGGCCAGCGTGATATTGCGGGCCTTCAACACCACCATCAGGTGGTAGAGCAGGTCAGCAGCCTCGCTGATCACCTCGTCGCGTGCGCCGCTGACAGAGGCAATGACGGTTTCCACGGCTTCCTCGCCCAGTTTCTGGGCGCATTTGTTGATGCCCTTGTCGAGAAGGCTGCGGGTATAGGACTGGCCCGCATCCGTCCCCGCACGCGCGGCGATGGTTGCTTCAAGGTCCGAAAGGGTGAAGGCGTCGCTCACGGCGGTCTCCCCAAGAGTCTTCAGATCTGCCCGCAGGCGGGGCAGGAAACAGAATGCGCGGGGCGTGGTCCGCACAGAAAGGATACAGAACCGGCGCAGGCTGGGGGCACACCGGGAGACAGAAGGGGCATCCTGCCAGATTGCACAGTCCGCGGGCGCGGGCGATACGTCTTAAGGATCAAGACGCACCGGAAGGCCGGCTGCGGCCAGATGTTCCTTGGCCTCGCGGATGGTGTAGGTCCCGAAATGGAAGATGGACGCGGCCAGCACGGCCGAGGCCCCGCCATCGCGAATGCCTTCAACCAGATGGTCGAGATTGCCGACACCGCCCGAGGCGATGACCGGAACGGAAACGGCATCCGAGACCGCGCGGGTCAGCGCGCAGTCAAAGCCGATTCCCGTGCCGTCGCGGTCCATGGAGGTGAGCAGGATCTCGCCGGCGCCCAGCTCCACCACGTCACGCGCGAATTCAATGGCGTCGATGCCGGTGGGTTTGCGCCCGCCATGGGTGAAGATTTCCCAGCGGTTCTCCTCGCCCTCGGCACTCACCTTCTTGGCGTCGATCGCCACCACGATGCACTGCTGGCCGAATTTCTCGGCAGCCTCGCCCACAAAGGCGCGGTTGTTGACGGCGGCGGTATTGATGGACACCTTGTCTGCACCCGCATTCAGCAAGGCGCGCACATCCTCCACCGTGCGCACGCCGCCACCCACGGTGAGCGGCATGAAGCACTGCTCCGCCGTGCGGCGCACGACATCCAGAATGGTGCCACGGTTCTCCTGGCTGGCGGTGATGTCCAGAAAGGTCAGCTCATCCGCCCCGGCCGCATCATAGGCGCGGGCCGCCTCCACCGGGTCCCCGGCATCGCGCAGATCGACGAAATTGACACCCTTCACCACGCGACCGTCTTTCACGTCGAGGCAGGGGATGACACGCACCTTCAGCATGATGTCCTCTCAGCGTCCGGCGATGAGGGCGAGCGCCTCACGCGGGTCAAGTCGGCCATCATAGAGCGCCCGGCCGGAGATGGCGCCTTCAAGCTTTGCCGCGCGCGGTTCCAGCATCGCTTCCACATCCTGGAGGGAGGCGAGGCCGCCGGAGGCGATGACGGGAATGGAGATCGCCTCGGCCAGCGCAATGGTGGCATCAAGGTTCAGGCCCTTGAGCAGGCCGTCACGGGCGATGTCCGTATAGATGATGGCGGCGACGCCGGCATCCTCGAAGCGGCGGGCAATATCCTCGGCGGCCAGATCGGATGTCTCCGCCCAGCCTTCCACGGCCACCCGGCCATCACGCGCATCCAGCCCCACGGCCACGCGGCCGGGATGAGCCCTTGCGGCGGCCTTGACGAATTCCGGGTCGCGCACGGCGGCGGTGCCCAGAATGACGCGGGTGATGCCCTTCCCCAGCCACATCTCGACAGTGGCCATGTCGCGGATGCCACCGCCCAGCTGCACCGGAATGGAGACGGTTTCCAGAATCCGCTCCACCGCGGCCCCGTTCACCGGCTTGCCGGCGAAGGCGCCATTCAGGTCCACCAGATGGAGATAGCGGAAACCGAGGGTCTCGAACTCCTCCGCCTGGGCGGCGGGGTCGTGGTTGAAGACGGTGGCGCGCGCCATGTCGCCCTGTTCGAGGCGAACGGCGAGGCCGTCCTTCAGATCAATGGCCGGAAAGAGAATCACGGATGCCACTTCAGAAAATTGGCGAGCAGGGCAAGACCGAGGGTCTGGCTCTTCTCGGGGTGGAACTGGGTGCCGGCCACATTGCCGTGGGCAACCATGGCGGTGATGGTACCGCCGTAATCGGTTGTGGCCACGAGGTCCAGCCCGTTGGCGGGTTTCAGGTGGTAGGAATGCACGAAATAGGCGTGCAGGCCCTTTTCCCCGGTGGGAATGCCGGCGAGCAGGGGATGCTCACACCGGGTGGAAAGCGTGTTCCAGCCCATATGCGGCACTTTGAGCTGCGGATCGGAAGGCATGATGCGGTCCACTTCGCCGGGCACCCAGCCGAGTCCCTCGGTCACGCCATGCTCGCGGCCACGCTCGGCCAGAAGCTGCATGCCGACGCAGATGCCGAGAAACGGCTTGCCGCGGGTCTGCACCGCTTCATGCAGGGCCTCCACCATGCCGGGCACGGCATCAAGGCCGGCGCGGCAATCGGCGAATGCGCCGACGCCGGGCAGCACCACCCGGTCGGCCCGGCGCACCACGTCCGGGTCGCTGGTCAGCACCACCTGCGGGGCGGGCCGGCCGTTGTCCAGCTCGCTCGCGGCGCGTTCCATGGCCTTCTGGGCGGAGTGAAGATTGCCCGAATTATAGTCAATGATGGCGACGCTCATGCGCCAGTATTCCCTGTGTCGAGGCTCCCGATGATGGGGCCTTTGGCCTGTCCCTGCACTGCGCGCCAGGAGGGAGGCCCTTCGATGAGACCGGGCGGGCGGCCAGAAGGTGCGGGGGGCGGTGTTACCGGTTGCGCCGGAGCGGATGGCCCGCTCCACCGGTCGAAAAAGCGCTGCTCCGCCTCGACGAGGCTGGGGGCGCTGATCACCGTTTCCTCGTCATAGCCCTGCCGGACCAGCTTGCGTGCCCGCAGGCCGGCCAGATCGAGCGCCACCAGGAGGCTCGCGCCCGCCAGAATGATGGGGGGCACCATGGGAGGGATGCCGGCGATGAAGACAAGGGCCTGAAGCCCCGCCGCCAGCGCCATGAAGAGAATGAAAGCCAGCCAAAGGCCATGCCAGAGCAGGACGATGGGGGTAAAAATCAGCGCCAGCCAGGAGAAGCGGTCACGCACGAACACCACCCGGTCGGCGGCATCATCCGCCGATCCGGGGTCATTGCGCGTGAATACGATCCAGCTCGCCATATTGCCTAGCCGCCCAGTGCGCCCTTGGTGGAGGGAATTTCACCCGCCGCCGCCGCATCCAGCGCCACACCTGCGCGCAAAGCGCGGGCCAGGCCCTTGAAGCAGCTTTCCGAGATATGGTGGGAATTGTCGCCATAAAGCGTTTCCACATGCAGGGTTATGCCTGCATTCATGGCGAACGCCTGGAAGAATTCACGCACCAGCTCGGTATCGAATGTGCCGATCTTCTGCGTGGGAAAAGTGGTGCGGAAGACGAGGAAGGGCCGGCCCGAAATGTCGATGGCGACACGGGTCAGCGTCTCATCCATGGGCAGCAGGCAATCGGCATAGCGGGTGATGCCGCGCATGTCGCCCAGCGCGCGCTTCACGCCCTGGCCCAGCACGATCCCCACATCTTCCGTGGTGTGGTGATGATCCACATGCAGATCGCCCGTGGCCTTCACTGTCAGGTCGATACGGGAGTGCCGCGCGAGCGCGTCCAGCATATGGTCCAGGAACCCGATGCCGGTGGAAATCTCGCTCTTTCCCGTGCCGTCAAGATTGAGCGAGAGGGAAATGCTGGTTTCCTTCGTCTCGCGGACGATATGTGCCGTGCGCATGATCTGCCTCCGAAGATGTGCTTTCTATCAGCATCACGCCCGCGATGCCATATGGCGCGAAGATGACAGCTGCAACTTCAGCTCATGGCAGCGCGAGCGGCTGGAGGGCCGCGCGGATGGCCTTCAGCCGTTCCTGCATGGCGGTGTCATCCAGCGGTTCACGGGTGCCCGCGCCAAAGACCGGGCCGGGCCATGCGGCATCACCCGGATTGCGCGCCACCAGATGCACATGGAGCTGGCGCACCATATTGCCCAGCGCGGCAATGTTCAGCTTGGCGCAGCCGGAAACGGCCTTCAGCGCCGCGCCGGCAAGGCAGATCTCCTCCATCAGCAGCAGCCGCTCCTCCGGGGGCAGGTCCATCACCTCCACCAGCCCTTCCCGGCGGGGAATGAGCGTGAGCCAGAAGAAGCGCGCATCATCGACGAGCCGCACATGGCACAGGGGCAGATGGCCGACGAGCGGTCCGTCGGCCTGAAGGCGCGGGTCCGGCTGGAAGGCATGGGGGGCGGGGGAGACTTCAGGCAGATGGGACATGCGGATATCCGTGGGAAGGGGCCGTTTTTCCGTCCGGCTTGCGGGCGCCGTGCGCGGCCGGGCTGGCGGCCATGTGAGCCGACATGCGGGGGAGAGGCAATGTGTCATCCTTGCAACGCATGGCTTGAATGTTCAAACCAGGGCAGGGCAAAAGATGGTAAAGGTACCCTTGTATGGCTTATGACTGCCCTGTCACGGAACATAGCCGGTTTTGCATGTGGCCCTGCGCTTTCATGCCGTGAGCATATGGGTCCTGCGAGGATATATGGGGCGGGCCTGGGCAAGCTTCCGGATTTTCATCCTGCACCGCGAATTTGGGGGAAATGAGCGTGCTGAAGACCATTCTACTGGGCGGCGCGGCCGGCCTTGTCGTCATGAGCGCAAACATGCCGGCCGTGCTGGCCGCAGACCTGCCCGTGAAGGTGAAAGCCGTTGAATATGTGAAGGTCTGTTCGGCCTATGGGGCGGGCTTCTACTATATTCCCGGCACGGATACCTGCCTGAATATCGGTGGCTATGTGTGGCTCGGCACGATGGTGAGTGCCGCCGACACCTTCAACCCCGCCATCAGCAATGAAATTCTGAGCAATGGCCTGCGCGCCGACGGGCGCACCAATGACTACAACACCCGCCTGCGCGCCATCGCCCAGTTCGATTCCCGCACCGAAACCGAATATGGCACCCTGCGCGGCTTTATCGGCCTTGGCGCCAATCTGGACAGCTGGAGCGCGGACAATGGCAGCGCCCAGGGGGATGTCCAGAACCTGTTCATCCAGTTTGCGGGCCTCACCGCCGGCTATACGACATCCTTCTACCAGTCCAGCCTGAACTATATGTTCACCAACGCGCTCACCCAGACCAACCGCAAGGGCAATGTGCTGGGCTATACCACGCAGTTCGGCAACGGCCTTTCGGCATCCGTGGCGGTGGAGGACGGGCGCTTCAAGAGCGTGCTGAACACGCAGGGGCTCGGCCCCACCTATGCCGCGCTGCATCCTGCCGACATCAATGCGGTCGGTGGCAGCCAGGTGCCGGATTTCGTTGGCACCGTGCGGCTGGACCAGCACTGGGGGCTGGCGCAGGTCTCGGTTGCGGCGCACCAGTCGCATGTCGCCTATGAGCAGACCTCTTTCCAGAGTTCGGCCGATCACTGGGGCTGGGCCATTGGCGGGGCGCTTGAGTTCAACCTGCCCGCGCTCGGCGCGGGGGACAGTCTCTTCGTCGTTGCCTCCTATGGCGCGGGCGCGATGAACTATGTGGGCTTTTCAGGCTCGGACCGCACCTCAAGCCTGGCCACCCAGTTCGGCCGTGTGAACGCGCTGGGGCATGGCGCTTTGTACCAGCTTTCGGACATCGTCTATAATGATGCCACGGGCGGGTTCGACAGCACCAAGGCCTGGTCTGTCACCGGCCAGTATCGTCATTTCTGGACCCCGGGCCTGCGTTCGGCGGTGATGGCCGGCTATACCGGCGTGACCGCACCTGATTCTGCCTATGCACGGCAGAACGGGTTCGTGGACTTCAATATCTGGCAGCTGGGGGCGAACACCGTGTGGTCGCCGGTGCGCAATCTCGATATCGGGCTTGAGGTGCTCTATACGAAGGTGGATGGAGACCAGCCGCTCGGCTACAATCTGCCGACCCAGAATCTCGCCATTACCAAGGGGCAGGCTTATGGGGGCACGACGGACCTTGTTTCCGCCGGCCTGAAAATCCAGAGAACCTTCTGAGACATGAGGGAAATCTGGTGCGGGGCGCAGGGGTGAAGCCTGTGGGTTCGTATCAAAGTTGACACTGCGTCGGCCGCAGTTTGCTTGCACCTGACGCAGCGATCTCGTAAGACGCATGAGTAATGCCCCGGACCAACGCCGGGGCTTTGCTTTGTTCGCGCGGGCCGATGTGACCCGCGCCGCGCGAGGAGGCATTCTAGCCGTGGCCAACGTTGTTGTGGTGGGCTCCCAGTGGGGCGACGAAGGTAAGGGCAAAATTGTGGACTGGCTCTCGGAGCAGGCGGACGTGATCGTTCGCTTCCAGGGCGGGCACAATGCCGGGCATACTCTGGTTATCGGAGGTGTCACCTACAAGCTGTCGCTTCTGCCATCGGGCGTTGTGCGTCCTGGCAAGCTTTCTGTTATCGGCAATGGCGTGGTGCTCGACCCGCAGGCGCTGGTGGACGAACTCGGCCGCCTGGCGGCGCAGGGCGTCGTCATCGGGCCGGATCGCCTGCGCATCGCCGAAAATGTGCCGCTCATTCTCCCCCTGCACCGCGAGCTGGATGCACTGCGCGAGAACAACAGCACCGGCGGCACCCGCATTGGCACCACCAAGCGCGGCATCGGCCCGGCCTATGAGGACAAGGTGGGCCGCCGGGCCATCCGCCTCGTGGATCTGGTGGATGCCGAAGCCCTTCCGGCCAAGGTGGAGCGCCTGCTCTCCCATCACAATCTGCTGCGCCGCGGGCTCGGCATGGAAGAGGTGAAGGCCGACGAGCTCGTCGCCGAGCTTCTGGCCATTGCCCCCAAGGTTCTGCCCTTCATGGACCGGGTCTGGGAACTGCTGGACCGTGCGCGCGTCGAGGGCAAGCGTATCCTGTTCGAGGGCGCGCAGGGCGCCCTGCTGGATATCGACCACGGCACCTATCCCTTCGTCACCTCCTCCAACACGGTGGCGGGTTCGGCGGCAAGCGGCACCGGCATTGGTCCCGGCGCGCTGGATTATGTGCTGGGCATCACCAAGGCCTATACCACCCGCGTGGGTGAGGGCCCGTTCCCGACCGAGCTGAAGGATGAAGTGGGCGAGCGCCTCTCCACCCGCGGCCGCGAGGTGGGCGTGGTCACCGGCCGTGCACGCCGGTGCGGCTGGTTCGATGCCGTTCTGGTGCGCCAGACAGTGCGGACCTGCGGCATCAAGGGCATCGCCCTGACCAAGCTGGATGTGCTCGACGGGTTTACTGAACTTAAAGTATGTGTCGGTTATAAGGTGGATGGTCGCGAAGTGGACTATCTGCCGGCTGAAAGCGGGGCGCAGGCCCGCGCCGAACCCATCTATGAAACGATGGAAGGCTGGCAGGATTCCACGGCAGGTGCACGCTCCTGGGCGGAACTGCCGGCAGCGGCTGTCAAATATGTGCGGCGTGTCGAGGAGCTGATTGGCTGCCCGGTGGCCGTGCTGTCCACGAGCCCTGAGCGGGATGACACGATTCTCGTGCACAATCCCTTTCAGGACTGATCAAGCCCCTAGGGCCCGAAGACGAGCCAGCAGCACCCATGGCTGACTATTATCCGCTTCTTGTGCGCGCGATTTCAAGCCTGCCCCAGAATACCGCCGAAAACCGTCGCGCGGTATTCGACAGGGCACGCGCTGCTTTGATGCGGCAATTGCGCAGTGTCGATCCCCCCCTCCCCGAGGGGGAGATCACCCGTGAACGGCTCACTCTGGAAGAGGCCATTCGGCGGGTGGAGGCGGATTTCGCTCCGCAGGATAATGAGCCCGAGGGTGAGCTGGAATCGGCGCCGGATGTCCATGAGGCACCCGGCGATGTGGAGCCGGCCGACAACTTTCCGGACCATCCGCAGGATGTGGACGCCGCTTCCGGGGACGATGGCCATCCCGACCCGCGGGACAGGCAGGAGTCTTTCGGCACGGCAGCGCCCATGCCGCCCCCGCTTGTGCGGACATCGGGCGGTGATGCCGGTGATGACAAGGACGCCGATGCCGCCCCCCGGCCCGGTGAGCCGCGTCCCCCGCTCCAGCGGGGCACCGTGCGCAGCCGCGAGGCGGCGAAGGAAGCCGGCAAGGATATGCGCCGTCCCGGCCTGCGTCCCGCCGGGGAGAAGAGCTCGTCCTGGAGGAAGCCGGCTCTGTGGGCCTTCCTTGTCGTGCTCCTGCTGATCGTGATCGGTCTCTTCGTCGTCAATCGCGATTTGATTCTGGGGGGCTCGCAGTCCACCACCAGCGCACCGGCGGCCGCCACCCGTGAACAGGCGGAACGGCCCAAGAGCACGGATCGTGTCGCCGCTGCCGCATCGGAGGAGAGCCGCCGCGCGCCGGCCGCACCCGCCCGCCAGCAGGTTGCCGGCACCCAGCGCGCCGTACTGCTGGAGGAAAGCCCCGGTGGCACCAGCGCACCGCAGACCTTCGAGGGCACGGTGACATGGCGCACCGAAACCTTCGATGGTGGCCCCGGCCTCCCGCCGGAAGTGGGTATTCGCGGTGTCGTCACCATTCCCGAGCGCCAGATCTCGATGGATTTTGTGTTGCGTCGCAATACGGATCAGGCCCTTCCGGCCTCCCACACCATCGAGTTGCAGTTCAAGCTGCCGGAAAACTTCGCCTTTGGCGGTATCGCCAATGTGCCCGGCATCCGTGTGAAGCCGAACCAGCAGGCGCAGGGTGTGCCGCTTGCGGGGCTGACGGTGCGGGTGAACCCGCAGCTGTTCCTTGTCGGCCTGTCCACCGAGCCGCAGGATCGCCAGCGCAACATCACCCTTCTGCAGGTCTATCCGTGGCTGGATGTGCCGTTCGTGTACACCAACAATACGCGGGCCGTGATCCTGTTCGACAAGGGCGAGACCGGGGATCA
This sequence comes from Haloleucobacter ellipsoideus, assembly GCF_052491725.1. NCBI lineage: Bacteria > Pseudomonadati > Pseudomonadota > Alphaproteobacteria > Hyphomicrobiales > Xanthobacteraceae > Haloleucobacter > Haloleucobacter ellipsoideus. The sequence continues at coordinate 41,536 of NZ_JBQWAR010000021.1, forward strand.
GGTCTTCCAGGATGCGTTCTCCGCATGGGGTGAGCTGGTCGAGCGCCAGCCCCCACCGCCCCCGCAATAGGGCGCAGGAAACGGTCTGAACAAGATCATCTGAAGAGTGCAAGCTGGCCGGATCTGCTGATCCGGCCAGCTTTTTTGTGTCCTGCAGCAGAAGAGCCGGCACGGCGGGCATGAGCGGCCGGATAAAGGCGGGATGCAGACCCCCGGCGCCGTTGATTTTTTTCGAGGTGCCGCAGAACGCCAACACGCACCGCCACATGCACCGGCTTGACAGCGCTCTACGCGAAAATACCCGCCAGAAGGGCGGGCTTCCGGCGGGGCCATGGTGTCTGGGACAGGAATGCTATGCCCCGTTCAGGCTCTTGAGCCTGTAGAGCGCCTCCAGTGCTTCACGCGGGGTGAGGTCATCGGGGTCGATCTCCTCCAGCGCCTCCAGCGCGGGAGAGGGGCGTGCAGGTGCGGCCTGCGCCTTGGCGGGCGCGCGGGCGGCGATGGAAAAGAGGGGCAGGTCATCCACCAGCTTCTGGGCCGGGGATGCGCGCTCCGCCGCCTCCAGCTCCGCCAGAACGGATTGGGCGCGGGTAATCACCGCTTCCGGCAGGCCGGCCAGCTTGGCCACCTGAATACCGTAGGAGCGGTCTGCCGCACCGGGCACCACCTCATGCAGGAAGATGACCTCGCCATCCCATTCGGTGACCTTCACCGTGGCATTGGTGAGGCGCGCGCAACGCTGGCTCAGCGCTGTCAGCTCATGGAAATGGGTGGCGAACAGGGCGCGGCAGCGGTTCACCTCATGCAGGTGCTCAAGACTTGCCCAGGCAATCGACATGCCGTCAAAAGTGGCGGTGCCGCGGCCAATCTCATCCAGAATCACCAGTGAGCGGTGGGTGGCCTGATTGAGGATGGCGGCGGTTTCCACCATCTCCACCATGAAGGTGGAGCGCCCGCGGGCAAGATCATCCGCCGCGCCGACACGGGAGAACAGCCGGTCCACAATACCGATGCAGGCCGCGCGCGCGGGCACGAAGGCGCCGGCCTGCGCCAGCACGGCGATGAGCGCATTCTGCCGCAAAAAGGTGGACTTGCCGGCCATGTTCGGCCCTGTCACCAGCACGATGCGGCCATCCGCATGCCCCTCCGGCGGGGAGAGATCACAATCATTCGGCACAAAGGGGCCGCCATCGCGGGCCAGCGCCTGCTCCACCACGGGGTGGCGGCCACCCTCGATGCGGAAGGCGCAGCCCTCTTCCATATGGGGGCGCACATGGCGCTCCACGCTGGCGAGTTCCGCAAGGCTGGAGAGCACATCCAGCTCCGCCAAGGCATCGGCGGCAAGGCGGATGGTCTCGGCCTCCTCCACGATGGCGCTGGACAGGCGCTCGAAAGTGGCCTGCTCCAGCCCCAGCGCCCGCTCGCCCGCGCTGGAGATGCGGCTTTCCAGCTCGCCCAGCTCGAGGGAGGAAAAGCGCATGGCTCCGGCCATGGTCTGGCGATGAACGAAAAGGGTGTCGAAAGGCGCTTCCTGCAGGCGCTGGGCATTCTGGGCGGTGACTTCAACGAAATAGCCCAGAACCGCATTGTGGCGGATCTTCAGGGATTTGACGCCGGTTTCCTCGGCATAGCGCTTTTCCAGCGCGGCAACCACGCGCCGGCTTTCATCGCGCAGGGCACGGGTCTCGTCTAGTTCCGCATCATAGCCCGGACGGATGAAGCCGCCATCACGCCGGTGCACGGGCAGCTCATCGGCCAGCGCGGCGGCAAGCTCCTGCGCCAGGGCTTCGGAGACATCGGACAGATCATCCAGGCAGCGAGCAATATCTGTCGGCGGCGGAGCGGTGAACAGGGTGCGCAGGGCCAGTGCGCCGCCAAGCCCATCGCGCACGGCCGCCAGATCGCGCGGGCCGCCGCGGTTCAGCGCCAGACGGGTGAGGGCGCGGGCCATGTCCGGCGCGCTGGCCAGACGCCGGCGCAGCTCGGTCCGCAGGGCATTGTCATCCAGCAGATGGTCCAGCGCATCATGGCGGGCGCGAATGGCGGCAAGGCTGGTGAGCGGTTCGGCGATGCGCCGGGCCAGCAGCCGGGCACCAGCGGCTGTCACCGTGCGGTCCACCGCCGCCAGCAGCGAGCCCTTGCGCTCGCCCGACGTGGTGCGCACCAGCTCCAGATTGGCCCTTGTGCCGGCATCGATCACCATGATGTCGCTGGCCGCCTCCTTTACGGGACGGCGCAGGGCAGGGCGCGCGCCAAGCTGGGTGCGCTCCACATAGGCGACGATGGCGGCCGCGGCGACCAGTTCCACCCGGCTGAAGGTCCCGAAGGCATCCAGCGCCGCCACGCCATAGAAATCGGCCAGCCGGCGCTCGGCCCCCGCCCCCTCGAAATGCTGGCGGGGCAGGGGGGTGACAGCGGGCCATTCCCGCAGCAGGGCTTTCAGTTCCGCATCATCCAGCAGGGCATCGGAGACGAGGATCTCAGCCGGATTGATGCGGGCGAGATCCCCGGCCAGATCCTCATGGGTGGTCTCCGCCACCCGGAAGCTGCCGGTGGACATATCGGTGAAGGCCAGCGCATAGGCAAAGGCATCGGCTCCCGCGCGGATGCGGGCAAGGGCGGCGAGCACATTCTCGCGCCTTGCATCCAGCAGCGTGTCCTCGGTGAGGGTGCCGGGCGTGACAAGGCGGGTGACACCGCGCTTCACCACCGATTTGTTGCCGCGCTTCCTGGCCTCCGCCGGGTCCTCCATCTGCTCGCAGACCGAGACCCGGAAGCCCATGGCGATGAGCTTGTTCAGATATTCCTCCGCGCGCTCCACCGGCACGCCGCACATGGGAATATCGAGCCCCTGATGCTTGCCGCGCTTGGTGAGCACGATGCCGAGCGCGCGCGAGGCCATTTCGGCATCATTGAAGAACAGCTCGTAGAAGTCGCCCATCCGGTAGAACAGCAGGCTGTCCGGATTGGCTGCCTTGATCTCCAGAAACTGCGCCATCATCGGTGTCACCTTGCCATCCGCGGGGGCGGCGGGCGGGGTGGACGGGGCGGCGAGGGTTTCAGGCGCTGCGGATTTTCTGCTCATGGCCGCCAAGCTAGCCAGACAGAGACCGCCTGTCAGCGGCGAGGCTGTGGATGAGCGCGGGATTTGAAAAGAAAGGCGGGCCGGAGGCGGCTGTACGCCTCCGGCCCGTGGGGCAGACGTTTGAAGATGCTCAGAAGCCTTCGAGCACCACCTTGCCGCGCGCCTTGCCGCTCTCGATGAGCGCATGCGCCCGGCGCAGGTTTTCAGCGGTGATTCGCCCGAAGCTCTCGGTGGCGGTGGTGCGGATGCGCCCGGCATCCACCAGTGCGCCCACCTCATTGAGCAGGAGACCCTGCGCACCGATATCCTGAAGCTTCCACACCGGCCGGGCGAACATCCATTCCCAGTGAACCGAGATGCATTTGCGCTTGAGGGGGCGGATATCCAGTTCCGCCGGGTCATCGATCAGGCCGAAGCGGCCTGTCGGGGCAATGAATTTTGCAATCTCGCCCAGATGGGCGTCACTCTGGGTGGTGCCGAACACCCAGCCGGGCGCGCCAAGGCCCAGCGCCTCGATCTGGGCCGCCAGAGGCTTGCTGTGATCGACCACATGATGCGCCCCCAGCGCCTTCACCCAGTCCTGCGTTTCCGGGCGCGAGGCGGTGGCGATGATGGTGACATCCGTGAGGGCGCGCAGAAGCTGGATGGCGATGGAGCCGACCCCGCCCGCGCCACCAATCACCACAATGGCATTGGCCGCTCCCGCCACCGGGCGGCGCACCTCCAGCCGGTCGAACAGCATTTCCCAGGCGGTGATGGTGGTCAGCGGCAGGGCGGCGGCCTCGGCGAAGGACAGGGAGGACGGCTTCCGGCCCACGATGCGCTCATCCACCAGATGCAGTTCGCTGTTGGTGCCCTGCCGGTCGATCGTGCCGGCATACCAGACCTCGTCACCCGGCTGGAAGAGGGTGACATCCGGCCCCACGGCCTTCACCACCCCGGCGGCGTCATAACCCAGAATCCGCACATCCCCTTCCGCCGGCGGCATGGAATTGCGCACCTTGGTATCCACGGGATTGACCGAAACGGCGCGCACCTCCACCAGCAGGTCATGTCCCCGGGCGAGGGGAGCGTCCAGTTCGGTGTCGAACAGGGCGTCGGGGCGCTCAATCGCACCGGGGGTCCTGTAGGCTATGGCTTTCATCGCAATCTCCATTTCCGGATGAGGGCAGGATAGCCTAAGTTTCGGAACAGCCAATACGCACAAGATTCGCTTATACTATCAAAAAGGATACTGTCATGGCCAAGCGCCCCCACAGCCGTTTCGATTGCAGCCCGGGCTGTGCGGTGGAGGCGGCGATCAGCGTGATTGATGGCAAGTGGAAGAGTGTCATTCTCTGGCATCTGCTCAATGAAGGCACGCTGCGCTTCAGTGAACTGAGCCGCCGTGCCCCGAGCGCCACCGCGCGGATGCTGACAAACCAGCTGCGCGAACTGGAGGAGGACGGGCTGGTGCATCGCGAGGTTTATGCGCAGGTGCCGCCAAAGGTGGAATATTCACTCACGGCGCGCGGGCGCGGGCTTGAGCCGGTGCTGCTGGCGCTGAAAGCGTGGGGCGATACGCATATGGAGATGTTCACGGGGGCGCAGGGCTGAGGCGGGCCTTGCCTCCCCGGTACCGCGAACTCCTGAACGGGCGGTTGGGTGATGCTGGCCGGCGCGGGGTTCAGGGCTGTAGTCCGCCCCCTCATCCGGCCCGGCAAAAGGCTATCCCCATGGTCCCGGTCTGCGACCGGCATTGCCCGTCCTGCCCCCAGTGCCTGCCCCGCCCCATGGCCCGGAAGGTGTGCCGGAAGCCGGCGGGCGGGTGGTGCCGGAGGTGTTCCAGCGCCCCTGCGGGCTGCCGGCAGGGGCGGGCCGCGACGAAGCACCCCCGAAACCGCTTCCATGGCTGCCACCGCCGCCCATCCTTCCGGCCAGATCCCGCAGGGCGGCGATGCGGTTCTCGGTGGCCGGATGGGTGGAGAACAGATTGTCCATCCGCGCACCGGAAAGCGGATTGATGATGAACATGTGCGCGGTGGCCGGGTTGGCTTCCGCCTCGTCATTGTGCACCAGATGGGCCGCGCCGGAAATGCGCGCCAGTGCGGCGGCCAGCGCCATGGGCTGGCCGCAGATTTCAGCGCCCGCCCGGTCCGCCTCATATTCGCGCGAGCGGGAAATGGCCATCTGCACCAGCATGGCCGCCAGCGGCGCAAAGATCATCATGGCAATGGTGGCGATGGGGCCGGGGCCGTTATTGTTGCGGTTGTGGGAGAACATGAAGGCGAAATTCGCCAGCATGGAGATGGCGCCGGCAAGGGTTGCCGTGATGGTCATGGTCAGCGTGTCATAATGCTTGATATGCGCCAGTTCATGCGCCATCACGCCGGCCACCTCATCATAGCTGAGGGTGTTGAGCAGGCCGGTGGTGGCCGCAACGGCGGCATTCTGCGGGTTGCGGCCGGTGGCGAAGGCGTTGGGCTGGGGATTGTCCATGATATAGACGCGCGGCATGGGCAGGTCCGCCCGGTGGGCCAGTTCCCGCACCATGGCCACCAGTTCGGGGGCGGTGTGGTCATCCACCTCCCGCGCGCCATACATGCGCAGGACCATCTTGTCCGAGTTCCAGTAGCTGAACAGGTTCATGGCGCAGGCCACCACGAAGGCGATCACCATGCCCTGCGTGCCGCCGATCGCCCCGCCCACAACCATGAAGATGGCCGTCATGCCGGCAAGAAGGATCACCGTTTTCAGATGGTTCATGCCAGAACTCCACGCATCGGCAGCTTGGGACGTGTCTTCATGGACCAAGGATGGGGATGGCCGGGTCCATGTGCAAGAGAGGGCGCCATTCACAAGCCTGTATGGCCAGACATGCCCCCTACGCCCTGTATGCCACCAGAATTGCGCCTGCGGCGATGAAGGCAACACCTGTCCAGTTGATGGCCGAGAGCTTCTCGCCAAGGAACATGACGGCGAAGACGGCGACAAACACGACGCTGAGCTTGTCTATGGGAGCAACCTGCGCCGCATTTCCAAGTTGCAGCGCCCGGAAATAGCACAGCCATGATGCGCCTGTCGCAAGGCCGGACAGGATCAGGAAGATCATCGATCGCCGCGAGACGCTGCCAAGACCCTGCCAGCCATCTGTCAGGGTGAGGATGGCCCCCAGCGCCAGCAGAACCACAATGGTGCGTATGAAGGTGGCAAGGTCGGAGCCGATATTCTCGACCCCGACCTTGGCGAAAATGGCGGTGAGCGCCGCGAAGACCGCAGACAGGATGGCCCAGAATGGCCACATGGAAATCCAGAGCTTCATCTGCCATCCCGTCTCGCGAGTTTCGATCTCAGGCGGTCTTCTCGATCAGCCGTCCGGCCTTTTCTACCATCTCGCCGATCTGCGCCTCGGAAACGATGAGCGGCGGGGCCAGCACCATGGTGTCGCCGGCGGTGCGCAAGATCAGCCCTTCCTCATGGAACGCCTTCTCCAGCACATCGAAGCCGCGCGCACCGGGGGCGCCGTCGCGCGGTTCCAGATCAAAGGCCGCGGTGAGGCCCACGGTGCGGATGTCGCGCACGCCGGGCTTGTCGCGCAGGCTCATGGCGGCATCGGCAATCACCGGCTCCAGCGCACGGGCCCGCTCGAACAGGCCCTCCTCGGCATACAGATCCAGCGTTGCAAGGCCGGCGGCGCAGGCCAGCGGATGGGCGGAATAGGTATAGCCATGGAACAGCTCGATGGCATGGGGCGGGCCCTTCATGAAGGCCTCATGGATCGGCGTGCGCACCAGCACGCCCCCCATGGGCACGGCCCCGGCGGTGATGCCCTTGGCGAAGGTGATCATATCCGGCACCACGCCATAGCGCTCGGCCGCGAACGCGAAACCCAGACGGCCGAAGCCGGTGATCACCTCATCGAAAATGAGCAGGATGCCGTGCCTGTCGCAGATCTCGCGCAGGCGCTTGAGATAGCCCTTGGGCGCAGGCAGCACCCCGGTGGAACCGCTCATAGGCTCCACGATCACGGCCGCGATGGTGGAGGCATCATGCAGGGCGACGATCCGTTCCAGCTCATCGGCGAAATGGGCGCCATAGTCCGGCTCGCCCTTGGTGAAGGCCTGGCGGGCATGATCATAGGTGGCGGGCAGATGGTCCGTGCCCGTGAGCAGCGGGCCGAAGGCGCGACGGTTGGGCACCATGCCGCCCACCGAGATGCCGCCAAAGCCCACGCCATGATAGCCCCGCTCGCGCCCGATGAGCCGCGTGCGCGCGCCCTGTCCGCCAATATTGTGATAGGCGAGGGCGATCTTCAGCGCGGTATCCACCGCCTCCGAACCGGAATTGCAGAAGAAGACATGATCCAGATCGCCGGGGGCGAGGGCGGCCACACGGCTGGCCAGTCGGAAGGCGTCGGGGTGGCCATACTGGAAGGTGGGTCCGAAATCGAGCGTGGTGGCGGCCTTGCGAATCGCCTCCACGATGGGCGGGCGGTTATGGCCGGGATTCACGCACCACAAACCGGCGCAGCCATCCAGAATGGCGCGGCCATCGGTGGTGTAATAGTGCATGTCCTGCGCGCGCGCCACGATGCGCGGCCGGGCCTTGAAGGCGCGGTTGGCCGTGAAGGGCATCCAGAAGGCGTCCAGATCATTGGGGGCATGGACAGCCGCGTCATTCACACTCATGGGTCAGCCTCATCTGTGAGCGCAATGCACCGGGCGGCTCGGGCCGCTGCCGGATCAGCCTGCGCCATGCAGGCTAATGCGCTTTGCAATCAAACGAAATCATTTGATGGCCGAGAATGGAAAGCAGCGTCAAAACGCACAGGTCATCGTCCCGCGGGGCGGGGCTGCCCGCGACGGGGGAGGATGGCGGCTCCGCCCCGGTGCGGGTCGCACTTGCATCCGCCTGTGTTCTGGCCGACAAGAAAGCATGACCATAGGGAATGATGGGCCACCCAACCAGAAGACGGAGCCTGCACTGCGGGAACCGGCTGGGCAGGTTCCCCTTGCTGATCATATTCCGCAGACCGGGGCGCCGGCTGCTTCCTCATCCGCGCCGGAGTCGGAGCCCGGGGCATCGCCGTCTGATGTCCCGCTTCCGGAGGTGGAGGCCAGGGAGCTGGAGCATTCCGGGCCCGGGCATCTGTGTGAGGAGGCCAGCGCACATGAGAGCGAGCGCGAGACCATCATCCGCGCCGCGCTGAACCGTGTTCTGTCCTCGTCCGATCTGCGCGGCTCTCCCCGCCTCGCCACCTTCCTGCGCTATGTGGTGGAAACCACGCTGGCGGGGCGCGCGGAGCAGATCAAGGGCTATACCATTGCGGTGGAGGCGCTGGAGCGCCCGCCGACCTTCGATCCCCAGGCCGATCCCATCGTGCGTGTGGAGGCCACCCGCCTGCGCCGGGCGCTGCAAAGCTATTATGCCGGTGAGGGGATCGACGATCCGCTGCGGATCCATATTCCCAAGGGCGGCTATGTGCCCAGTTTCGAGATGCAGGCGCCGCCCGAAGCGCCGGCATCCACACCGGACCCGGCCCAGACCGTCAATCCCGCCGCTGTTCCTGCCGCGCCTGCCGCCGAACCGTCTGATACGGCCATGAGGGACGCCCTGGAGGCAGAGGCGGAGCCCGCCCCCGCCCCCGCTGGAGCCCCGCTCCCCGGCGGCATGCCGACAGCCGATGTCCTGCCCTTCCAGCCCAGGGGCGAGACCCGCGACGGGGAGCCGGGGGAGAGGGAGAGCACACCCGCCGCCTGGGCCATATCGCCATCGCTGGAGGTGGAGGCGGTTTCGCCACAGAAGAAGCGCGCCGGCACATGGATCGCCCTGCTGGCGACGGCGGCAGTGGTGGTGACAGCCGTGATGGCGATCCTCGCTTTGCCTCTTGTTTCAGATGCCTTCCGGGGGCCGGTGGCGCAGACCGCGGACAAGGTGGTGCTGCCGCTTGTCACCGTTGGCCGGCTGGAGGGGGAAAGCCCGAAGGGCGTTGACCTTCACCGGCTGGCGGAGCGCATGCGCGATGCCTTCGCGCAGTTTGATTTTGTCGAGACCCGCGCCAATCTTGCCGGGGATGAGGGCGTCATGGCTGCCCAGTGCGCGGGGCCGGGCGCGCGTTCCGTCTTCAGTCTCGATGGCCTTGCCGTTCCCGCCGAGGATGGCCAGACCGCCCTGATGCTGCATCTGACAGACCATTGCGCGGGCGTGATCGTCTGGTCAAAGATCATAGATGGTCTGGGGGAGACAGCCAGCCAGCAGGGCGAGACGCAGATCGCCAACAGCGTCGCCACCGCCCTTGCGGAGAATTACGGGGTCATCCCCGTGCGGGCGCGTTCGCGCGCCCTGGCGCAGGCGCCCCATTCCGGTTTCGGCTGCATTGCCGAGGCCTTTGCCGTTCTGCGCGGTGATGGCAGCGCCTCGTCCGATGTGCCGCGCGCCTGTCTGGCGGAACTGACGTTGCGCGACAGGGAGTTCGCGCTCGGCCATGCGGTGCGGGCCGCCGCATTGCTGGATGAGGCGGTGCGCAGCCCCGATCCGATTTCCGAGGCTGATGCGGCGATGATGCTGCATGAGGCGGAACTGGCGGCAGACCTTGCCCCCTCCAGCGCTTTCGCTGCCCGCACGCTGGCCCAGATCCAGATGTTTCTGGGGGAGACACAGACCGCGATGGAGACGGCGGAGCGCGCCCTGCGCCTCAATCCGCTTGATCTGGATGTGGCGGCAACCGCCGGGCAGATCTTCATCGCGGCCGGCGAGGTGGACAAGGGCGAGGCGCTGCTGATGCAGGCGCGTTCGCAGGGCGTTGCCCGCTCCCCGCTGCAGGAAACCTATCTGGCCTTTGCCGCTTTCTTGCGCCGCGATGCCTTTGCCGCACAGGCGCTGATGCCGCAACTGAGCCTGCATCCCAGCCCGCAGAACCGCATTGCGCTGGCACTGGCGCTCCAGATGCTGGGGCGGGGGCAGGATGCGCATGCCCTTGTCCGCACCCTCACCGAGGAATCCTCCGGCAGTTCAGATGCCGTGCGCCGTCTGGTCCAGCATCTGCTGCCGGCGCGGGAAGTGTGCCAGAAGGTTCTGGCGGCCCTTGAAAGTGCCGGTCTGGGGCAAAGCGCGGGCGGGAAAAACGAACCGCGGGGATAGGGCGGCCGTGCTGTTGCACCGGTGTGGATTTTCTATAGCATGGTCCATTGAAGCTGAATTTGCGCGCACCTCGCTCCTTTGAGTCTTGATGTCTGCCAGAATTTCGTCCGAAAAATTGCGCGTTCTGCTCTGTGATCCCGAAAATGGATTGCGCCGGCAGCTGCGGATCGCGGTCCGGCAGCGCGGGGTTCTTCAGGTGATGGAAGCCGAGAGCATTCAGGCCGCCTGCGCGCTGGCGTCACAGGCGGATGTCGCCTTTGTCGCGCTCGATCCGGGGCAGGAGGATCTGCTCGCGCGCCTGTGCGAGGCGGGCCTTGGCGGGGCGCTGCTCGCCGCTCTCAATCAGGGCTCCGTCACCAGCGCGGTTGCCGCCATGCGGGCGGGGGCGCAGGATGTGGTGCTCAAGCCCTTCCGGGTGGAGGATGTGGCCTTTCGGTTGCTGGAAATGGCGGAAGAGCGTCCAGTCCCCCGGAATGGCCGCAAGTCCAGCGCCGATTTGCGCGGTGCGCCCATGGCAGGGGCGGATTTCTGCGGGTTTATGGGCCGCTCGCCCGCCATGCAGAAGGTGTATGAGCATATCCACCGCATTGCCTCATCGCGCGCCCCGGTCTTTGTGACCGGCGAAAGCGGCACCGGCAAGGAACTGGCCGCCGCCGCCGTGCATGCGCGCTCGCAGCGCCATGCCGCCGCTTTTCACGCCCTCAATTGCAGCGCCATCCCCCGGGACCTGATGGAAAGCGAGATCTTTGGCCATGCCCGTGGCGCCTTCACCGGCGCGCATGCGGACAGGGCCGGCGCTGCCGAGCTGGCGGATGGCGGCACGCTGTTTCTGGACGAGATCGGCGAAATGGACATGGGCCTGCAGGCCAAGCTGCTGCGCTTCCTGCAGGATGGCAAGGTGCGGCGCATTGGCGAGGGGTTCGAGCGGCAGGTGGATGTGCGCATTGTCTGCGCCACCAACCGGGACCCGGTGGCCGAGGTGAAGGCCGGGCGTCTGCGGGAGGATCTGTTCTATCGCCTCCATGTGCTGCATCTGCATCTGCCGCCCCTGCGCGCGCGCGATGATGATGTGATCCAGCTTGCCGAAGCCTTTCTTGCACGCTTTTCACGGGAGGAGGGCCGGCCATTGCCCCGCCTTGGGCCGGAGGGCTGGGCGGCGCTGCGCCAGCGCCACTGGCGCGGCAATGTGCGCGAGTTGCAGAACCTGATGCGCCGGGCGGTGGTTCTCAGCGAGGGGGCGGTGGTGCCACCCGGATTGCTGGTGGAAGAGGCACTGGCGCCGGATCGTGCACGGGGGGTGGATCAGGCGCATGCCGGGGGAAGCCCTGCGGGGGCCGGTGCTGTATATCTTCCCGCCTCACCGGCCGGGATCGAACCCCTTGCGGTGACCGAGCAGCGCATCATCGAGCACGCGATCGCCCTGTGCGGCGGCAATGTGGTGCAGGCGGCATCGGCGCTGGATCTGGCGCCCTCCACCCTCTATCGCAAGCGGCAGGGCTGGCGGCACCGCTCCGGGAAGGACTGAGCCGGGCCAAAGCGCGGGCCCTGGCGGCCTCATGGCCGCATGAGCATGATCTTGAAATGTCCGAGCAATTCGGCCACCGCCTCGGGTGGCATGTGGCGGATCTGGCTGGCCAGCAGATTGGCAAGCTCCGTTGCCTCGGGGGTGAGGCCGGATGTATCCACCGTGACCTTGGGCTGCGAGAGTTCGGCGAGGCGCTGGAGATCTTCCGCCTCATCCCAGATCACGTTGAAATAGGCGATGATGCGCTGCACCAGCGCCCAGGTGGGCTTGCCGCGCTTGCCGTTTTCCAGCGCTGAAAGATAGGTCGGGGTGACGCCGATGGCATGGGCCATGTCGGTCAGGGTCACGCCCCGGGTGGTGCGGAGCTGGCGCAGGCGTCGTCCGAATGGCGTCATGGCGCGGCTGGCGATCCTTCTGTGGCCGGCGGGAGGCTGGCACCATAGGGGGCCGCACGGGAAGGCCGCAAGGGAGGGATATCCGGAAAATGAGGCGCGCCCGGAAAGTGGGGCCGGCGGCAAGGGAAGAAGGCAAAGAGAGAAGAGCGGGCGGGCCGCCACGCAAGACAAACCCCGCGCATGAGGCTCTGCGCGGGGTTGTCCGGGAGGGTTGAGGGGGAAAAACTGGGCTCAGGCCCAGTCGTCTCCACCATCAAACCCGCCATCATCCCAGCTTCCACTGTCATCCCAGCTTGCCTGCTGGGGCTCGGCATTCCAGCCGGTATCATCCGCGGCAGCGGTATCGGCGGGAGGTGCATCGGGGGTGGCCGCAGCCTGCGCATCGGTGCCGGCCGCGCCATTCTCGGCGGCAGCCTGCTGGGCAATCGGGCCTTCCCCGCCGGACATCAGGCTCTGGATGCCGCTGAAGAGCAGTGCGCCACCGGCGACACCGGCCGCCGTGGCCATGGCATTCTGAAGAAAGCCGCCACCGCCGCCCATGGGGGCGCGTGCCTGCTGTCCGCCCCACGGGCCGGCAGGGGCGCCGGGCTGGGGCTGGCCATTGGCGAAATTCTGGCCCTGTGCGGGGCCACGCTGGCCAAAGCCATTGGGCGCGCCCATCGGGCCGCCTGCCGCGGAGCCTGCCGCCTGCGCACGTGCGCCGGCGCTGGGCACGGAGGGGCGTCCCCCGCCCAGAAGTCCGCCCAGAAACCCGCCGGAAGCGGGCTGCGGCTGGGCGGCACGGTTTTCCGCATCCTCTATCCGGGCCTGCGCCTGCTTGAGCTGGCCTTCAAGCTCCTGCACACGGGCATAGGCCTGCTGCAGGGCATGGTCCTGCACCAGAACGCTCTGCACCAGCGCATAGGAAGCCTGTGGCGCCTGGGCGATGCGCTGTGCGATCAGCGCCTGCGCCTCGGGGTCGCGGGGGCCGGTTTCCACATTCTGCACGCGGTCAAACAGGCCGTCGATCAGGACACGTTCGTCGGGGGTCATCAATAAGGGCCTCCGGTAAGGGGTCCCTCACATATGCGCAGACAGATATGGCGAGGAAAGGGGGGCGCAGATGAAATTTTCGTAACGTAAGGTCATCCGCGCCGGAGCGCCTATTCCGCCGCGCTTGCAGAGCCGGGGACGCCAGTCGGGGCGGGGGGGGCCGCACCGTCTGGCGTCCTGGCTGCGGCGTTCACGCCGAAGCGCTTGTGCACATAGTCCTCGACCATTGTGCGAAACTCTTCCTGAATATGGGGACCGCGCAGGGTCGCCACCTTCTTCCCGTCGATGAACACCGGGGCCGATGGGGTCTCGCCGGTGCCGGGCAGGGAAATGCCGATATCGGCATGCTTGGATTCGCCAGGTCCGTTCACAATGCAGCCCATCACCGCCACATTCAAGGTCTCGACGCCCGGATAAAGCGTGCGCCAGCGCGGCATGGCATCGCGGATCATGGACTGGACGCTCTGCGCCAGCTCCTGGAAGACGGTCGAGGTGGTGCGGCCACAGCCGGGGCATGCGGCCACCAGCGGCACGAATGTGCGCAGACCCATGGTCTGCAGCATCTCCTGCGCCACCTGCACCTCCCGGGTGCGGTCACCGCCGGGTTCGGGCGTGAGGGAGACGCGGATGGTGTCGCCAATGCCCATCTGCAACAGAACGCCCATGGCCGTGGAGGAGGCCACAATGCCCTTGGAGCCCATGCCGGCCTCCGTCAGCCCCAGATGCAGGGCATAATCGGAGCGGCGCGCCAGCTCGCCATAGACGGTGATGAGATCCTGCACCGCCGAGACCTTGGCCGAGAGAATGATGCGGTTGCGCGGCAGGCCGATCTCTTCCGCCAGCGCCGCCGAGAGCAGGGCCGAGCGCACCAGCGCCTCCCGCGTCACCGCGCGCGCCTCGGCCGGGTGGGGCAGGCGGGCATTCTCATCCATCAGGCGGGTGAGCAGCTCGCCATCCAGCGAGCCCCAGTTTGCACCGATGCGCACCGGCTTGTTGTAGCGTATCGCGGTTTCGACAATGGCGGCGAACTGCCGGTCCTTCTTGTCACCAAAGCCGACATTGCCGGGATTGATGCGATATTTGCCCAGCGCCTCGGCGCAGGCGGGGTGATCTGCCAGCAGCTTGTGGCCGATATAGTGGAAATCACCCACCAGCGGCACATCGATGCCCATGGCCAGCAGCTTTTCATGAACATGCGGCACGGCGGCTGCGGATTCATCGCGATCCACCGTGATGCGGACAATCTCCGAGCCTGCCCGGGCGAGGGCGGCCACCTGTTTCACGGTGGCGATAATGTCCGCCGTATCGGTATTGGTCATGGACTGGACCACGACCGGCGCACCACCGCCCACCATCACCTGACCCACCGGCACACCCACCGTGACCTTTCGCGCGGCGGGGCCGGCCTCCAGCAATTCTACCGGCACCACGGGGGCAGGGGCAGCAGTGGCGGAAGGGCTGTGGTCGGTCATGAAGGATCCTCGTGGAGGAAATGTCGGGCGGCTGCGATCTGGCGCCACATGCTTTCGAGGTAGGACGCGGATGCGGCAAGGTCAATGGCAAGCTGCAGCATTTGCGCCGGGTGCAGGGCACGGCGCTTGTGGCGCAAGAGGTGCCCGGAGCCTTCTGCACATATAAGAGCTGCTGTTGGAGCAGGTGCGGCCCATCGCCGGGAGACATTCCCTCGCAGGACGAGAGCCTCCCCATTGCCGCCCATGTTTTTGACCCGGATCCGGGCTTGCGCAACCAGTTTCACGCGTTCGATTGCAAGAGGCGGGGCCGGTATGGGATCTGCGATGACGCGCCCCGGCACAGGGCCACCCGCTCGGGTGAGCGGGGGGCGGCAAGGTGCGGCAAAATGCAAAACGCGCCACCCCGTGCGGGGCGGCGCGTGAGATCGCGCGTGGTGCAAGCCGTCCCGGCTCACAGACCTTCAAACAAAGCGGTGGAGAGATAGCGCTCGGCGAAGGAGGGCACGATCACCACGATCTGCTTGCCAGCCATGTCCTCGCGTGAGGCAATCTCGATGGCGGCGGCCACAGCCGCGCCGGAAGAAATGCCACCGGCGATGCCCTCATAGCGAGCCAGGGCGCGGGCGGTATCGAAGGCGGTCTGGTTGCCCACGGTCACCACCTCATCAATGATGGAGCGTTCCAGAACGGCGGGCACGAAGCCTGCGCCAATGCCCTGGATCTTGTGTGGGCCGGGTGCGCCGCCGGAAAGCACCGGGGAATCCTCCGGCTCCACGGCCACCATGCGCAGGCTGGGCTTGCGCGGCTTCAGCACCTGCCCGATGCCGGTGATGGTGCCGCCGGTGCCGACGCCGGAAACCACGACATCAACCTTGCCGTCCGTGTCGTTCCAGATTTCCTCGGCGGTGGTGTTGCGGTGGGCCTCAGGGTTGGCCTTGTTGCGGAACTGCTGCGGCATCACCGCCTTGGGCAGTTCCTGAATCAGCTGCTCGGCCTTGGCCACCGCGCCCTTCATGCCCAGATTGGCGGGGGTGAGGATCAGCTCGGCGCCCAGCAGCGCCAGCATCTTGCGGCGTTCCACGGACATGCTCTCGGGCATCACCAGAATGAGGCGATAGCCGCGCGCCGCCGCAACGAAGGCCAGCGCAATGCCGGTATTGCCGGAGGTGGGCTCCACCAGAACCGTGTCGGCATCCAGGGCGCCCTCACGCTCCATCGCTTCGATCATCGCGACGCCGATACGGTCCTTCACGCTGTTGAGCGGGTTGAAGAACTCGAGCTTGGCGAGAATCTCGGCCTTTGCGCCGCGCAGGGCGGGCAGGCGTTTCAGGCGCACCAGCGGCGTGTTGCCAACCGTTTCGGTGATGGAATCATAAATCCGGCCACGGCCCGGACGAGGGGCCAGAGAGGATGTCGTGTCGGCCATCGGTATTCTCCTGAGGATGCTCTGCCCTGCGCCATTCTCCCCTTCAGCGGGGGGCGGTGGCGGTTTCAAATGGTGAAATCGATACGCTCATGGTCGGAGCCATGGCCCTGATTGTCCGCCGCACGGCACAGATCCTCAAGGGTCACCGTATCGAGGGCGGTGTCGAAGGTGTTCTCGGCGGCGGCGACAGCAGGCTGCACCACTTCGGTGACGAGGGTGGGCAGGATGATGTCCTTTTCCTCTTCCGCCCCTTCGGCCACCCGCACGATCTGCGCCACGGAAACCCGGCGGCGCTCGCGTGCAAGCTCATAGCCCCCGCGCGGGCCACGCACGCCCTTGAGAACGCCGGCATGCACCAGCGCCTGCAGGACAGGCTCCAGCCGGCGCGGCGGCAGCCCGTGGCGGGCCGCCAGGGCCTTGGCGGCAACAGGTGCTCCGCGGGAGTGAATCGCCACATCCACAACGGCGGCAATGGCGAGAAGGCTCTTGTCGGATAAACGCGGCATGGGCTGTAGCTGCTTATAGAAATTACAGTCCGGTAAGTCCTGTTGAACCAAAACCACCGGCTCCGCGTGCAGTTTGGTCCAGATCTCCAGATTTTTCCAGCATTATTTGCGTCACGGGTGCGACCACAAGCTGTGCGATGCGCATGCCTCGCGTGATGGGAAAGACTTCCGGCCCGTGATTGATGAGGATGACCTTGATCTCGCCGCGATAGTCGGCATCCACGGTGCCCGGAGCGTTGAGCACGGTGACCCCATGCTTCAGCGCCAGCCCGGAGCGCGGGCGCACCTGCCCCTCAAATCCCGTGGGCAGCGCCAGGGCAAGGCCGGTGGGGACGGCCAGAAAGCGGCCCGGCTCCAGCAGCAGGGTTTCACCCTCGGCAAGGGCGGCGGCCAGATCCAGCCCCGCGGCCCCGGCCGAAGCCTGCGCCGGCAGGGGCAGCCCCTCGCCATGCGGCAGAAGGCGGACGGGGACGGTGAGAGGGGAGGTGCTCATCAGGCTTGTCCTTCCAGCAGGGTGGCGATGCGGGCGGCCAGACGGCGGGCGACCTCCGCCTTGGAGGCGGTGGGCCAGTCCTCGACCTGCGCCGGGCTCACCAGATGCACGGTATTGGTGTCGCCCCCCATCACCCCATGGGCGGGGGATACATCATTGGCGACGATGAGATCGCAGCCCTTGCGGGCCAGCTTGGCGCGGGCATGCTCCACCACCTTTTCCGTTTCGGCCGCAAAGCCGATGACCAGATGCGGGCGCAAGGTGGGGTGGCGGGAAATGGTGGCGAGAATGTCCGGATTTTCGACCAGATGCAGGGCCGGGGTGCCCTGTGGCCCCTTCTTGATCTTCTGGTCGGCGGCATCGGCCACGCGCCAGTCGGCCACCGCGGCGGTGAAGATGGCGACATCCACGGGCAGGTTGCCTTCCACGGCGGCGAGCATCTCGCGGGCGCTTTCCACATGAATGGTGTGGACATTTGGAGGGTCCGGCAGATCGACCGGGCCGGACACCAGAACCACCTGCGCGCCCGCCGCCGCCGCCGCCGCCGCAATGGCGTGGCCCTGCTTGCCGGAGGAGCGGTTGGCGATATAGCGCACCGGATCGATCGGCTCATGGGTGGGGCCGGAGGTGACCAGAATGCGCCGCCCTGTCAGCGTGGCGGAACCCACATGGGTGAAATGGCCCTCGATCGCCGCCAGAATTTCCATCGGTTCGGCCATGCGCCCCTCGCCAAACTCGTCCCGCTCGGCCATGGCGCCGGCATTGGGGCCGATGCGGGTGATGCCATCCGCCTCCAGAATCGCCAGATTGCGGCGGGTGGCCGGATGCGCCCACATGCGCGGATTCATGGCGGGCGCGATCAGCACCGGCTTGTCTGTGGCGATGAGGGCGGTGGAGGCCAGATCATCGGCGATCCCGTGCGCCATGCGGGCCATGAGGTCTGCTGTTGCCGGGGCCACCACCACCAGATCAGCCTCGCGCGAAAGGCGGATATGGCCGATATCATGCTCGGCGGTCAGGTCGAACAGATCGGTGAAAACCCGCTCGCCCGTGAGCGCGCCGACCGTGAGCGGGGTGACGAACTGCTGGGCGGCGGGGGTGAGAATCGCCCGCACGCTGGCGCCGCGCTCTTTCAGCCGGCGCACCAGCTCCAGACATTTGTAAGCGGCGATGCCACCGCCAATGATGAGGAGGATGCGTTTGTTGCGCAGCATCTGTCTGGCTCCTGCTGAGGATTGGCGGGCATGCCCGATGGTCCGGTTTCGCCATATAGCCATGCGCGGGCGCTGAGGCCAGCACGGAACAGCGCCATGCGTCCACCGCCGGATGCGGGGCGGGGCAGGATGAAGGCGGGTTCCGCCCCTTCGCGGGATATGAGGCTGATTCCCGAAGGCGGGCGCAAAAGGCTGTGGAGTGAAAGGCCGTGGGCTGCCGGAATGGGGCGCGGGGCTGCGCCGAGGCGGGCATGTTCATCTGTCCGGCATTGGTGCACGGGCGGGGCGGGTGCAGATGAGGGCGCGGGGTGTCGTTTCAGCCGGATGATGGGAGCAGGCGTGCTGCTCCCATCCTGTTCTCACCAGAAGCCGGGGCCGTAGGGGCCGCCCCAGGGACCCATGTCATAGGAGTCCTGGTTCATCATGGCGGTCATTTCTTCCTGGTTCGCGATATTCTGCTGGAACCGCATCTGCTGATAGGCCTGGAAGTTGGCCTCATTGCCATAATAGAGGCACTGGCAGCCCTTCGGGTCCGCATAGAAGTAGCGCGGCTGGCCACCCTTGGAGAGTGCGAAGATCTGGTTCGGCGGGTATTTCTGCAGGGCAGCAAGCTGCTGCGGCGTGGTTGCCTGGCGCATGTTGAAGCCGGCCGCGGCGAGCATGTTCTCTTTGCTCTGGGTGGCCGTGACGCAGGCGCCCAGACCAATGCTCAGGACCGCCAGCGCAGCGATGGTAGCTGATTTCACGCGGATTTCTCCTCTCTGCGGTCAACCCTGACCGAATGGTAAAACTCTGCCCCTTCTCCGGCGCCGAAGCAACTGTAATGGCGCGCTGCAGACGGGAAAACTCTGCTTTGGAGCGGATATAACCAGCCTGTTCTGGCAGAAGCAGCGTATCGGCCAGAAACCCCGGTTCTTTTTACCATGCATTGATCTCGGGCATATTCAGCCGTGGCGTTGCCCATTGCGTGTGTCACAATGGGCCGCCGAATACCCAGCCGCGAGATGGAAGGGGCGAAGTATTTCTGGCATGAGGAAGATCAGCGCGGGATGGAACATCTCACATGAGACCAGTAGTGGATTCGGGTGCACTGCGGTTGACCAGATGGGGTCGTGAATTCGACGATTCCGGCACCGAATCCATGTTCCGGGCGAACCGTCTCGACGAGAACCGGCTTCAGGCGCGCAACCTGTTCCGGGCGGTCACCGTGCTCAGCCTTGTGGGGCTGGCCATGCTGGCGGTGTTCCGCGTCACGTTTCCCCATGTTCACCCGCTCGCCATTGTCGGTCTGGCGCTGGCTCTCGCGGTTTCCCTCGCCGGCATGTACGGGCAGGGCCGGGCGCAAACACCCGCGCAGATGGAGTGGGTGTGCGTGGGCTGGGAGTGGGGCATGGCGCTGGCTGTCGTGCTTCTCATCCAGTCCCATGACATGCGCGCGCTGTTCCTCGTCCTGCTGTTGCCGACACTGGTCTATATGGCCTTGCAGACCCGGTTCCGGCTGTGCGTGGGGTGCGGTGTCGGCATCAGTCTTCTCCTGCTTTATGCCTATCAGGGCACGCCATGGGCCGGGCAGTGGCAATGGGGCGTGGCGCTGACTGTCCTGCTGCTGAACATCTCGCTCATCTATTGCGCCGCCCGCACCAACCAGTTGCAGCGCTTGCGCTGGGCCTCGCTGGAGGCGGAATGCTGGGCGCGGCAGCGCCAGCGGGAAAGCGAGCGCCAGCTTCAGGCGGTCTTTCAGGCCGTGCCCTTGCCGCTGGTGGTGACCCGGCTCTCGGACGGGCAGATCCTGCGGTTCAACGAGGCGACGCTCAGCTTCTATGGAGGCAGCGCCTCGGCCCTGCGCAGCCTGAACGCCTGCCACACCTATGTGGATCAGGGCCGGCGCGCCGCCCTCATGGCCCGGCTTGAGGAATTCGGGCGGATCACCGATTTCGAGCTCTCGCTCAAGCGGGCGGATGGACAGGTGCGCAATGTTGTCATTGCCGCCGCCCCGGTCGAGCTGAATGACGAGGGCTGCCTCGTCTCGGCCCTGATCGATGTGACCGAGCGCGTGGCCGTGGAACAGCAGGTGCGCCATGCCGCCCAGCATGATTCCCTCACCGGCCTGCCCAACCGGGCCGCTTTTCAGGAGCGCCTGCAGGCGGTGCTGGCCAACCGGGGCGGCGCATGCGGGGTCTGCCTGCTGCTGGTGGATCTGGACGGGCTGAAGGATGCCAATGACTCCCTTGGCCATGATGCCGGAGACGCCGTGCTGTGCGAGATTGCCCGCCGTCTTGTCCGGCTGGCGGGCGAGGGGGCGCTGGTGGCGCGGCTGGGCGGGGATGAGTTCGTCATCATGCTGGAGGCGCGCGATGCCCTGCGGCAGGGCCAGCGGCTGGCGCATGCGATCGTCAGTGACCTGCGTCGGCCCTTTGCCTATGCCCGCCACCATGTCTCAACCCGCGCCAGTATCGGCATCGCCTCCTGCCCGGAGCATGATTGCAGCTATCGCGAGCTGATGAAGGGCGCGGATCTGGCGCTTTACGCGGCCAAGCAGCAGGGACGGAACCGCTATATGGTCTACACGCCGGATATGCGCCAGGCGGTGCAGGCGCGTATCAACCTGCTGCGCGCCATGGTCGAGGCGCTGGAGCGCGACGAGATCCAGCCCTATTACCAGCCCAAGATCAATCTCGCGACCGGCCGGCTGGAGGGCTTCGAGGCGCTGGTGCGCTGGCGGCGCAGCAAGACCAATGTGCTGACCCCGGCCTCCTTTGAGCTGGCGCTCAGCGACCCGGAAATGTCAGTTCTGCTCAGCGAGCGGATTGTGGAGCGGGTGACACAGGATGTGAGCGGCTGGATCAGCGCGGGTTATCCATGCGGGCGCATCGCCATCAATCTGGCCGCCGCCCAGTTCTCCCAACGGGATCTGGCCGCCAGTCTGCTCGGGCGGTTTCGCGCCGGGGGGGTGGACCCTTCCTGCTTCGATGTGGAAATCACCGAAACCGTGTTTCTCGGCCGCGATATCGGGCAGGTGCGGGCCACGCTGCATGCCCTGCGGATGATGGGCGTGGGCGTGTCCTTCGATGATTTCGGCACCGGTTATGCCGCTCTTGTCCATCTCAAGCAGTTGCCGATCGATGTCATCAAGATCGACCGCGGCTTCGTGAAGGATATCGAGCGCGATCCGTTTGATACGGCCATTGTGCGTGCGGTGATCGACCTTGCGCGCGAACTGAGGATGGCGGTGGTGGCAGAGGGGGTGGAAACGGCCGGGCAGGCGCGCTTCCTCGAGGATTGCGGATGCGATGTGGCGCAGGGCTATCTGTTCTACAGGCCCATGCCCGCCGCCGATGTGGTGGCCCTGTTGATGCAGGAAGGGGAGGCGGCGGCGCGGACCCGCCGGGCCCTGTTTGCCTGAAATTCCGGCCGGCGGAACAGATGCGTGCCCGGAAAGCATGAGTGCACTTGATTTTTACTGCCGTGCCTCCGATATCCAGCCGGAACGTCTTCGAGCGAAGCGGGCATCGGTTGCGTGAGAGGGCGTGACCATGGGGCATGCGGGCATCTTCCGGCCATATGGTATTGGGGATGCCTGATCGATGACACGGAATGCAATGCTTCCCGGTGCGGGAAGCTGAAACAAGCCAAGGGGAAAACCGGATGAGCGACCAGACGAGCGCGACCCAGACCGGCAATGCGGCGGAGGCAGCCGCCAGGCCGTCCGAACAGGTTGCCCAGGCCGAGGCCGCCACCGAAACGCAGGCTCCTGTGGAGGAACTGCATCCGGCCGAGCTGGAAAGGGCGCGGCTGGAGGAAGAGGTGGCCAGCCTCAAGGACAAGTGCCTGCGCGCATTGGCCGAGGTGGAGAATGTGCGGCGCCGTGCCGAGCGTGAGGTGGCTGACGCCAAGACCTATGGCATCGCCTCCTTCGCGCGCGATGTGCTGACCGTGGCGGATGATCTGGCACGGGCGCTGTCCGCTGTGGATGATGATGCCAAGGCCAATGCCGAAGGCCCGCTGAAGGGGCTGATCGAGGGGATCGAGCTGACCGAGCGCGGTCTGGGCCGGGCACTGGAAAAGCAGGGTGTGCGCAAGGTGGACCCGAAGGGCGAAAAGTTCGATCCCAATCTCCATCAGGCCATGTTCGAGGTGCCGGACCAGAGTGTGCCGAATGGCACGGTGGTGCAGGTTGTGCAGTCCGGCTATCTCATTGGCGAGCGGGTGCTGCGCCCGGCCATGGTCGGTGTCTCGCGCGGCGGGCCCAAGGCCGAGGCGCCCAAGCCTGAAGCCCCTAGGACCGACGCGCCCGGCGCCGATGCCTTCAAGCCCGATGCGCCGGCCGATGGTGCCAGCGGGGAAAACGAAGGCAAGGTCTGATCCTGGCGCCTTCAGGGCCCTGGAGTTCCGGCTGTTTTCAGGCAGCCTTGTCGATGATGCAGACGGGCCGGCTCACCGGCCCGTTTTTCTTTGGCGCCCTCAATCGTGCCGGTCCCTTGTCTTGACCCCCGCCGGTGCAGACCCGACATAAGTCAAGGCGCGCCACACAGCATCGCGGCCCGCCCAGCACAGGAGCGAAGACATGACCGGTTCGTCCGCTTACACAGTTCCGAAGGTCTGGACATGGGAGAAGCCCAGTGGCGGGCATTTCGCCAGCATCAACCGCCCTGTCGCCGGCCCTACCCACGAGAAGGACTTGCCGGTCGGCAGGCATCCGCTCCAGCTTTATTCCTTGGCGACGCCGAACGGGCAGAAGGTCACCATTCTGCTGGAAGAGCTGCTGGCGCTGGGCCATGCCGGGGCGGAATATGATGCCTGGCTCATCGATATTGGCAAGGGCGACCAGTTTTCCAGCGGCTTTGTGGAGGTGAATCCCAATTCCAAGATCCCGGCGCTGATGGACCGCTCGGGTGAAAAGCCGGTACGGGTGTTCGAATCCGGCGCGATCCTGCTGTATCTGGCGGAAAAGTTCGGTGCATTCGTGCCCACTGACCCGGCGGTACGGGCCGAGTGCCTCTCATGGCTGTTCTGGCAGATGGGCAGTGCGCCTTATATTGGCGGCGGGTTTGGCCATTTCTTTGCCTATGCGCCGGAGAAGTTCGAATATCCGATCAACCGTTTCTCCATGGAGGCCAAACGGTTGCTGGATGTGCTGGACCGGCGGCTGGCGGAAAGCCCCTATCTTGCGGGCACCGATTACAGCATTGCCGATATTGCCGCCTTCCCCTGGTATGGCGGGCTGGTGAAGGGCTGGCTCTATGAAGGCTCGGCCGAATTCCTTTCGGTGCAGGACTACACCCATGTGCTGCGCTGGGCGGATGCCATAGCCGAACGCCCCGCCGTGCAGCGCGGGCGCATGGTCAATCGCACATCCGGCCCGCTGGAGCGCCAGTTGCGGGAGCGTCACGACGCCAGCGATTTTGAGACCCGCACGCAGGACAAGCTGGAAAAAGCGCGGGACTGAACGGAAAAAGCCCCGGCATACGGCATGCCGGGGCTTCCATGTTCAGGCGGGCACGGCTTCCCAGGCCGGGAAGGGGTCTGGCAGATATTTCAGGGCTTCCGGATCAAACCGGGCCGGTTCATCCGGGCCGATGAGGCAGGCATCAAGCGCGGCGCGCATGGCGGCCTCATCCAGGGCGATGCCGATGAACACCAGTTCCTGCCGTCTGTCACCATAGCCGGGCACCCACTGGGAGCGCAGCCAGGAGCGCCAGTCCGGGTGGGTTGGCCAGTGCTCCTGCGGAATGCTCGCCCACCAGCGGCCGATATGGCCCGTCTGGCAAATGGCGCCGGCAAGGCTCATTTCACCCACGCCCTTCGGGCGGGTGGCCAGCCAGAACAGGCCCTTGGCGCGCACCAGACCGGGCCATGTGCGTGCCAGAAAAGCGTGGAACCGGTCCGGATGGAAGGGCCGGCGGGCGCGATAGACGAAGGAGGAAATGCCATATTCCTCCGTCTCGGGCACATGGTCCCGGAAGCCGTTCAGCTCCTTGAACCAGAGCGGATGGGTACTGGCGCGCTCGGGGTCGAACAGCCCGGTGCCCAGCACATCTCCCAGCTCCACCCTGGAATAGTCCGTCTCGATGAGGCGGGCATCCGGGTTCAGGGATTTCACCACCCCACGCACCGTGGCCCGCTGTTCCGGCGCAACCCCGGAAACCTTGTTCAGCACGATGACATCGGCAAACTCGATCTGGTCGGTCAGCAGGTCCACCAGCGTGCGCTCATCCTCTTCCCCCGCCACCTCGCCCCGGTCGCGCAGGAAATCGCGCGAGCCGAAGTCCTTCAGCAGGTTGGCGGCATCCACCACGCTCACCATGGTGTCGAGGCGGGCAATGTCGGAGAGGGAGAAGCCCTCCTCATCGCGAAAGTCGAAGGTCGCGGCCACGGGCAGCGGCTCGGCGATGCCGGTGGATTCGATGAGCAGATAATCGAAACGCCCTTCAGCGGCGAGGCGCTTCACTTCGGTCAGCAGGTCATCGCGCAGGGTGCAGCAGATACAGCCATTGGTCATCTCCACCAGCTTTTCCTGGGTGTGGGAGAGATTGGCCCCGCCGGAGCGCACCAGCTCCGCATCAATATTCACCTCGCTCATGTCATTGACGATGACCGCCACCTTCATCCCCGCGCGATTGGAGAGGATATGGTTGAGCAGGGTGGTTTTTCCTGAACCGAGAAAGCCGGACAGCACTGTCACAGGCAGGCGGGTATCCCGCATCATACATCCTCCGGGCCATGATGAGCCGGAGCATGCGGCAAGGGTCATCAGCGCCCGCGCCCGCTCCGGCGATAGCAAATGATATAATGTATCATTATGGAATTCGTAAAGTCCTGAACTGAAGGTGCGGGATGCTCCAGCCCTTCTGGCTGCATGTCAGAGGAAAAGTGCCGGGATATGGAGACAGGCGCGGGTTCAGGGCTTCCGGCGGGCGGCGGCTGGCCGGAAGGCGTGCCCTGAAACCGGATGGGGAGGATCAGGCTTCCGGTGCCTCGGCGAAGATGCGGTCCACCAGTGCCTGCACCCGGGCGAAGGCGGCCTCGGCCCCTGCGGCGACCCGGGCCTCGCTCGGGCTATCGATCTCCGGTCCATCGAGCGCGGCCGTGAAGGTGCGCCAGTGCAGCCCGCGCCCTTCCGGAGCGGCGGCCAGATGGCGGGCACCCATGGTTTCCGAAAGCCCGAGCCCCGCCGCCGCCTTCAGCAGGAAAGCCGCGCCAAGATTGGAGCCTTCCGCCACATACAGCCAGCCCAGGGCGGTGGGAATATCCACCTGCTGGCCATCGAAGCGGGGCGGGCCATCGGCCTCGGGCAGGGGGATGCCGAGATCAGCCAGATCCTGCGCGATCAGCGCAAGACGGCGGCGACCGTCCAGATCCGGCAGGATGCCGTCCAGTTCCCGGTTGGAATAGAGCGCATCAATGTCGCGATGGAACAGATACTGCACCTGGAGGAACAGGCCATAGCGCGCGCGGCTCTCGAACGGCCGGCCGGCCATGATGGACTTGTCGAGCCTTGAATGCGTGTCATGGGTCAGCTTCTTGAGCGCCAGTGCACGCTGCGTGGAGGGCTGTTCGAGGGTTTCGGTGGTCATGAGGCAATCCTCGTCATCTCGGGGCAGGCCGTTGCAAAAAGGATCAGACTGACCGTGAAACATGTTCAGATCAGGTGGCGTTCGGATGGGACCGATGGCTGCGTCTGAGTATCGACAAGGGGATACAGGCCTTTTCATGGATGGGCAACATGGCTGGCCATGTTGTCCATCCGGCTGCGGCGGGAGAGGATCCTAAAAGCGCGGAGCGCTTCAGAAACCCAGGCGCTTTGAGAGCTTGTGCGCATAGCGGATGACATCGGCACCCAGCTTGTCGATCTGGGCATCATCGAGATGCGGCGCCAGAACCGAGATGGCGAAGCCGCCAATGGCCCGCTCGCCCGAAAAATCGAAAATGGGTGCGCCGATGCACACCATGCCATCGCGCACCTGCTGGTCATCCACGGAAAAGCCGCGCGCACGCACCTGATCCAGCTCGCGCTCCAGCGTGTCGAAGTCGCTCACGGTGCGTGCGGTCAGCGGGGCGGGCAGGCCGCGGGGATAGAGCGCGCGCACCTCCTCATGCTCCATCGTGCTCAGCATGGCCTTGCCGGTGGCGGTGAAGGCGGCGGGCAGGCGCATGCCGATTCGGAAGGTGATTCCCAATGGATCATCACCATGACGCGATGCAATATAAACAACATCCGCACCGTCGAGGATCGTCAGGGTCAGTGTTTCGACGCGCAGTTCCGGTGTCTCTTCCCAGAGTCTCGAAAACTCATCGACAATATCGGAGCGGGAAGCAAAAGCATTCGCCCACCGCATCACATGGCTGCCGAGCACGAAACCTGAATCGCGCCGTCGCAAAAGGCCGAGATTGACGAGGGTCGAGCACAGGCCGTGCGCCGAACTCTTGGGAATATCGAGAGAGCGGGCGATGTCCGCCAGCCCGACAGGGGAGCTGCTGCGTGCAATCAGGTCCAGGATAGTCACAGCCCTGCTGACGGCCGGAACATCCTTGGCGGCGCTTTTGTTTGGTGTTGGCACGCTTCACCTCCAATGGCGTCCCTCCCAGCTTTTTGAGCGGAGGGGGATGGCTTTTGCATTCTTCTCGATACATAATACAGAACGTCATTCAGTATATCGAATGACAACAATATAAATGTGGATTCCAGACGCATATCAGGGTGTGGAAATCTAGGAGGACGTTCATGCGCCTAACTTATCTCATGTCATCCTTGGCGTGTGCCGCCATTGTGGCGGCAACCCCCGCCCTTGCACAGAATGCGGCTGAGAAGCCGTTCAAGATCGGCGTTCCCACCTTCCTTTCCGGCGCTGCCGCCGGCCCCTTCGGCATTCCCGCAAAGCATGCGGCTGAAGTGTTCGCCGCCGCCGCCAATGCCGGCCAGCTGCCTGCCCCCTATGACAAGCTGGGTTTTGGTGGCCGTCCCGTCGAGCTGGTCGTGATCGATGAGGCCGGCGGCACCACCAAGCAGGTGTCCGAGTTCCGCAACCTGGTGGAACAGCAAGGCGTTGACATGGTGGTGGGCTACACCTCTTCCGGTGACTGCCTGGCCGTTGCCCCCGTTGCCGAAGAGATGAAGACCCTGACCCTGCTGTTCGATTGCGGCACCCCCCGTATCTTCGAAACGGCAGACTATGAATATGTCTTCCGCCCCGTCGCCACCGCCACCATGGATAATGTCGGCGCGGCTCTCTACGTCTCCGAGAAGCTGCCCGAGTTCAAGACCTACGCTGGTATCAATCAGAACTATGCCTGGGGTCATGACGCCTGGGCCGACTTCGAGGGGACGCTGAAGTCCACCAAGGAGGGCACCAAGCTCACCACCTCGCAGATGCCCAAGCTGGGCGCCGGCCAGTACAATGCGGAAATCTCCGCCGTGCTCGGCTCCAAGCCCGATGTGGTGCATTCCAGCTTCTGGGGTGGCGATCTGGAGGGTCTGATTCTCCAGGGCGCGCCGCGCGGCCTGTTCAAGAATTCCGTGGTGGTGCTCACCTCCGGTGAAACCGCCCTGCACCGTCAGGCCAAGCAGATTCCCGATGGCACCATCATCGGCGCGCGTGGCCCCAACGGCATCTTTGCCCCGGACAATGCCTATAACCAGTGGTTCCGCAAGGCCTACAACGAAAAGACCAAGGAACTGCCGAGCTATCCTTCCTACCACATGGTGCAGTCCCTGATGGCCGCGAAGCTGGCCTATGAGAAGGCCCAGGGTGGTGACGCCTCCAAGGTGCCCACCAGGGAAGAAGTGGCGCAGGCGCTGAAGGGCCTGTCCTTCGAGGGGCCCTCCGGCAAGGTGGAGATGAGCCTCGGCAAGGGCCATCAGGCCGTGCAGGAAATGGTCTATGGCCGCGTCAAGAAGGACGATGCCGGCAACATCACCTTCGTGGATGTCGTGCGTTATCCCCCGGAGCGGGTGAACCCCCCGGAAGGCGTGACCTCCGCGGACTGGATCAAGGGCGGCCTGAAGGCTCCCAACTGATCGTCCCGGCTTGAAGTTCCTGCCTTCCCGGTCTCCGGCCGGGAGGGCAGGCCCGGAGCGTTCCAATATGTCAGGATCATCGTGAAACGATGACAGGTCCGCGTCACGGCGCGTGCCCTCCCAGCAGATCGAAGCTTTGCCGCCATCAGGCGGAAATCACTTCACGGCTGCACAGCCCGTGCTGCGGGGCGCCTTGCGCCCGGCGCTCACCGCACTCCCGAACGAGCAGGACATGAACGGACTTCTCGGCGCCGTCATAGACGGTATCCTTTATTCGGCCTGGCTTTTCATTATCGCCGTGGGCCTGACGCTGATCTATGGCGTCATGAAAATTCTCAACATGGCGCATGGCACCTTCTATGCCATCGGCGCCTATGTTGCGGTTACCTTTCTGGGCTGGTGGTTCGCGCAGGACCTGCCGGCACTGGGCATCATTCCGGTGATGCTGCTGTCCGCCCTTGGCGCGGGCCTGGTGCTGGGGCTGGTGGTGGAGCGTGGCTTCCTCAAGCATTTCTCCGGGCGCGACCCGGTGGTGCTGCTGCTGGTGACCTATGCGCTCTTCCTCATTCTGGAAGATGTGATCAAGCTCATCTGGGGCGTTGACCCCTGGATTGCCTCCGAGCCGCTGTGGATCTTCGGACAGGTGGATATCGGCGACCTGACCTATCCCACCTACAATCTCTTCATCGTGGCCGTGGCCGCGGTGGTCGGCATCCTGCTCACCTGGTTCCTGCAGTTCACCGCCAGGGGCAAGATGCTGCGCGCGGTGATCCATGATCCCGAGGTGTCCCGTTCCATGGGCATCAATGTCGGGCGCTGGAACCTTGTGGCCTTTGTCACCGGCTCGATCCTTGCGGCCCTGGGCGGGGCCTTCACCGCGCCCACCATTTCCGTGGTGCCCGGCATGGGTGTCGAGGTGGTGGTGATGATGTTCGCCGTGGTGGTGATCGGCGGTCTGGGGTCCATTCCCGGCACCGTGGCTGGTGCGCTCATCGTGGGCTTTGTGCGCTCCTTCGCCGTTCACTACTGGCCGGAAGTCGAAGTCTTCAGCGTTTATGCCGTCATGGCGCTGGTGCTGGCGATCCGCCCGCAAGGTCTGTTCTCGGGCGTGGAGTTGCGCAAGATATGAACCGCACATTCACTTTCCTGCCCCCGCTCATCGGATGCGGGGTCCTGCTCGCGGTCATTGCCTGGCTGCTGCCGAGCTGGAATTTTGTTCTGGCCATCGGCATGGCCAAGGGCCTGCCGGTGCTGGGTCTGGTGCTGCTGATGCGTGGCGGCCTCGTCTCCTTCGGGCAGGGGCTCTATTATGCGCTGGGCGGCTATACCGTCGGCCTCGCCTCCCAGTTCTGGGGCGTCAAGGATGCCGCGGTGCTGCTGGTGTGCGCTGTCGTGTTCGCCGCTGTGGTGGCCTTCATCATCGGCCTGCTGCTGTCGCGCTACCGTGACATCTTCTTCGCCATGCTCAGCCTGGCCTTCTCCATGCTGCTCTACGGCATTCTGGTGAAGAGCACCGATCTGGGCGGCACCGACGGCTTCAACATTCATGGCGTGACCCTGTTCGGCCTGCCCCTGACCGGCGCGGACCGGATGAACGGCTTCCTCCTGCTCATCGTCATCGGCGTGCTTGGGGCCATCAATCTGGGCCTGTTCGCCTCCACCGCCTTCGGGCGGCTGCTCTCCGGCGTGCGTGACAACGAGATCCGCGTGGAATATCTGGGCGCCTCCGCCAACCGCGCCGTGCTCATCGCCTATATTCTGGCGGCTGTCATGGCGGCGCTGGGTGGCGCCATGAGCGGCATCATCGTGGGCCATATCGACCCTGAAATGGCGTTCTGGGCAACCTCCGGCGAGTTTGTGGTGATTGCCATTCTGGCCGGCACGGGTGGCGTGATCGCGCCCTTCCTGGCCGCCGTGGTTCTCGAGGTGGTGCGCTCCTTCGCCTATCAGTATGCCCCCAATACGTGGCAGCTGGTTCTGGGGCTCATCATTCTCGCCCTCATCCTGTTCCTGCCCCAGGGCCTTTCCGGCCTGATGCGGCGTGGCCCGCGGGCGGCCAATGCGGGAGAGAAGTCATGACAAGCCCCATCATTGCCGCCAAGGGCCTGCGCAAGCGCTTCGGCGCGGTGGTCGCAGCCAATGACGTGAATGTGGACATCATGCCCGGCACCATTTCCGGGCTCATCGGCACCAATGGCGCCGGCAAGACCACCTTCATCAACATGATCACCGGCTATCTCCAGCCGGATGAGGGCTCCATCCTGCTGAACGGCCAGGAAATCGTCGGGCGCTCCCCGCGCGAGATCACCCGTCTTGGCGTGGCGCGCTCGTTCCAGATTCCCCAGCTGTTCGACTCTCTCACGGCGATCGAGAATCTCGCGCTTGCCGAGTCCGCGCTGGAGAGCAAGGGGATTGGCGGCTTCGCCATCCTCTCGGACAAGGCGCTGGAGAAGAAGGCCGGCGAGACACTGGAGCGGTTCGGTCTGGAACGGTTCGGCCATGCGCTGGCCGGCACCATGCCGGAAGGCGTCCGCAAGCTGCTGGACATCGCGGTGGCGATGGTCGGCAGCCCGAGCGTGCTGTTTCTGGATGAGCCCACCAGCGGCGTGTCCAGCGAGGAGAAGTTCCCGATCATGGACCGCGTCATTGCGGCCACGCGGGCAGACAATGTCAGCGTGCTGTTCGTGGAACACGACATGGAGATCGTGCGGCGCTATTCGGATCGCGTGCTGGCCTTCTTTGAAGGGCGCGTGCTGATCGATGACAAGCCGGACGTGGTGATGAACGATGAGCAGGTGCGCACCCTCATCATCGGCGAGGACAAGACCCATGGCTGAGGCGACCCCCCTGCTTGAAGTCAAGGATATCGACGTCGCCATCGGGCAGGTGCAGATTCTGCGCAAGGTTTCCCTTGCCGTGCCGCAGGGCGCGATGGTGGGGATCATCGGCCGCAATGGCGCGGGCAAGACCACCATCATGCGCGCCATCATGGGCCTGCTGCCGCTTCTGTCGGGCAGTGTGCGCTTTGAGGGCACCGAGATCTCCGGCGAGCCGGCCCACAAGCGTGCCGGGCGCGCCATAGGCTTCGCCCCGGAAGACCGCCGCCTCATTCCCGAGCTGACGGTGGAGGAAAACCTGCTCCTGCCATCCTGGGCCAACCACCACAAGGATGCGCAGGAGCGGCTGGAAGACACCTTCCGCCTCATTCCCGAGGCGCGCGAGTTCCGTCACCGGCGCGCCCTCCAGCTTTCGGGCGGCCAGCAGAAGCTGGTGGCCATCGGCCGCGCCCATATGGTGGGCACCAAGCTGCTGATGCTGGATGAACCGTTCGAGGGCGTGGCTCCGGCCCTGTCCAAGCGCATCGCCGAGGTGGTTGCATCCCTGCGTCCGCTGGGGCTTTCCGTGCTGCTCTCCGGCGCGGATCTCCAGCATGCGGGCGGCAATCTGGATCGGGTGTATCGTATAGATCGCGGACAGGTCGAATCCGGGTCCGGGAGCTGAGGTCATCCCGGCTCTTCCGGCCGTTTCCCCGGTTGCATGATCAGGGAAACGGCTCACATTTCAGGTTGTCGCATTGGAATGACGGGAGCGTTTGTGTCCCCCGCCTGAAAATGCGCCGGCCATTTTCCCAGGATGCAGTTCTGAACGGATACGGACATGAACGATTTCATCTTCAGCACGACAAAGACCATCATTTCCCGCGTCGGCGCCGCAGCGCAGATCGGCGAAATCGTGAAGCCGGTTCTGGGTGCGCGGATCGTGCTGGTGACCGATGCCGGCCTGCGCCGGGCCGGTCTGCTGGATGCAGCTCTGGCCTCCCTCGCCGCCCACAATATCGCTGTCGAGATCTTCGATGACGTGGTGGCGGACCCGCCGGAGAAGAATGTCCTGTCCCTCATCCAGATCATCAGGGACCACAAGGCGAGCGGTGTTCTGGCCATTGGTGGCGGCTCGCCCATGGATGTGGCCAAGGTGGCGGCTCTTGTGGCCGGCAGCGGCGAGGCGCTCGCCGATGTCTATGGGGTGAACAAGGCGAAGGGCCCGCGCCTGCCGCTGGTTCTGGTGCCGACGACAGCCGGAACGGGCTCGGAAGTCACGCCGGTTGCCATCATCACCACCGGTGAGACCACCAAGTCCGGCGTTGTCTCGCCCCTGCTGCTGCCGGATATCGCGGTGCTGGATGCCGAGCTGACCGTCGGTCTGCCCCCGGCTGTCACCGCCGCCACCGGCATCGACGCGATGGTGCATGCCATCGAATCCTACGCTTCCGCCTCGCCGAACAACAATCCGGTGTCGCAGGGGCTGGCCCGTCAGGCGCTGCGTCTTCTGGGCGCGAATATCCGCGAGGCCACCTTCAACGGCCAGAACCGCGACGCCCGTGCCGCCATGCTGCTTGGCGCGCTGTTCGCCGGGCAGGCTTTCGGCAATTCCCCGGTCGCGGCGGTGCATGCGCTGGCCTATCCCATTGGCGGGCATTTCCATGTGCCGCACGGTCTTTCCAATGCCCTGGTCCTGGCCCCGGTGCTGCGCTTCAACCTGCCCAAGGCCGCCCATGTCTATGCCGAGATCGCGGCAGATGCCTTCCCGGAGCTGGCGGATGTGAGCTTCGACAATCGCGGTGAGGCTTTTGTCGAAAAGCTGGCCGAGCTGGGCCGTGAGCTGAAGGTGCCGCAGGGCCTGCATGAAGTGCAGATTCCGCGTGATGCCCTGCCCATGATGGCGCGGGACGCCATGAAGCAGACCCGCCTTCTGGTGAACAACCCGCGCGAGATGACGGAAGCCGATGTGCTCGCCATCTATGAAGAGGCATTCTGAGGCGACACCATCGCCCCAGCCCTGAAACCCGAGACTGATCATTGCGCCCCGGCGCTCGTCTTGGCCGTCGCGACGCCGCGCCGACCGTAACCAGGACATGACACATGACCGCTAGTGCCAGAAATGAGTTTCTCCGCGAAGCTGTACTGATTGACGGCGTATGGAGCGGGGCCGATAACGGCGCGACGATCCCTGTGAGCGATCCGGCCACAGGGGCCAGCCTTGGCACCATTCCCAATGCCGGTGGTGCGGAGACCGAACGCGCCATTGCCGCCGCACAGGCCGCCTTTCCCGCATGGTCCAGCCTGCTGGCGGGGGAGAGGGCGGCACGGCTTCAGGCCATGGCCGAGGCCATTCGCGCCAACCGCGATGCGCTGGCCAGCCTGCTGACCAGCGAACAGGGCAAGCCGCTGAAGGAGGCCGTGGGCGAGGTGATGATCGCCGCCGCCTATATCCAGTGGTTCGCCGAAGAGGCCCGCCGGGTCTATGGCGAGGTCATCCCCTCTCCCTGGCAGGACCGCAGGATTCTGGTGACGCGGGAGCCGGTGGGTGTGGTGGGCGCCATCACGCCGTGGAACTTCCCCTTCTCCATGATCGCCCGCAAGATGGGCGCGGCGCTGGCGGCGGGCTGCACCATTGTGGTGAAGCCTTCCGAGTTCACGCCCTATTGCGGTCTGGCCTGGGGTGTGCTGGCCGAAATGGCGGGCATTCCCAAGGGGGTAGTCAATATCCTCACGGGTGATGCGAAAGCCATTGGCGAGGCGCTCACCTCGAACCCCATCGTGAAGAAGATCACCTTCACCGGCTCCACCCGCGTCGGCAAGCTGCTGATGGCGCAGGCCGCCGGCACCGTGAAGCGCGTATCCATGGAGCTGGGCGGCAATGCCCCCTTCCTGGTGTTTGACGACAGTGATCTGGACCGGGCGGTGGAAGGTGCGATTGCCGCCAAATACCGCAATTCCGGCCAGACCTGCGTGTGCACCAACCGCTTCTATATACAGGCCGGCATCTATGACGCCTTCGCCGAGAAGCTGGCGGCGCGCGTGCAGCAGATGAAGGTGGGCAACGGTTTCGATGAGGGGGTCGAGCAGGGCCCGCTCATCAATGAGGCCGCTGTCGAGAAGGTGGAGCGCCATATCGCCGATGCCGTCGCCAAGGGTGGACGGGTTCTGGTGGGCGGCAAGCGCGATGCGCTGGGCGGCACCTTCTTCCAGCCCACGGTGGTGGCGGATGTGAAGCCCGGCATGAGCGTGCTGAAGGAGGAAACCTTCGGCCCGCTTTCCGCGCTCGTCCGGTTCGAGACGGAAGAGGAGGCCATTGCCGCGGCCAATGACACCGAGTTCGGCCTGGCGGCCTATCTCTATACCCGCGACCTGGCCCGCGCCTTCCGCGTGAGCGAGGCTCTTCAGTATGGGATGGTGGGCATCAATGAGGGCATCATCACCACCGAGGTTGCCCCCTTTGGCGGCGTGAAGGAAAGCGGCATGGGCCGCGAAGGCTCGCTTCACGGCCTGGATGACTATCTGAACATGAAATATCTCAGCATTGGCCTGTGATACCGGATGCGCCGGCCTGAACGCCGGCGCATCCGGTATCCGGCGCGCTCATGCCGTGTTCTGCGCGATGGCATGAGATGGCGCCAAGCAGAAGGCGTTTCTCCGGTGCCCTGATGCGGAGAAACGCCTTTTTCTTGTCCGGGCCTTCCGGGCCCCTCCCGGCCCCCTGCCGCATCTTCTGGCTGGCATGATCTTTCACCGGCCGGATGGTGAATGCAGGAGGGCTGTGCCGGCATTTGCGGGCAAGCCGGCACGCGGCGTATGTCGCTAGATGCCCGGATCGAAACGCCTCTCGCCCGCGCGCCGCTCCTCGCCGTTCCAGTCTGTGGAAGCTGCGGAACAGACGCGGTTGCGCCCGCTCTTCTTGGCCTCATAACACGCCGCATCGGCGCGTTTCAGGGCGGCGTGAAGATCCTCGTCCGGCGCGATCTCGGCGACGCCGAAGCTGGCCGTGATCCTGCGCTCATCCAGCCCCTCGAAGGACATGGCGGCAAGCTGCATGCGCAGATGCTCGGCAAACCGGGTGGCGCTGAACAGGTTCTGGCGTTCCAGCAGCAGCACAAATTCCTCGCCGCCGAAACGGGCGACCACTCCCGGTCGATCCAGAATCCTGGAGGCCAGCCGGGCAAAATCGCGCAGGACCAGATCGCCCGCCGCATGCCCGAAATCATCATTCACCGACTTGAAATGATCGAGATCACAGAAAACCAGCGTTAGCGGCCAGGCGCGGCGACGGCACATGAGCATGTCTGCCCGGGTCTCGAAAGCGCGCCGGTTGGCAAGGCCCGTCAGCGCATCCGTTTCGCCTTCACGCCGGAACTCCTCGATGATGTCCGCCGCAAGGGCGGCCAGAAACGTGAGGGCAAGAGCAAAGCCGGAGATGAGAATGGAGAAGTTCAGGATCTGCCAGAAAGGAGATTGTTTGAACAGCACAGTCAGAAGGGAGACATCCGCGCCATCCTGCCGCAACTGGTCAAGGCGCAGGAGATCTTCCGAAATGGGGACCGTCAGCGCCGTGCGGATGAAGAAATGCACGCCGAACAGCAAGACCGCCCAAAACAAGATTTTGTCGATCAACCGGCCTGTTTCATGCCGGCGCATGCGCGCGGCCACAAGCAGCAGGATGAAGCCATAGCCGAAATTCTGCGCATAGATGCGCACAATCAGGTTTCGGTCCACATAGAAGAAATACCATGTCAAAAACAGGATGAGGCCGAGAATAAGGTAGAAAATGACATAATTTATGCTTTGTCCGGACCTGACGAATATACCGCGGATCATCAGGAGAACGGAGAATGCATAGACTGACCCTGAAATGAGGGTGTTGGGCCCCGGAGCTTTGGGAATGCCGATGATTTGTATCAGTGCGGCTATGGCATAGGTAAAGAAGGCGCCGGCAAAGAACAGCGCATAATGGTGCCGACGCTGGTATATCCATGCCACCAGAAAAACCGTAGCCACAATTATGGCAACAGCCGGTCCTGTGAAGATATAAAGCTGTTCCTGCTCCTGCGTCATGCCCGCCTGGCCCCCAACAGCTCGGTACCACCTCTTGGACTTCCCGCCCGGCATTGTCTGCGGCTTTAATTGACTATCCTGAAAAGTCAACCGGATGAAAAGCGCGGGCCGCCTTCCTGAAGCCGGAGTGGGGCTGATTTCATTCGTGCACAGAAATGGTTGTCATATTTCTGTGCCCTTCTGTGGTTTGGCGAGATTTTTGGAGGGGTGGAAAGCATTCGGGAGGTATTCATATGTAGCTATATCCGG
The DNA here is from genome assembly GCF_052491725.1 of Haloleucobacter ellipsoideus. NCBI lineage: Bacteria > Pseudomonadati > Pseudomonadota > Alphaproteobacteria > Hyphomicrobiales > Xanthobacteraceae > Haloleucobacter > Haloleucobacter ellipsoideus. The sequence goes on from NZ_JBQWAR010000021.1 coordinate 77,956, forward strand.
CAATATAGCTGTGCCCCCAAACCATCCTGCTGAGGGTAGGGCTGAATCTGCCGCTCATGGCGATTCAGGAGAGGCAGATGGCTGGATCCGGGCTGCCTTGTCCAGGGGGCAAAACCGGGCGCGGCCAGACAGGGCAGGGGCGGTGCCATGCGCAGGCTGCGCACAAAATGTGAAGCAACTGGTGCGTGGCCGTGGTGGCGGCTTTTGCAGGGCCGTGCATCCCGCACGCGGATGCCCATATGGAGTCGTGCAGGGCAAGCACCAGTGGGCTGATAGGGATCCGGCCCTGATTATGCAGATGGCGATCCTCGCCCCTCTCATGGGCGGCAGGGCGCCATAGGGCGGACGGCCTCTGGGTCAGGCGGCTTCTCTATCGATTGGGGAGTTTGGTCAGCCTGTTTCGGGATCGCCCACCAGCGGCTTCAGCAGGGGGACTCGAACAGGTGGCCAAAGAAAGCGGCCTCTTGCATTGCATGCCGCGCTCGGGCTTGTAGCGAGATCTGCTGGCTGGCGATGGGCCGGAATAACCTGACCTCATCCATATGCTCCGAAGGAGCTTTAGCACTTTTCTGATGATGATCCACAGATCACCGAAGTGATGGTGGGCACACTAGGGCTCGAACCTAGGAACTTCTGATTAAGAGACACAGGCTCATCTGATTTTTCGCATTCTGCGGAACCGGGAATAGCTAATGACATGCGTATCTACATTGAATAATCACATATAATTATATATCACCTGTTTATTGAGGTTGGGGGCATCGGAAGAAACCTGCTCGTATCTTTCCAGATTCCCAAGCGGGTTCCCATGCGATTTACGGAAAAAACGCTGAGCTCTTTTGCTCTGCCAGATGGCGTTACAAGCAAGATCTGGTTCGATGATGAGCTCCAACAGGCGTAGTTTCCGTATGTAGTTCAAAAGTCCTATGTGGATCACTCCAGTCTCCCTATTGCTCAAGGCGTATGGGGAAGGACACACATAGGCCAACTCTCAATGGAAATACCCATCCAATCCGGATCACTTCTCAGCGGAAATCAGCAATCATACATTAAGCGGCTGAAAAAATTGATGAGGAGTAGCGACATAGCGGCGACGCATGATAGCCGCCCGCTCCTCAACCTTTGATGCCGAAGCCTGAATGTGATCTCGCAATGCCAGTTCTGCACCGATCTCGTCTCTGGCTCTTATCCGAAGGAAAATGCGGATATGCTCCTGCATGAACGGCTCATATTCCGGCATGTCGATACGAATGCCCATGATCTGCTTGCTCAATGCCAGCAGGCACTGGGTTCGGCGCAGCACATCCACAAAAGTCGTGTTCGAGCAGAAATCCAGACAGCGCACATGCAGGTCCAGCTCCAGCTCATACAGCTCTCCAGCAGTAATGGCGGGATAGCGGTCCAGCACTGTTTCATGCCGTTTAATCATCGCATCAACCAGCAATGGGGGAATATGCGGCACAGCCAGCCGCAATGCTTCCGGCTCAAGCAGTTCACGCAGGCGGTAGAGTTCCAGAATACGCTGCGTGCTCAACGGCACCACAATCCAGCGTAGGCTGGAGTCCTTTTCCACAAGACCCAGAGGTTCCAGATGCAGAAGCGCATCGCGCGCGCTGCTGCGGCTGACCCCATAATGGCGTGCCAGTTCAACCTCATTGATGCGGACCGCACCAAAGAAGGCCTGATAGATAATGGTCGCCTCAAGCTCGTTGATGAAGGTTTGCCAGGAAAATGCCACATGGCTTTCAGGCAGGTCGATCAGATCCAGAACCTGATCCAGCAGCGTCCGGTCTGGCAGGGTTCCGACGGGGCCAACAATCAGGCCGCGCCCACCAAAACGATGGGCCAGACCGTCTTTTTCGATCATAGCCAGTGCCTGCCGCACCGGAGCGCGCGAAACGTTCAGCCGTCCGGCAACCGGCCCTTCAAGGATAACCGTTCCGGGAGGAAATACCGAGCTGCGGATCGCACGCGCCAATGTCTCGTGAACTATTTCATACAGTTTTTTTTTACGACACATCGCCCTGTTCCAGCATCACTGCTTCAAGCCTCACATGAAATACTGCGGTGCATGCGCACCGAAAAACAGGGCCTGAAGGTTTTTTCCGTACCGGTATCCGGCCCTGAAAACACGCTTCTACCACCGCGAAAAAGCTGAAACCTTGCCGGAAAATGCAAGGGCCCGCTCCTGTCCCGGCTTTCTACAGGACCACGCTTGGCCTGGCACATGTGTTCCATACGGCTGAAACATCTTTTTTGCCAGACCTCGGCCTGCAACATAAGCGTTCCTCAAAAAGCAAAATACGGGCAATGACCGATCATCTGGTGTCAGGGAGGCAGGCCTTCCGGCAGGCTGACAGCCGCTGCAGAAAAAGGCAACGGCTGTCAAAAGCGGCTCAGGGCTGTGTCATGCTGCCATCAATCCGCCGCCAGATATGAAGCGGGTTTGCATCTGCAAGAGATTCGGGCAGAAGGTCTTGCGGCATATCCTGATAGCAGACTGGACGCAGGAAGCGGTTGATGGCCAACGTGCCGACAGAGGTGGTGCGGCTGTCGGATGTGGCGGGGTAAGGGCCGCCATGCACCATGGCGTGACACACCTCCACACCTGTTGGCCAACCATTGAACAGGATACGACCCACCCGGCGCTCCAGCGTGGGCAGCAGTTGGCGCACGTCTTCATGGTCTTCCGGCTCGACATGGACGGTGGCGGTGAGCTGGCCTTCCAGATTGGCAATGCTCTGGCGCAGCTCCTCAAGGCTGGCGCAGCGCACGAGCATCGAGGCCGGGCCGAAGACTTCCTCCTGAAGACCACGATCGGCCGCAAAATCGGCGGCATGGGTTTCAAAGAGTGCACCCTGTGCCTGATTGGGACCCGAGGGCGACTGCCCGCGCGCAACGAGCCTGGCTGAGGAGTTCTCTTCCAGCCTTGCAACGCCACCTGCATAGGCCGCATGAATGCTGGGGGTGAGCATGGTGGTGGCTGGAGCTGCCGCCAGGGTTTCCACCGAAGATTCAAGGAAGCGCTCCAGATCAGGTCCATCCACGGCCAGCACAAGGCCGGGATTGGTGCAGAACTGCCCAGACCCCATGGTGAGCGAGCCGATGAAACCCTTGCCCAGAGCCTCGGCCCGCTGCGCAAGTGCGCCCGGCATAAGGATGGTAGGGTTGATGCTGCTCATTTCGGCATAAACCGGGATCGGTTCCGGCCGGGCTGCGGCAGCCGCCATCAGGGCCGTGCCACCCCGCTGCGAGCCGGTAAAGCCCACGGCCTTGATGCGTGGATCCTCAACCAGCGCCGTGCCAATGGCATTGCCATTGCCGAACAGCAGCGAGAAAACGCCCTCCGGCAGACCACAGGCTGCAACAGCATCGCGGATCGCCAAACCGACCAGCTCGGACGTGCCGGGATGGGCGCTATGGCCCTTCACCACCACCGGGCAACCGGCAGCAAAAGCAGAGGCGGTATCGCCGCCGGCAACAGAGAAGGCCAGCGGGAAATTGCTGGCCCCGAATACAGCCACAGGCCCAAGGGCAATGTGACGCTGGCGCAGGTCTGCACGCGGCAAGGGCTGGCGTTCCGGCATGGCGGGATCAATCTGCGCCACCAGCCAGCTTCCCTCACGCACCACATTGGCAAACAGGCGCAACTGACCAACGGTGCGTCCGCGCTCGCCTTCCAGACGCGCACGCGGCAGGCCGGTTTCCTGCATCGCACGCACAATCAGCTCATCGCCGGTCTTCAGGATATTTTCGGCAATAGTTTCCAGGAAAACCGCGCGTGCCTCAGGCGTGGTCTCGCGATAGATATCAAAGGCAGCATCGGCCAGTGCACAGGCCTGCTCCACTTCAGCCTTGCAGCCACCGCCAAAGACCGGCTCCAGCTCCTCGCCAGTGGCCGGATTGATCGCATGAATGGCGCTGTGCGTGCCACGCACACGGCGCGCACCAATCAGCATTTCCCCTGTCAGTATGGACATGACGTTCTCCTCAGCGGCCCCAGCGCAGCACCAGCGGATCAAGCCCGCGCGCGATCTCGAGAAGTCCCTTGCGGACTTCAGGAGAAACCGCCGGGAAGGGCGCGCGGATCGCATCTGAGGCAATCACGCCGCCTTCCTTCATCAGGATCTTGGCTGTGGCAAAACCGGCCTGCCGGTTCTCATAATTGATAAGAGGCAGCCAGCGCGCATAGGCCGTCACGGCCTCATCCCCGCGCCCCTCACGATAGGCATCGACAATGGAGCGCATGCCATCAGGATAACCACCGCCTGTCATTGCACCGTTGATTCCGGCATCCAGATCCGCCATCAGCGTGATGCCTTCCTCGCCATCCCACGGCCCAACAATGGCATCACCACCCGCCGCGATCAGGGCGCGCAGCTTGTTGGCAGACTGGGGCACCTCGATCTTGAAATAGGAAACCTGCTCGATCTCCCGCGCCATGCGCGCCAGCAGCGCCACGCTCATATTGGTGCCGGACATCGGCGCATCCTGGATCATGATCGGGATATTGATCGCGTCCGAAATGGCCTTGAAATAGGTATAGATGCCCTCATCATTCACGCGCAGCGTGGCGCCGTGATAGGGCGGCATGATCATGACCATGGCCGCACCGGCATCCTGAGCGGCCTTGCTGCGGGCCGCACAAACCGCGGTGGAATAATGGGAGGTGGTGACTATCACAGGCACCCGACCTGCCGCCGCACCCAGAACGGTGTGCATCACCTCATCACGCTCGGCATCCGAAAGCGCAAACTGCTCGGAATAATTGGCGAGCGCACACAAGCCGTTGGAGCCGGCATCAATCATGAATTCAACGCAACGGCGCTGGCCCTCCGGGTCGAAGCGACCATCTTCATGAAAAATTGTGGGAACGACAGGGAAAACTCCCGTGTACGGGGTCGTCATGACAGTATTATCCTCCCGAGAATATCAGTCATTGCTGCGCACTCACGGCGCATTTCCAAAACAGGTAGAAACACCGTATCCACACCAGCCGGCATGAAGCACGTGTGCGACATGGCTTCACTGTCCGCAGGGACAGAATCGGGGGCGTTTCACTGCAAATGGCTTGAAGGCGTATTCAGCATTGTTTCCGGGATGTCCCGGAAACAATGCTCATGTCACAGCGCCAATCTGCCAGGGCACAAACTCGTTGTCGCCATAGTCAAACTGTTCTGACAATGTCTTCTGCCCCGATGCGACAGAAAGGATCATGTCGAATATGCGTTTCCCGGCGGCATTTATGGTGTCTGTACCACCAACAATGTCACCACAGTTGATGTCCATATCTTCCTTCATGTGCTCATACATGACGGTATTGGTGGCAATCTTGATTGTCGGCGATGGCTTCCAGCCAGAGACCGACCCGCGCCCGGTTGTGAAGCAGACGATATTGCAGCCGCCCGCCACCTGGCCTGTCACCGCCACCGGGTCGTAACCGGGGGTGTCCATGAAGACGAAGCCCTGCTCCGTCACAGGCTCGGCATATTCATAGACCGCATTCAGTGGCATGGAGCCGCCCTTGGCCACCGCACCGAGTGACTTTTCAAGAATGGTGGTCAGTCCACCCTCCTTGTTGCCATGCGAGGGATTGTTGTTCAGCTCCGCCTTGTTGCGGGATGTATAATCACGCCACCACTCAATGCGCTGAAGCAGCTTTTCCGCCACTTCGGGGGAGCGGGCACGGCGGGTCAGCAGATGCTCGGCCCCGTAAATCTCGGGGGTTTCAGACAAGACGGTTGTCGCCCCGTTCCGTACCAGGAGATCTGATGCCACCCCCAGCGCCGGATTGGCGGTGATACCTGAATAGCCATCAGAGCCGCCGCATTCGAGCGCCACCCTGAGCCGTGACAGCGGCAGAGGAACACGACGTGCGGCATTCACCTCCGGCAGCATTTCGCGAATGATATTGCAGGCGGCCTCAATGGTTTTACGGGTGCCGCCAAGCTGCTGGATTGTCATGGTGCGAAAGCGGTTTCCTTCCTCAAGCCTGTAGTGCTCGACGATGGGGCGGATCTGGTTTGTCTCGCAGCCCAGACCAATCATCAGGATGCCGCCAAAGTTTGGATGGGTCGCATAGCCCTTGATGACCCGCGTCAGATATTCGTAGCCCTCACCCTTGGTATTGATGGCGCAACCGCCGCCATGAGTCAGCGCCACCACGCCATCCACATTGTCAAAGCCATTCAGTCCGCCCTCGCGGTTGAAATGCTCGGCGATGTAGCGCGAGACCGTGGCCGAGCAGTTCACCGTGGAGATGATGCCGATATAATTGCGCGTGCCGCCGCCACCAATGCCGCGATCATAGCCCATGAAGGTGGCGCGTTCGGCTTCCGGCAAGAGCGATGGACCCTGACCATCCACGCAAAATTGATGTGCCTGATGGCTTTCCACCATGGCAAGATTTTGCAGGTGAATGTGCTGGCCGGGCGCAATATCGCGGCTGGCCACACCAATCACCTGCCCGAATTTACGGACCTCCTCGCCTTCGCTGATGTGTCGCAGGGCAATCTTGTGGCCGCGCGGAATCATATCGGCCGCCATGATGCCCGCAACGCCAATAGCTTCACCGGCCTTTATGGTGCGGCGTGCAACACCCACGCTGTCGGCGGCGTTCAGGAGGATGACGGAATTATCCTCTGGTGACATTTCGAGCCTTTTAAAATGACTATTGTGGGCACTATACAATCATGTTAAAAAGGGCTCGTCAAGGCTATCTCATTGACATATATCGCCTGAACTCCGGCGCAAAATAAAAAACGGGAGGAGAGGGACCTGTGCAATACGACTTCGATTTCAGTTTCATTGCCAATTTTTGGCCCGAACTGGCGCGTGGTGCGCTGAAAACACTGCTTTTGTCGGGTGTATCGATCGTTTTTGGCTTTCTCTTTGGAACAGGCGTTGCCGTTGCCAGAGTTCACGGAAATCGTACATTGTCGACGATAGCCACATGCTATGTGGAGCTGATCCGGAACACGCCGCTTGTCGTTCAGGCCTTCTGGCTGTTCTTCGGGCTGGCCGCGCTGGGCCTGCATGTCCCCGCCTTTCAGGCCGCGATCATCACTCTGGTCATCAATGTCTCGGCCTATACGGCTGAAATCAGCCGCGCGGGGCTGGAATCAATCCCCAAGGGCCAGCGTGAGGCTGCCGATTGTCTCGCCCTCAGCCGCAGGCAGGTTCTGTTCCATATCGAGCTGCCGCAGGCGATCGAGCGTGTTTATCCGGCGCTGATCAGCCAGTTTGTGCTGATGATGCTTGCCAGCTCGATCCTGTCACAGATTTCCGTCGAAGAGCTGACAGGTTCAGCCTATGGGATTCAGTCCATTACATTCCGGGGTTTCGAAATATACATCGTTGTGGCTGTGATCTACCTGATCCTGTCGATCCTGATGCGTCTGGCAATGGAGATCGGGGCGAATGTCGTCTTCACCCGTCGCCGTCGCCTTGGCACCTACCTTTGAGCGGCAGGAAAATATCATGGGTGCTTCTCTCTCCTTCGCTCATTACCTCCTGATCCTCGAAGGCGCAGGCTGGACCATCGTGCTGTCGCTGATGGGTTTTATCGGCGGCACCATTGTGGGCCTCCCGGTTGCTGTCGGCCGCATCTCGGACAACAGGATCCTGCGTCGCATTCTGGCTGGCTGGATCGCGCTGATACAGGGCATTCCGCTGCCGGTGCTGATGTTTCTGTGCTATTTCGGAATCTCGGTCGCGGGCTACAATGTACCGGCCCTGATTGCCGCAGGCGTGGCCATGACCACCTATTCAAGCGCCTATCTGGCCGAAATCTGGCGGGGCGCACTGCAATCTGTACCGACCGCGCAATGGGAAGCGGCAGAATGTCTGGCCATGACACGCCTGCAGCGCATGATACATGTCATCCTGCCCCAGGCTGTCAAAATATCGATCCCGCCAACCATCGGATTTCTTGTCCAGATCGTTAAAAACACATCCTATGCTGTAGTCATCGGATTTGCGGAGCTGACCTATACAGCGCGCCTTATAAACAACTCTACATTCAAACCGTTCATTGTATTCAGCGTAATCGCCGCGATCTATTTTGTGATCTGCTATCCGCTGTCACATTATTCACGTCGCCTAGAGCGCAACCTGAAACGCGCCTGATAGGAAACCGGTCATGGCCAGCACTGCCAACTCCAACATTGTTGAATTCCACAATGTCCGCAAACTCTATGGCGAGCTTGAGGTGCTGAAAGGCGTCTCATTCTCGGTTCCCAAAGGCAGCGTGGTGGCGCTGATCGGACGCTCCGGCTCCGGCAAATCCACCGCCTTGCGTTGTGTGAACGGGCTCGAGGCTATTCAGGGCGGAGAACTGCATGTCTGCGGTCGCCGTCTGCATGAGCCGAACGTGGACCTGCGCGCCCTGCGCAAGGATGTCGGCATCGTTTTCCAATCCTATAATCTGTTTCCGCACAAAACAGTTGAAGAGAACATCACCCTCTCGCCCCGCCTGACAAAGCGCCTGTCAAAAGCTCATGCCCGTGAAATTGCCGAGCGCGTACTGGCGGAAGTGGGTCTTTCCGACAAGGCGAAAAGCTACCCGGAGCAGCTTTCGGGTGGCCAGCAGCAGCGCGTCGCTATTGCGCGCTCGCTGGCGATGGAGCCTGAACTGATGCTCTTTGACGAGGTGACTTCAGCACTTGATCCCGAACTGACAGGCGAAGTGCTGAAGACCATCGAGTCACTGGCGAAGGCTGGCATGACAATGATTCTTGTCACGCACGAAATGTCCTTCGCCAAGCGCGTCGCCAATCAAATCATCTTCATGCATCAGGGCGTCATCTGGGAAACAGGCGACGGCACGATGTTTGACGCCCCGCGGACACCGGAACTGCGGAACTTTGTCTCAAACGGCCTTTGACCGTTCATACAAGAATATAAACGGAGGATACCAATGAGGACCTTTTTTGTCGCGACCGTTCTTGCCGCAACAACCATGCTGAGCCAAACCGCCATGGCCGATGCCCTGGCAGACATCAAGGAGCGCGGCACCATCCGCATTGCCATTGATCTTGGCGCACCACCCTATGGGCAGCTTGATGCCTCGGCCAAGCCGTCCGGTTCAGATGTTGAAGCCGCCAACATGCTGGCCAGGGACCTTGGCGTTGCCCTTGAAATTGTGCCGGTGACCGGCCCGAACCGTGTGCCTTTTCTTTTGACGAACAAGGCAGATGTTGTCATGGCCTCGTTCTCCATCACGGATGAGCGCAAGAAGGTTATTGATTATTCGGCTCCCTATGGCGTGGTCCCAACCGTTATTGGTGCACCAAAATCCATGGATGTTCCTGACTTCGCTGCGCTTTCAGGAAAAACCGTCGCCGTGGCCCGAGGCACCACCTCTGATCAGGCTCTTTCCGCGGGCGCTGCAAAGGTCAAGGGCGTCAACATTGTGCGCTATGAGGACGATGCCACCACCAATACCGCTGTCGCCACGGGCCAGCAGGATCTGATCGCGGCGGCGGCCTCAGTTATCGGGCAGGTGAATATCGCTAATCCTTCGCGCAATCTGGAAATCAAGTACATCATGAGCTCGGCTCCTTATGCCATCGGCATTCGCAAGAATGAGCCGGAGCTGAAGAACTGGCTGGACAAATGGGTCTCTGAAAAGACCAGGTCGGGAGAGATCAACGAGGTCTACAAGCGCCACTTCGGCATTGATCTTCCAGAAGAATATCGCGCAAATTGATTTTTATTGGAGCGTTTCTCTACATGAATAAGAAAAAGAAACGCTCCAAGTTATTATGACATGTTGATAAATGTCGTAGACAGATACTAGTGCAGTCGACATCTACAGATATGGGATTTCCGCGGTTTTTTCGCAGCCAGTTTCCAGATGATGACTGTTCTTGATCTTGTTGAGGCGCCGCTCGACCATGTTGCACAAAGTGTAGATGGTCATGTCGATGGACAGGGCACGCAAGAGCGCTGCACCATATCACCCCTGTTTCGCGATCATGGTGAAAAATCCTTTCGCAAACTGATCTAGCGCGGCAGGATTGCGCTCCAGCTTGGCGCGGAGCACTGCTCCCTCCCAACCAATCCAGAAAAAAGCGGCGAGACGCGCGCAATCGGCATGTGCGTCAATCTCCCCTGCATCCCTTGCATCCTCCAGACAGCGGGCGGTTCTCGCCTCCCAATCGGAAAAAACCGCGGCCAGACGATCGCGGAACATATCCGGAAGAGTGGCGATCTCCTGTCCGAGATTACCCACCAGGCAGCCCCTGCGATAATCAAAACGCGCCATGCCGGTGCGCGCATCCTCGATAAAGGCGCGTAATCGGGCGAGAGGTGGCAGGCTCTCATCCAGAAACCAGCGATCAAGCTTCCGTGCAAAATAAGCGGCATAGGCATCCACCAGTGCCAGGCCAAACTCCGCCTTGCCGTTGAAATAGTGGTAGAATGAGCCCTTCGGAACGCTTGTGACATTCAGGATTTCATCGACACCCACAGTGTGAAAGCCCCGCTCCGTCAGCATTGCGAGGCCTTCGCGCAGCAGCCGCTCGCGCGCATCCGCCATCAGGGTCTCACCACGTGGCGGCCGGCCGCGCCGGCGAGGACGATCCTGAGGGGTGGGGATGGCGCGAGGGCTCATGAATGTCTCAGGCTTTCCGGCTCGGCATCAACCACGCCCCATGGTGTAGAATTCCGCATTCGGCCGCATGCTGGTGACGTTTGCAAGCCGGTTCGACAGGCCAAAGAAGGCGGAGATGGCGGCAATGTCCCAGACATCCTCCTCATCAAAGCCATGTGCCCTGAGCGTCTCGATATCGGCATCGCCGACCAGTTGGGCGGATTGGCTGACTTTCATCGCAAAGTCCAGCATGGCCTTCTGCCGTGCCGTGATATCGGCCTTGCGATAGTTGATGGCAACCTGATCAGCGATCAGCGGGTCTTTGGCGCGGATGCGCAGGATGGCACCATGCGCGACCACGCAATACTGACACTGGTTCACATTGGAGGTGGCCACAACGATCATTTCGCGCTCGGCCTTGGTCAGATTACCCGGCTTGTCCATCAGGGCGTCATGATAGGCGAAGAAGGCGCGGAACTCATCCGGACGGTGCGCCAGAGTGAGAAACACGTTGGGGATGAAGCCGGACTTCTCCTGTACAGCCTCGATCCGCTCGCGGATATCGGCCGGCATATCGGCAAGGCTGGGAACAGGAAAGCGGCTGACGGGAAAATCCTCTGACATGTGCAATCTCCTGGAATGACGCGCTTTTTTTCACTCGATGAGGCGACTGGATAAAAGAGTGCTGGTAGTTGTGGTGCTGCTTATTCCCCCGCCATCAAGGGAACAATGATCCGGATAAGGATATGCCCTTCCAGCAGGTGGTCCATCGCAGGAATGCATCATCGGGCACCTCCCACACACGAGGCATCTGTCCGGCCTCGCTTTTCTCGATCAGGATCGCTTCGAACATCAGCGGCCCCATTCTGCCTTGACGGAGGCGCTGACAATGGCTCCTGCATGGAATGAATTAATAGACTTACCGGTCTATTAATTCAACAGATCGGATAGGACCTTTGGTCTGGCGCCCCTGTGTGACGTGGAGGGCAACTGGATCCGATACGTATTTTCAGGGTCGGTGGAGAATGCATTCAGAAGAGCGGTTATTTTTATCGAGCTCTTGATAATTGCGCCGCGCGCCAGGCCAGCGGCACAAGGATGAAAGCGACGGCGGGCAAAACAAGCCAGTTCACCGTGTTCCATCCAGAATTGTGAAGCAGTGAACCTGCAAAAAATGAGGCGTAGGCCACTGTGCCGAAAGCCATGAAATCATTTGTACCCTGCGCCGTGTTGCGTTCATCTGCTGAACGGCAATCCGCCACCATCGCGGTTGCGCCAATGAAACCGAAATTCCAGCCGATACCAAGCAGGATCAAGGATCTCCAGAAATGCGCGATGTCGAGCCCACCGAGTGCCATGCCGGCAGGGATGCCGATCAGCAAAAGCCCGATACTCAACCGGCAGGTGGTGCGCGATATTCGCGCTTAACAGGCGCATAGTCGCTTTCTGTCCTCTGCGGCCATCTGGGCCACGGAGTTTGAGCCTCCGTGGGACTGGCGCAGGAAGAGGCGGAAGTGACAAGGAAGACGCTGCCTCACTGGTGCCGGGCCATAGGGTAGCCGTCCTGATCGCTATAGGCGTGATTCTTGCCGCGCTGCCATTCCTGCCGCTGGTTGCCCAGATATGGCGGGCAATCGTGGAAGGCCGTTTCAGGCTTGGTGCGCCACGCATTTGCTCCCATCACATCGAAGGGTGACAGGGTGCTCAATCTGACCAGGGAAGAGGTATTGGGAGTGTTTGCCTGTTTGTCCGGGCAATATCCGGTCAGCCAATTTGGCGAGGCTTCAAAATGTGACGGATATTTCCGTCCAAGTCATTTCCACACATCACTGAAGTGATGGTGGGCGCACTAGGGCTCGAACCTAGGACCCGCTGATTAAGAGTCAGCTGCTCTACCAACTGAGCTATGCGCCCATCACCCCAGCACAGAGGCTTGCCGAAGCAGTTCCGGTGCCGGGAGATGTGTTCTTCAGGTCGCCCCGAAGAGGGTGCTCATGTAACAAGCCGTTTCCCGGCTGGCAAGGGGGTGGGAAAAGTTTTCCACACCCCGATGAAAAAATCAGCGCGGCTTCTTTTCGTCCTTCAGGCTGCCGGGAATGATGAGGCTTTCCACGCGCCCGCCCTGAAAGCGCGAGACGCCGGTTTCAAGGTTCACCACCAGCTTGCGGCCGCGAATGACATTGGGCCCCTGTGTGAGCACCACGGGGTTGCCATCCATGGTCACTGTATTGGTCTTCATTTCAAAGATGCCGGTATCGCCGCTGGCGGTCTGGTCCTTGGTGCGCACCACGACGCCGCCCTTGGCCTCCAGCTTGCGAATCTGGCCGGACTGCATCGGCTTGCCATCCTCGGGCTTGGCGGCATCGCCGTCATAATAGACCACGAGATCCTTTGTCCGCAGCGTGGTATCGCCCTGCTGCACCACCACATTGCCGGAGAAGACCGCCATCTTGCTCTTGTCCTGCACCTCGAGCCGGTCGGCATTGATGCGCACCGGAGCATCGCGGTTCTGCGCAAAGCCCTGAAGGGCATTGGGCACATTGCTGCCCTGCTGGGCAAAGGCCGGGGCGGCCATGACAAGGCAGGAGAATGTTGCCGCAAGGGCCATCATGCCGCGATAGGAAGAGATGCTCATGGGTACGGCACCGGTTTTAGGGGTGGAAGGGGAGCATAAGCCAGGGGAGGGACATCTGCCTCGGACTCGGGCGCAGGCTTGCGTGGGGGAAGGGGCACCATGGCCATGTCGTGGGGTGCCGCGCTTTCCATCATGTCAGGCTCCATGGCGGCGGGAAGGCCGGAGAAAGCCGCATGGGGCAGGGCCGCCATGGCGGGTGCAGATGACGCCGGGGGCGGGGCATTCATCGCGCCGTCGGAAGAGCCGGCTGGCCCGGGCGCGGCCGGTGCCGGGGCGGAAGATGGCGCGGAAGGAGCAGGGGAGGCGGCCGGGGCGGAAGGCTTCTGCCCGGCCCCGGTCGTTGCGGGTTTGCCGGAGGAGGTGTCGGAGGCGGCCTCACGCAATTTGGAGGGCACGAAATCCACCTGCACATGGCCCTCGAAAATGGCCTTGTCTCCACTTTCCAGAACGGTGAGGGAGTCTGCCGTCAGCTTGGCATCGTCAAGATAGGTGAAGGTCACCGGCATGTCGGATTCCAGCTGCCCCTTCTTGACATTGATGGTGGCGCGCCGCAGCAGCCCGCCATAGCCGCCATTCATCGCCACCTTGATATTGTGGGAGAGATAGATGACCTGCGACTTGATGTTCACCGTTCCATAATCGGCCGCGAGCGTGGCCCAGCCATCGTCGGCCAGATCCATGCGGGCCTCGAGGCCGGAGAGCTTGAGATGGTCCGGCTTTTCCAGATCCTGCGAGGCGGTCTTCGCGGTGACGCTGTAGCCGCGCTCATCATCCGTGAAGCCGGAGAGATTCGGAAGCTCCATGGTGAGGCTGGTGCCGGCCAGAGTCAGGCGGCCGATATCAACAGAGGGGAGTTCATCGGTCGAGACATTGGAGATCACGGCATTTGCGCCGATGCCCAGTGCGGTCACGATCACGATGACAGGAAGCGCGCGCTTGATCCAGCGCACCCGCGTGCCATGGCGGGTGGCAGCCTGGAAATCCGGTTGCGAGCTGGAGGCGAAGCGCAGATCGGCTTCCTGATGCGTTTCAAGTTCTGGCGGCACGTGTCGGTTCAAGACCTCTGTTCTGGTGGCCGCGGGCTGCACTGAACCCTTGAGCCGCGTGGCAAGCTCCAACAGCAGGCTGGCATGTCCCCACGCCCCTTGCGCGCAACTTGTCCGAAAGCCCCGTCTGGCGCAAGGGCCTGTTTCCCTCATCGCGCCCAAAGGCTGATGGCGTGGCGCGCCGGCCTTGTGCCGTCTCCAGGCGGATGATGCCATTATATGGGGCGGCTTATGTCATGCTCAAGGCGGCGGGCGCAGGCGGGGCCTATTGCCCGTCCAGCAGGCGTTCGAGATAGTCCAGCTCCTGCCGGGGGCGTCCGGCATCCTCCAGCCGGCGGCGCAGTTCCTCCAGAACGCGACGGGCGCGCTGGGCATCCACCTCATCGGGAACCTTCACGGTAAAATCGTCGCCCATGCCGGCCTGTCCGCCAAGGGGGCGGCCCATGGGGTCTGTCTGCCCGCCGGCGCTGCCGCCACCGCCCTGCTGGCCTTGCGCCATGGCCTGTGCACCGCGCCGCAGGGCCTGAAGGGCGCGGCCCTCGGCCTCCAGCGCTCCGCGTCCATCGCTTTCGCCCAGCGCATCCTCGGCATCCTGCATGGCCTCGGCAGCCCGGTCCAGCGCCTCGGCGGCCTGGCCCATGGCCTCGCGGTTGGCCTCGCTCTCCGCGCCATCGGGAATCTGCTGGTGGCGACGCAGGGCTTCACGCAACTGGCCCAGCCGCTCACGCAGGCCCTGTTGTTCCTGCTGGAGTTGCTGGAAGTTCTCGCCTTCGCCCGCGCCCTGTTCAGGCTCGCCGCTGCGCCGCTGGTGGCGCCATGTGCGGTCCCGCAGCTTCTGCTGCTCCTGAATCATCTTGCCCAGCTCGCCCTGCTGCTGGCCCTGCTGGCCACCGGCCTGCGGATTGCCGGCGCGCAGGTTTTCCATCATCGCCTGAAGCTGGTCCAGCAGCTGGCGGGCCGCCTCGCGATTGCCGGAACGGGCGAGATTTTCCATCTGCTCCAGCATGCGCTGAAGCTCCTGCGGGGTGACGACGCGGCTGTTCTGGTCCAGCGGCCGGTCGGTCCCATCCCCGCGCTGGGCCTGCTGGGCCAGCTGGCTGAGCATGCGGGCCATGGCCTGCCGCAGATCTTCGGTGAGCCGGCCGATTTCCTCTTCGCCCGCCCCGCGCTCCAGCGCCTCGCGCAAGGCTTGCTGCGCCGCCTGAAGGGCGCGTTCGGCATCGCTCAGGCGGCCATCCTCGATCTGGACCGCGACATCCCACAAATAATCGACCAGCGCGCGCAGGTCGTCATCATTGCGGGCCAGCTTGGCGCGGGCAAGGGCGGTGCGAAGCCCCAGATATTCGCCGGCCCCCGGCTCGAACTGGTCGGGTGCGGTGGTGAGGGCATGGAGAACCGCCACCAGCCGGCGGCGATTGGCCGGATCGAGCGCCAGACGGCGCCGCTCGTCCACCAGCGCACGGGCGAGGGGCTGGGTGAAGCGCCGTTCCGGCAGGGCCAGCTCATGGGCATCGCTGCGGGCATCCTGCCCGGCCTCATCGCGGGCGTGCAGGCTCATCCGCACCTTCGCGCCGGCCCATGGATGCGCGGTGAGATCCTTGTTCATCTGCACCGATCCGGTGCGTCCGCCCGGCGGCAGGGTCAGGGCGAAATCCGGCGGCTCCACCAGCGGCTTGCCGGGGGGGAGGGGCGCGCTGGAACCGGGGCGGGGAAAGAGCGGCGGCTCGGGCGGCAGGGCGGTGAAGTGGGCCGTGGCCTCCTTCACCCCGTAATCATCCTCCACCCGATAGGCGAGGGCGAGCGCATTGCGCTGTCCACTCGCCGGGGGCTTGAGGAAGCTGATGGCCGGGGGCAGATCGGCCAGTGCGTTGAAACGCCATGTCAGGCTCTGGCGGTTGGGCGCGCGCAGGGTGAGGGAGCCCTCTCCCCTGATGGCGAAACGCAGTTCACCTTCAGCCGGTGGCGGTGCATGCGCGCCAGCTTCCGGCACGTCCAGAACGATATTGCCGGAGAGGCGGGCGGAGGACGGGTCAAGGCCAGCCCCGCGCACCACCAATATGCTGCCCTCCGGCACGTCCAGCACCGTGTTCATCACCGCCGCGGAAGGCGGGGGCGCATCCGGGCGCAGGCCGGGGAGCACGATGGGCGGCCGGCCGGTATATCGGGGCGGATCGACCCAGGCATCCAGCCGGTAGGGGGCGGGGGTGGACAGGTTCTGCCAGTCAAAGGCCGCGCGGATGCGGGCGAGATGGTCGCCCGGAGCCATGAAGAAGCTGGCCACCAGTGCAAGGCCGGCCAGAGCGCGCAGGGCATAGGGATCGCGCCGGGCCGTATCGGAGCGGGGCAGGCCGGGCCTCAGGCGATGCGCCACGCCGCGCGCCCGCGCCAGATGCGCCCGCCAGAGTGCGGCGGAAACCGGGTCTTCCGGGCGGGAGGCCAGCTGATCGGCCAGAGCCGTGGCCGGGCGATGGGACAGGGCGCTGTGCGTATCCAGCCGCGCCAGGGCATCTGCCCGCGTGGGCAGGCGGAGGGGAAAGAGACCGCGTCCGGCAAGGACCAGCCCGCCGGCGAAAACCAGCAGGGCGATGATGCGCGCAAATCCCGGCAGCACCTCCCACAGCCCGAGGAAGGAGAAGGCCAGAAAGGCCGCCACCACCGCCAGCATGATGGCCAGCGCCGGCCAGATCCGCTCCCACAGCAGCACAAGGCGCGCGCGCGCCACGGCGCGTTCCAGCAGCGTCCGGGCATGGCGTTCCGCTTCGGTCTGGGGCGGGGTGGGCAGGGTCACGCGGTCTTCATTCCTATAGATTCACGGGCATGGCGCGCCCCATCTGGCCACAGGCGGGTGAACAAACACATACCAGCCGGGATACGCGGCCCGCGGCCGGGCCTCATGCCGAAAGGGGCGCCCCATGGGCGCTGTCCGCCACATCCGCCCTTGTACCGATCTCCTGCGCCGAGAGGGACAGCAATTCAAGCGTGGCGCACATATGCGGCGGCAAAGGGGCGCTGACGGCAACGGGCGACTTGCCATGCACAAGCGGCACCTCCACCCGGCGGGCATGCAGATGCAGGCGCGGCCCGCCCGGCAGGCGCGAGGCCCCGCCATAGATGGAATCACCCAGAATCGGGCAGCCCAGATGTGCCAGATGGGCCCGCAGCTGATGGGTGCGCCCGGTGCGCGGCCACAGCGCCACCACGCTCAGGCCGGCCGGCCCTTCCCCGCGCGCCAGCACGCGATAATCCGTAATGGCTTCCTGCGCGCCCGCACTGCCCTTCGGCACGGTCTGCATCCACCAGCCGCGATGGGGCGAGCGCTTGGCGAGCGGCTGGTCTATGCGCCCCTCATCCGCCTTCGGGGCGCCCTGTGTCACCGCAATATAGGTTTTCTGCACCGCGCCCGAGGCGAACAGCTTGCCCAGAAGGGCCAGCGCCTTGCCATGCCGGCCCAGCACCAGGCAGCCGGAGGTGTCCTTGTCCAGCCTGTGGGCCAGTTCCGGCGCACGCGGCAGGCCGAAGCGCAGGCTTTCGAGATGGTCGGTCAGGGTTTCCCCGCCCTTCGGCCCGGCATGAACCGGCAGGCCGGAGGGCTTGTTGATGATGAGCATCATGGCGTCGCGGTGCAGAAGCTCCAGCTCCGGCGGCCGCGACGATGCATCAGAGGGGGTGGAGGCGGTCTTCTCTGGCGAGGGCTTCATGATGCAACTTTGCTGATGGGGAGGAAAAGCAGCAGAATATGATCCGGTCCACGCCCCGCGCGCCCCGGCCTGTCTGTTCCAGATGGTCGAGAACCACCCGGGTCACCAGCGGTGCGGCGCGTTCCGGGGGAAATCCGTAAATGCCGGTGGAAATCGCGGGAAAGGCAATGGAGGAAAAGCCGTTCTGCGCGGCAAGCCTCAGGCTTCCGGCATAACAGGCGGCCAGAAGCTCGTCCTCATCCGCCCCGCCTCCGGCCCAGATGGGGCCAACCGTGTGGATGATATGGCGCGCGGGCAGATTGAAGCCGGGCGAAAGCCGCACCTCGCCCGTGGGGCATCCGCCCAGCGTGCGGCAATAGGTCCGCAGTTCCGGCCCGGCGGCGGCATGTATCGCGCCATCCACGCCGCCGCCGCCCAGAAGGGAGCTGTTGGCGGCATTGACGATGGCATCCACCTGAAGGGTGGTGATGTCGCCCTGGAGAACCTCCAGCCGCGCCGTGCCAAGGCTGAAGACGGGTTCAAGACAGAAGTGGCTGCTCATGCGCTCTGGCTCCGGCGTGCTGGCGAGGGGCTTCACTTCGTCATACGCTCTCCTTTTTTATAGTGATAGCGTGTTCAGGTGATTTGAATTTTCCAGGGAGAACCGAGATGGCCCATACGCGCAAGAACGAACGACGCGTGCTCTCCAATGATGAACTGGAGTTCGTGGAAAAGACGCGGCATCCGGTTCTGCCCGCGCTTTCAGATGGGGACCTGAACCAGCTCGTCAGTAATCTGCGCGAGCGGCGGGACAGGGCTCTGGGCATTGCCAATGCACAGCGCCGGGCGCTGCGTGGCAAGGGCGGTGTGGGCAAGACCACCTATGACAAGGCCGATCTCGGCAACCGCCAGAAGGCTTCGGTGCTGACCGACGCGCTCACCCGCGCCCGCCGCGAGGCGGCCCGCCGCCGCACCGAGGCGGCCCGTGAAGAGCTGATCGCCAATGCCCACAAGGCGCTGGATCTCAAGCGCAACTCCAAGCTGGCCACCCGCCCGGCCACCCTGCCGCGCCCGAACAAGGGCATGCGCCGCAAGGAGAACCAGCGTCCTGAGGATATTGGCGCGGCGAGCGAGGCGGGCCGGGTACAGAAGTTCGTGGCCGTGGCCCAGGCCAAGAAGGATGCCCGTGGCGCCTGAGCAGGTCGCCATTGAGCAGGTCGCGATGACAGGCTGAGGGCGTGGCCCCGGCCTGCAGGTCGGCCGCATGAGGCGAATGATGGGGAGCCGGTCTGGGCCAATGGCCTGTCCGGCTCCTTTTTCATTTCAGGCGATGTCAGGACTTCCTGAGGGCCGGGCACGCCAGCCGGGTGGGCGGTGGTCATGGCCGCCCGCCATATTGTCCTGCTGCACTGCGCCTGTGCGGAACGGCGCGGTGCAGATCCCATCCCCGCCTGCCCGGATGGGGCGGGAGGGGATGGCCCCATCCGCTTTAGTCGTCCGCCAGCTCGGCCCGCAGGTCGAGGGTGGAGCGCTGGCCCAGATCATCGAAATGCGTCTTCAGGAAGGTGTGCGCGGCCTCCCGCCCCATGTCGCGCAGATGCTGGAGGAAGGGCCATTCCGCATTCAGCTTGGAGGTGGCGTCCAGCTTGGCGAATTCGTCATCCCCGCCGATCCGGTGGAGATGAACCGGGCGAAAGGCGGCATGGGTGCGGGCCCGGCGGTTCAGGAAGCCCTCATCCATCAGCAAGGCGGCGCGATCCACCGCGCGCATCTGTGCCACCAGCGAGGCATTGAAGGTGATCTCGTTGATCCGGGTCTGGATTTCCATGGCGGTGCGCGGGGTGGTGCGCCGGACCACCGGGTTGATCTGCACCAGCAGGATGTCCTGCGCCTCGGCCTTCTCATACAGGGGCAGCAGGGGCGGATTGCCCATATAGCCGCCATCCCAATAGGGCACGCCATCAATCTCCACCGCCTGGAACAGGAAGGGCAGGCAGGCGGAGGCCATGATGGCATCGGCGCTCATCTCCTCCTTGGTGAAGATGCGTGCGCGGCCGGTATGCACATTGGTGGCGGAGATGAACAGCTCCACCGGGGAGGCGCGAATGGCCCCGAAATCGGCATGCGCCTCGACAATCTCGCGCAGCGGATTGATGTTCAGCGGGTTGAAATCATAGGGCGAGAAGAAGCGCGAGGCGACTTCCAGCGCCATATAGGCGGGACTGCGCGCCAGCGACCAGCTGCCCATCAGCCGGTCGAACACCGTGCGCTGGAGCGGGGACATGCGCCCATCGCGCGAGACATCGCGCCAGAACTGGGTCAGGCAGTGGCGGGCTTCCGCATGGCTGCCATGGGCGAGGCCGGAGGCCAGAACCATGGCGTTCATGGCGCCGGCGCTGGTGCCGGAAATACCGGTGATCCGGAGGCGGTCATCCTGGAGCAGGGCATCCAGCACTCCCCAGGTGAAGGCGCCATGTGCACCGCCACCCTGAAGGGCCAGGCTGAGGCTTTTCACGTCACTGCGCGGCGCTGTGGTCGCCTTGGACTGGAACTCGGCCATGGATCAGCCTCCGGGTTCGGCCGGGGTGATCCGGCCAGAAACATACTGCGCCAGATAGCATGCGGATGAAGGCCGGACCGGGGCGATCCCCGGTCCGGTATCAGATATGGATCACTCGGCGACCCAGCCACCGTCGATCTGCTGCATGGAGCCGGTGATGGAGCGGGCATCATCGGAAGCCAGGAACACGGCCAGCGCGGCCACTTCCTGAACGGTGATGAATTCCTTCGTCGGCTGGGCGGCGAGGATCACATCCTTCTTCACCTGCTCCTCGGTCATGCCGCGGGCCTTGGCGGTGTCGGGGATCTGCTTCTCGACCAGCGGGGTCCAGACATAGCCGGGGCAGATGGCGTTGACGGTGATGCCATGCTCGGCATTCTCGAGCGCGGCGGTCTTGGTCAGGCCGGCAATGCCGTGCTTGGCCGCGACATAGGCCGATTTGAAGGGCGAGGCCACCAGCGCATGGGCGGAGGCGGTGTTGATGATGCGGCCCCACTTGCGGGCCTTCATGCCCGGAATGGCCGCGCGCATGGCGAAGAAGGCCGACGACAGGTTGATGCCGATGATCTTGTTCCAGGTGTCGATCGGGAACGTCTCGATCGGCTCCACATGCTGGATGCCGGCATTGTTGACGAGGATGTCACAGGAACCGAGCTCGGTCTCGGCCAGCTTGATCATGCCGGCGATTTCTTCCGGGTCCAGCATGTTGGCCGGGGAGTAGAGGCACTTCACGCCATAGGTGCTCTCGATCTTGGCGCGCTCGGCCTCGATGGCCGCCGCATCGCCAAGGCCGTTGATCACGACATTCGCGCCCTTTTCCGCGAAGGCGTGTGCGTAGGCAAGACCAATCCCGCTGGTGGACCCGGTAATGACAGCGACCTTACCTTTGAACATGGTATATCCCCACATGAATGCATCGGACCCGGCAAGATTGCGGCGGATCCCGTATCGCGGAACAGTATGACATCGCCATTACGACAGATTGGCAATTTGCAATCAGAAGGCGCAGTCCGTTGTCCGCTGGGGGGAGATTGCCCGGTTGAAAGGTGGCATGCAACACCAAGAGTGGAGTAAATTGTCCCGGCACGGTTGTTCTCCGGCTCCCCTTTCCGGCAGGCAGGCCCGCCAGCCCGCAGGCCGGCGCCTCATGCCGCGCGGAAGGGATGGGCGGGGCATTGTGGCGGCAGAAGCGAGGTGTTGAGGTGAAAGTTCCAGAGCAGGCTCCCGCCCCGCATCTGCATGATCACGATCATGCAAGATGTATCGCCTCGACCATGACGCGGATCGAGGAGATCTGCGCCGGCAAGGGCATGCGCCTCACCCCCCTGCGGCGAAAGGTGGCGCGTATTCTGGCGGAAACCCACAGCCCGCTCGGCGCCTACGAGATTGTGGAGCGACTGGCGCGTGATGGCGAGCAGACCCCGCCCATGTCGGTCTATCGGGTGCTGGATTTTCTGGTGGCCGAGGGGCTGGCCCACCGCATCGAGAGCCGCAATGCCTATCTGGCCTGCACCCATTCCCATGGAGATGAGGATGTGGTCGTCTTCCTCATCTGCGAGCAGTGCGGGCTCACGCAGGAGGTCTCCTCCCATGCGGTGGGGCGGGATCTGGCCTGGGCGGCGCGCGCTGTCGGCTTTGTGCCGCGCCAGCGGGTGCTGGAAATCGCCGGTTTCTGCACCCATTGCCGCGGGGCGGAATCACCTGAGGCGAAATAGGGCCGCGCCCTGTCCGGCGTCACAGGCCGCCTCACCCGCGCGGGAGGGGGCAGGCCGGGGGCGGGATTGGGGTGAGGAGAGGGATTCGCGCGCCAGCCTGACAAGCGCGGCATGGCGGGCCGGGTCATAATGGGTGCGCAACCCCATGGCCGCCTTGCGTGAGTCGCGCAGGGCGCGGGCAATATCCTGCGGGGCGCTGAGAAAGCAGCCCAGCCGTGCCCTGTGCTCCTGCACCATCTGCTCCTGATCCATCGTGCGGAAGGCGCGAAGCCTGCGTCGCGCGGGGGCTGACGCGGGGGCGGACCCGCAGTTCTTTCGGGTGGCGCGGCGCGGGGTATGTGAAGGCGATGACATGGCGTTCTCCGTGAAAGCCACATGCTGAACCTGTCGCTGTCATGGGGGATAAATTCCTTTCATGCACAGGCGCTCCGGTCGGTTCCAGATCTGTATAGTCAATTGAAATATTTTATGAAAATTGGTTATCCCGATATGGGTCTGCCCTGCGTCAGGCGGGCCTTGTCCCCCGGGCTTGGCAGGGAGGCAAGATGAGTTTAGGAATAAATACCTAAACAAGAGGTTTCAGCCCATGTTCGAGGCTCTTCCCGGCCAAAGCGCCGCTCTCCATGCTCTTCCGGCCCGGGCGGCCCGCCCCGTGCAGGGTGAGGGGGGTGGTGCCCCGGCCTGCCCTCTGCCCTGCCGCGCGGCCCTGAGCATCGCGGCGGCGGAAACCGGCCTCGGGGTCGATGAGCTTCTGTCCAGCAGGCGCTGTGTGGCCCGGGTGGCGCAGGCGCGCCAGCTTGCCATGTATCTGGCCCATGTGGCGCTGGGCCTGCCGCAGACGGAAGTGGCCCGCGCCTTCCAGCGCGACAGGACCACTGTGGCCCATGCCTGCCGCCGGATCGAGGACATGCGTGATGTTGCGGCCTTTGATGCCGCGGTGAGCCGCATGGAAAACGGCGTGCGCTGGATCGTGAAAGGCTGAGGCATGACGAAAACATCTCCTTCCGCCCACAGCCGCCCGCACGCCTCCTCCTCTTCCGCGACTCGTCGCCAGCATGTCCGGGCCGGGAACAAGGTGGTGCGGCGAAACCTGAATGAGAGCCCTCTCACCTGGCTGGCCCGCCGCAAGGGGCGGGATGGACGGGCGATGGTGGATGAGGTGCAGCTTGCGGCCGGGGAGAGGCTGCGGGCGGATTTCACCCGTGCCGGCCTGACCCCGCAGGTCACCAGCCGCTGGTCATCCATGCCCGGTGGCGGGCCGGGCAATGGGCCGGAAGCCTTCAGCGATATGGTGCTCAGCGCGCGCCAGCGGATGAATGCCGCACTGGGCGCGGTGGGGCCGGAACTCTCCGGTGTGCTGCTGGATGTGTGCTGTTTCCTGAAGGGCCTTGAGGAGGTGGAGGGCACGCGCGGCTGGCCGGCCCGCACGGCAAAGGTGGTGCTGTGTCTCGCGCTGGATCGTCTTGCCGCCCACTATGGGTGGAGCGCGGCCGCAACCGGGCGCAGCCAGGGGCGCATGCAGGCGTGGCACGCACCGGCAGGAGAGCAGCCTATGGATGCGGCCTTTCCGGAAGACAGCCAGGATCACTGAGCGGGGCTGCCGCATGCGGCCCTGCCTGAAACCCTGCCCGATTCCGCGATCGGGCAGGCGCCTCAGCCTGTGCGCCCCGCTTTGAGGAGGCGTGTCAGGCGGGTGCCCAGCAGCAGCGCGGCAATCACCATATAGGCGACAGGTTCCGCCGTGACCGATTTCAGCGACAGCACATAATGCAGCACGGCCGCCACAAGCGCGGGATAGGCCAGCATGTGGAGCCTGATCCATCCGCGCCCCAGCCGGCGGATGGACCAGAAATTCGAGGTGAGGGCCAGCGGCGTGAGCAGGACCAGCGCCGCCATGCCAAGCATGAGATAGGGGCGCCTGAGCAGGTCATCGGCGATAATGGACAGGTTCAGCCCGCGATCGAGCAGCAGATAGACCGCGAAATGTGCCAGCGCATACCAGAAGGCCAGCAGGCCGAGGGCGCGGCGATAGGCGATGAGATGCACGCCAAGATACCGGCGCAGCGGCGTGATGGCCAGCGTCAGGCACAGGAAGCGCAGTGCCCACAGGCCGAGCAGATGCTCGAACACCCGCACCGGGTCCCCGATGATCTGCCCGCTGGCGCCCAGATGGAAGCCCCACAGGCCGGGGGCGAAACCGGCCAGATAGAGCAGCCAGATGGTGGCGGCCCGCCCGCGCGGGGAAAGGCGGAACCGGTTGTTCATGCCACCTGCCGGATGCCGGGATGCATCAGTAATGCGCTTTCAGGTCCATGCCCGCATAGAGCTGCGCCACCTCTTCCCCATAGCCGTTGAAGGGCAGGGTGGGGCGATGTTCCGAACCGGAGAGGAAACCGCCCCCGGAAATGCGGCGCTCGCGCGCCTGGCTCCAGCGCGGATGGTCCACCGCCGGGTTCACATTGGCATAGAAGCCATATTCCTCCGGCTGCATCATGTTCCAGCTCGAGGGCGGCTGATGCTCGGTGAGGGCGATGCGGGTGATGGCCTTGATGCCCTTGAAGCCATATTTCCATGGCACCACAAGGCGGATGGGCGCGCCATTCTGCCGGGGCAGGGTTTCGCCATAAACGCCGGTGGCCAGAATCGTGAGGGGATGGCGGGCCTCGTCCAGCCGCAGTCCCTCCACATAAGGCCAGCGCATGGGCTGGAACATGCCGCGCTGGCCCGGCATTTCCTCGGGGCGCTTCAGGCCGACAAAGGCGACATGCTTCGCGCTGCCCAGCGGCTCCACCTTGTCCAGCAGCGCCCTGAGCGGAAAGCCGGCCCAGGGAATGACCATCGACCAGGCTTCCACGCAGCGCATGCGATAGATGCGCTCTTCCAGCGGAAAGCTGCGCATCAGTTCATCCATGTCGAAAGTCTGCGGGCGGGCGACCAGCCCGTCCACGGTCAGGGTCCATGGCTCGGGCCTGTATGCGCCGGAACGGTTGAGCGGATCACTCTTGCCGGTGCCGAACTCATAGAAATTGTTGTAGGAGGTGACGATATCCTTCGGCGTCAGCGGCTCATCGGTGCCGTGGGGGCCGGGAATGGTCTGTAGTGCAGCCGCCCGGGCCGGTGCGCCGAAAAGGCCGGCACCCACCAGCAGACCCGCCGCCCCACCCAGAAAATGCCGCCGGCTCAGATACACATCCCGCGCGGTGATGTGCGAGGGGGTGATGCGGGGCGGGTGGTAAACCGGCATGTGGCTCTCCTGCACGCGGCCCGGTCCGGACGGGTTTCAGGCTGCACATCATATGCCGAAATGGGCCGGAAGCGTGGTGGGGCAAGGCTCCGCCCGCGGATTTTCCCCGCTCCGCCCGCGGACATTCCCTTCCGTCCGGTGGGCGCAAGGACGGCACTCCGGAATTTTCTCAATTCCATGACAGGTTACAATGATCTAGAACAATGGGTAGACAAGACTTTGCGCGCAGGCTGGAATGCTCATAAACTGCGCCGCCTTCTCACGAGACTGAAGAATCACCATGCCCCAGTATCGCTCCCGCACATCCACCCATGGCCGCAACATGGCCGGCGCCCGTGGCCTCTGGCGCGCCACCGGCATGAAGGATGGGGATTTCGGCAAGCCCATCATTGCCATCGTCAACAGCTTCACCCAGTTCGTGCCGGGCCACGTGCACCTGAAGGATCTGGGCCAGCTTGTCGCGCGCGAGGTGGAAAAGGCCGGCGGGGTCGCCAAGGAATTCAACACCATCGCGGTGGATGACGGCATCGCCATGGGCCATGACGGCATGCTCTATTCCCTGCCCTCGCGCGAGGTCATCGCCGACAGCGTGGAATATATGGTCAATGCCCATTGCGCCGACGCGATGGTGTGCATCTCCAATTGCGACAAGATCACCCCCGGCATGCTGATGGCCGCCATGCGCCTCAACATTCCGGCCGTGTTCGTCTCCGGCGGGCCGATGGAAGCCGGCAAGGTGCTGCTCTCCACCGGCGCGAAGAAGGTCGATCTGGTCGACGCCATGGTGTCTGCCGCCGATGACAAGGTGAGCGATGATGATGTCGCCGCCCTTGAGCGCTCCGCATGCCCCACCTGCGGTTCGTGCTCGGGCATGTTCACCGCCAATTCCATGAACTGCCTCACCGAGGCGCTGGGCCTTTCCTTGCCCGGCAACGGCTCCACTCTGGCCACCCATGCCGACCGCAAGCGCCTGTTCGTGGAAGCCGGCCACCTCATCGTCGATCTGGCCCGCCGTTATTATGAGCAGGACGATGCCAGCGTGCTGCCGCGCTCCATCGCCAGCTTCAAGGCGTTCGAGAATGCCATGACGCTGGACATCTCCATGGGTGGCTCCACCAATACGGTGCTGCATCTGCTGGCTGCGGCCAATGAGGGCGATGTGCCCTTCACCATGGAAGATATCGACCGCCTCTCGCGCAAGGTGCCGGTGCTGTGCAAGGTGGCGCCCGCGGTCGCCGACATCCACATGGAAGACGTGCATCGCGCCGGCGGCATCATGGCCATTCTGGGTGAGCTGGACCGTGGCGGGCTGATCCATACCGATCTGCCCACCGTCCACGCGCCCACCCTGAAGGATGCGCTGGACCGCTGGGACGTGAAGCGCACCGGAGCCGATACCGTCACCACCTTCTTCCGCGCCGCCCCCGGTGGTGTGCCGACACAGGTGGCCTTCAGCCAGTCCAGCCGCTGGGGCGAGCTGGATCTGGACCGCGAGAAGGGCGTCATCCGCAATGTGGAGCACGCCTATTCAAGGGATGGCGGCCTTGCGGTGCTGTTCGGTAATATCGCGCTGGATGGCTGCATCGTGAAGACAGCGGGCGTGGATGACTCCATCCTCACCTTCAAGGGCCCGGCCCGCATCTTCGAAAGCCAGGATGCCTCGGTGGAGGCCATTCTCTCCACCGGCAAGATCAAGGCCGGCGATGTGGTGCTGATCCGCTATGAAGGTCCGCGTGGCGGCCCCGGCATGCAGGAAATGCTCTATCCCACCTCCTATCTGAAATCGAAGGGGCTGGGCAAGGTGTGCGCGCTCATCACCGATGGCCGCTTCTCGGGTGGTTCCTCCGGCCTGTCCATCGGCCATATCTCGCCGGAAGCGGCGGAAGGCGGCGCGATCGGTCTGGTGGAAGAGGGGGATATCATCGAGATCGACATCCCCAACCGCAAGATCAATGTGGCCGTGAGCGACGAGGTGCTGGAGCAGCGCCGCGCCGCCATGGAGGCGAAGGGTGACAAGGCATGGCAGCCGGAGAACCGCAAGCGCGTCGTCTCCCAGGCCCTGCAGGCCTATGCGGCCCTCACCACCTCCGCCTCCCGCGGTGCGGTGCGTGATGTGCGCAGCCTGAAGCGCTGAGGGCGGGTTTCCCCTTCAGCCTGACCTGAATAGAGAAGCCCCGGTCGTCTGGCCGGGGCTTTTCAGTTTGTCCGTGCTGTCGGGGGAGGTTTGGCCGTTCATGGCCGCGGATCATTCGGGCCCGCCGCCGCCATGCTCATTGGCATATTCGATGCCGGAACGGGTTTCCTCGATGGCCTGCTGGATCAGCTGCATCGCCTTGATCCGGTGCCCGCCCTTGTTGGATGACGCCTCGCGAAGAGAGGCCAGCGCATCATAAAGGGAGGACAGGGCGCGCTCCATATCGCCCTGATAGGCCTGCGCGCCTGTGGTTGGGCCCACAAGGCCGATTGCGGCCGCCCCCGCCGCCATGAGTGCAAGGCGGCGACGGTTCATCAGATGCATGTCTTCCATGAAACTCTCCCGCTGGTTCCAGAATGGGCCGGGCTGGAACACGGGCTGACGGGCAGGGGTATCGAGCGGTGCCGAACCCGCCGGGGCATCAGGACCTGAACCGGGGTCCGGCTTTCCGCCGAATGAGGGGCTCAAGGTCCCTCACAGCCAAACTGATCATGCTTCATGCTGTGGGAGAAGGGGCCTGTGTGCCGCAGGGGCCGGATGCCCGGATCAACACAGCGTGATGTCGTATCACCCGCATCCTTGCGGGCAGTTCTGCAAGGGTGATGCGCCCCACCGCATGATGGGGCGCAGGCCGGCGGGCCGGGTTCCGGCCATGCCCGGAAGGCTCAGCGGGAGAGCAGATTGGCTTTCGCGAGGTCGAGAACCTCATCGCCGCGCCCGCTCATCACCGCGCGCAGGGCCCACAGGCCGAAGCCCTTCACCTGCTCGATATTGATGGTGGGCGGCATGGAGAGCTCCTGCTTGGCCGTCACCACATCCAGAACCGCAGGGCCATCATGGGCCAGAATGTCCTTGATGGCGCCATCCAGCTCGCCCGGGTCTTCCACCCGCACGCCATGAATGCCCATGGCCCGCGCCATGGCGGCAAAGTCCGGGTTGTCGAGATCGGTGCCGATCTCGACAAAGCCGTTGGCCTTCATCTCCAGCGCCACGAAGCCGAGCACGCCATTGTTGAAGATGACGACCTTCACCGGCAGCTTTTCCTGGCTCAGGGTGATGAGGTCTCCCATCAGCATGGTGAAGCCGCCATCGCCGGAAAGGGAAATGACCTGCCGCTT
Organism: Haloleucobacter ellipsoideus; assembly: GCF_052491725.1. Taxonomy (NCBI): domain Bacteria; kingdom Pseudomonadati; phylum Pseudomonadota; class Alphaproteobacteria; order Hyphomicrobiales; family Xanthobacteraceae; genus Haloleucobacter; species Haloleucobacter ellipsoideus. Next base: position 106,739 of record NZ_JBQWAR010000021.1, read on the forward strand.
CGGCTGCGCCGCCTGAATGCCCAGGGCCTGCGGCATGGCATTGGCCATGGAGCCATGGACCAGAGAGCCGGTCATGCGCCGCTTGCCATTCATCTTGAGATAGCGCGCCGCCCAGATGGTGGGCGTGCCGACATCAAAGGTGAAGGCCGCATCCTCGGCGGCATTCTCGCTGACCAGACGGGCGAGATATTGCGGATGGATGATCTTCGAGCCGGCCTTGCCCTCGGCCAGGTCATCCAGCCCGGCGCGCACCTTTTTGTAGCGGGCGAGGGCCTCATCCAGATGCTTGCTGTCGGTCTTCTGCTCCAGCTTCGGCAGCAGGGCCTCCAGCGTTGCGCCCACATCGCCCACAAGCCCCAGCTCAAGCGCGCAACGCCGGCCGAGCTGCTCGGGGCGGATGTCGATCTGCGCGATCCGGATGCCGGTGGGCAGGAACTGCTTGTAGGGGAAATCGGTTCCCAGCAGCACCAGCGTGTCACAGGCATGCATCGCCTCATAGCCGGAGGCGAAGCCGATGAGGCCGGTCATGCCCACATCATAGGGGTTGTCATATTCCACATGCTCCTTGCCGCCGAGCGCGTGGACGATGGGGCTTTTCAGCTTCTCCGCGAAGGCCAGAAGCGGGGCATGCGCCCCCGCGCAACCGCGTCCGCAGAACAGGGTGACGCGTTTGGCATCATTCAGAAGCTGCGCCAGCGCATCCAGATCCGTCTCGCAGGGGCGCACGACAGGGGTGGGCGGCAGCAGGCCGGCGACGCTGGAAAGCGCATGGGCCGGTGCTTCCTTCAGCGCGATATCCCCGGGAATGACGATGACCGCAACGCCCCGCTTGCCCACCGCGGCGCGGATGGCGTTTTCCAGCACGAACGGCATCTGCGCCGGGTCTGAAACCAGCTCGCAATAGACGCTGCATTCCTGAAACAGGTTCTGCGGGTGGGTTTCCTGAAAATAGCCGCCGCCGATCTCGCCGGAGGGAATCTGCGCGGCAATGGCCAGAACCGGAGTGCGGCTGCGCTGGGCATCGAACAGGCCGTTGATGAGGTGCAGGTTGCCCGGCCCGCAGGAGCCCGCGCACACGGCCAGCTTGCCCGTGACCTGGGATTCGCCCGCCGCCGCAAAGGCCGCGACTTCCTCATGGCGCGTGTGGACCCAGCGGATGGTGCCGGTGCTGCGGATGGCTTCCGTCAGCCCGTTCAGGCTGTCGCCCACCACGCCGTAAATGCGTTCCACGCCTGCTGTCTGCAGGGTGGAGACAATCAGGTCCGCAACGTTCTTTGCCATAGTTCTCGCCTTGTTTTTCGTGTGTTGCACGCGCGCAGGATGAAACATGGACGCGACCACACTGTGACCTGTCGCCCGCAGGCGCGGATGCCGCAGCCCGCTTTGACTCAGAGCGGAGCCGTGGCCTGGTGCAGCCATTCCCGGGCGGACCCGTCCTCCACGAGGGGGCCGACCTCCAGCCGGATGCGCAGATGATAGGCATCCACCATCGCCCGTTCGGCCGGGGTGAGGAGGGCGGTGTCGATCAGCCGGCGGTCATAGGGGGCAAGGGTCAGCGTCCCGAAGCCGAGGCAGGGCTTTTCCGCGCCTTCCACCGTGCGTGGCTCCACCAGCAGGAGGTTCTCGATGCGGATGCCATAGGCCCCGGTGCGGTAATAGCCCGGCTCGTTGGAGAGGATCATGCCGGCCTTCAGCGGCACATGGCCCAGCTGGGAGATGCGCGCGGGCCCTTCATGCACGGAAAGCCCGGCACCCACGCCATGGCCGGTGCCATGGGCAAAATCCAGCCCCGCCGCCCACAGGAACTGCCGTGCCAGCGGGTCCAGCTGCGCGCCGGTTGCGCCCTGCGGGAAAATGGCGGCGCCAAGTGCCAGATGTCCCTTCAGCACCAGCGTGTAATGGCGGCGCATGTCGGCCGTTGGCGTGCCCACCGCCATGGTGCGGGTCACATCGGTGGTGCCATCGGGATATTGCGCGCCGGAATCGAGCAGGAACAGCTCATGGGGATGCAGGGCGCGATTGGTGGCGCGGGTCACGCGATAATGGACAATGGCGCCATTCTCACCCGCCCCGGCAATGGTGGGGAAGGAGACGTCCCGCAGCTCTCCGGTGTCGCGGCGAAAGGTTTCCAGCGCCTCCACCACATCAATCTCGGTGAGGGTGCCCTTGCCGGATTCGCTGTCGAACCACGCCAGAAAGCGCACCAGCGCCACGCCATCGCGCAGATGGGCGGCGCGCATGCCGGCAATCTCGGCCGGGTTCTTCACAGCCTTGAGATGGGTGATGACATCCTCGCCCTTCTGGGCGGTGCCGCCCGCGGCGGAGATGATGTCGGCCAGCGCCACGGGAGCGGTTGCCGCATCCACGCGGATGGTGCGGCCTTCGGCAAATTGCGCCAGATGCGGCTGAAGGGCGCTCACCGGGTGGATGCCGGCAAAGGGGGCAAGGGCATGGGCCACATGGGCCGGCAGCTTGGCCTCTTCCACGAACAGGTCCGCCTTGCCCTCCCGCGGCACGATGCACCAGGCCAGCGGCAGTGGCGTGTGGGCCACATCCGCCCCGCGAATATTGAACAGCCATGCCGTGCAGTGCGGGTCTGAAAGCAGCAGGCCATCCAGCTTCTGGCGTTCCATCTCCTCGCGGACGATGCGCAGCTTGGCGCTGCTGTCTTCCCCCGCTATGGCGAGGTCCTGCAGGCGGATGGGCGCGCAGGGCGGGGCGGGGCGATCGGTCCAGATGGCGGCGACAGGATCATCCGGCGCGGCCAGCAGGGTGGCCTGCGCCTGTTCGGCCGCGCGGGCAAGGCGGGCGCGGCCATCCAGCGTGGTGCGCCAGGGGTCGAAACCCATGCGGGCGCCCTTGGGCAGATGGGTGGCGAGCCATTCTTCCGGGCGCATGTCCGCCAGCGGCACCACCTCATACGCGCCGGTATCGACCTGCGCGGGCGCCTGAAGCGTATAGCGCCCGTCCACGAACAGTGCCGTGCGGTCCTTCAGCACCACCAGCATGCCGGCAGAGCCGGTGAAGCCGGTGAGCCAGGCCAGGCGTTCCTCGCAGGGGGGCACATATTCGTTCTGGTGGGCATCGGCGCGGGGCACCACATAGCCATCCAGCCCCCGCGCGGCCAGTGCTCCGCGCAGGGCCGCAAGCCGGGCGGGGCCGGCTGCGCCATCGGCAAGGTCTTCAAAGGTCTGGAAAACCGCCTTGAAGCGGTGGGGGGCATGCGCGCTCATGGGGGGCCTGTTCTGGCGGGACAAATCGTTCGCCGAACATAGACCGGAAAGCGCGACGAGGGGTACCGGGGGCAGGCGGAAAGTTGAAAATACAGGCTCTTTTCAGCCCGCGCCGGTTCCATCCGGCATTCCGGTGCCCCATGGCGCGCGAGGGCTGCGCCATGGGGCGGGAACTTCAGCTGTGGGAGAAGATGTCCTGGTCTTCCCAGCCTGCCAGATCCAGCGTGGCGCGGGCGGGCAGGAAGGCGAAGCAGGCGGCGGCAAGCCCGGTGCGCCCCTCGCGCGCCAGCATCACTTCCAGCTTCTCCTTCAGCGCATGCAGATAGAGCACGTCGGAGGCGGCATAGGCGAGCTGGGCATCGGTGAGCTTGTCATTGCCCCAGTCCGAGCTTTGCTGCTGCTTGGAGATGTCGACGCTCAGCAGCTCGCGCAGAAGCTCCTTCAGGCCGTGGCGGTCGGTATAGGTGCGCACGAGCCGCGAGGCGATCTTGGTGCACCACACCGGCTGCGGCATCACCCGGAAGGTCTGCTGGAGAACGGCGATGTCAAACCGTCCGAAGTGGAACAGCTTGGTCACGTTCGGGTCGGCCAGCAGGCGGGTCAGGTTCGGCGCGCTCTGGGCATTGGCACCCTGCGGAATCTGCACCAGATCCGCCGTGCCATCGCCATTGGAGAGCTGCACCAGACACAGCCGGTCGCGGAAAGGGTTGAGGCCCATGGTCTCGGTGTCGATGGCGACGATGGGGGCGGCAACGAAATCATCGGGCAGATCGCCCTGATGCAGGCGGATGGTCATGCGCGTTCTGTCTTTTTCCGCAGGAAGGAGAGGGGGAAGCTATGCGCGCACCACGGCAAAGCGCAAGTGCCGCGGGCCACACGGCATACATTTCCTGCATCCGCGCGGCCTATTCATCCAGAAGCAGGGTCTTCTGGCGCACGGGGGCGAAGGAATGGCGGTGGTGCGGGCAGGGGCCATGCGCCCGCAGGGCCGCCAGATGCGCGGGCGTGCCATAACCCATATGTCGCTCGAACCCATAGGCGGGGAACTGCGCCCCGAGACGGGTCATCAGCCTGTCCCGCACCACTTTGGCAACAATGGAGGCCGCAGCGATGGAGGCGACGAGATTGTCTCCGCCCACAATGGTTTCAACCCTGCAGGCCGCCGGGGGCGGGTCATTGCCATCCACCAGAACCAGCGCCGGCGCGCGCGGCAGGGCGGCGATCGCCTGCGCCAGCGCCCACAGGGTGGCCTGGCGGATATTGTCCCGGTCGATCCGCGCGGGCGGGGCGAGGGCGATGCCAATGTCCGCATGGGCGCAGATCTCCGCATAGAGGATATCGCGGCGCCGGGCGCTGAGCTTCTTGGAATCGGCCAGTCCCTGCGGCACATGCGCGGGGTCGAGAATCACCGCGGCGGCCACCACCGGCCCGGCCAGTGGCCCGCGCCCCACCTCATCCGCGCCGGCGATCGGGGCATGGAGCGGATCGAGCACAGGCTGGGCATAGAGGGCCTGCTCACGGGTGAAGTCCAGCCCGGGCGCGGTGATTCTGGAACGGGGGCGGGTGGCCATGAAAGCTCCGGCAGGGGAATGAGAGAGGTTCCATAGCATGGGCGCTGCATGGATGCAGGGGGTCAGGATGCTGCCGTCTCACCGGGTCCAGTGGCCTGGGGCATCAGCAGGGCGCGGTTCTTCTGCACGGCTTCCACGATGAAATCCGCCGCCACGCGGATGCGCGCCAGATCGCGCGTATCGGCATGGGTGAGCAGCCAGAAGCTGCGTGTGAGCTGCACCTCCTGCGCCAGCACCGGCACCAGTGCGTCATCCTCCTTTCCCGCGAACAGGTCTCCCATGAAGCAGGGCAGCACGCAGATGCCCGCGCCGCCGCGCGTGGCGGTGAGCTGGGCCACCAGGCTGGAGCTTTTCACCCGCACCCGCAGATCGCGCGCCACCAGCGGCGCATAGTCCAGCTCCGGCGTATAGATCAGGTCATCCACATAGCCGATGAAGGGATGGCGGGAGAGCTGGGCGCGGCTGGTGATCGCGTCATGGCGGGCAAGATAGCCCCGCGCCGCATACAGGCGCAGGCGATAATCGGTGAGCTTGCGGGCATGAAGCCGCCCGGTGGCGGGGCGGTTCAGCGAGATGGCGATATCCGCCTCGCGTCTTGAAAGGGAAAACAGGCGTGGCATGGCCAGAAGCTGGATGTCGAGATCCGGATGCGCCATGGCCAGCCCGGCGATGCGTGGGGCAAGGAAGAAGATGCCCAGCCCATCCGGCACGCCGATGCGCACCGTGCCTGAAGCGCCCAGATCCGCCCCGCCAATGGCGCCCTGCGCCGCCAGCGCCAGACTTTCCATGCCCTCGGCCGCAACCAGAAGCCGCTCACCCGCGCGGGTGAGATCATAGCCGCGCGGGCTGCGGTCAAACAGTTTCGCCCCGAGGCGGGTTTCCAGAATGGCGATGCGCCGGCTCACCGTGGAATGCTCGACACCCAGCCGGCTGGCTGCCACGGTGAGCCGGCCGGCCCGCGCCACGCCCAGAAAGAAGCGCAGGTCCGACCAGTCGAAGTCTCCGGGCGGGGATGAATGGGCCGCATGGGCCGGGGGCGTTGGAGCATCAGGCATGGGTGGATGTTCTGTCTGTCAATTTTTGCACATTGTCAGTGCGAAAATTGCCGTATCTGTGCGCGGAAAGATAGAGCATCCTCTCTCTCAAGGCTCCATGCGCGCTCAACCACAGCGCGCGAGCGTGAGCCGGCACACAAGACGGCAGCCTGTTGCCAGCCGTTATGGAAGCGCGAAGAGGAGAGAAGTCCATGCGTGAGATCGGTCATTTCATTGGCGGCAAGCATGTGCGCGGCACATCCGGTCGCAAGGCGGATGTCTTCGAGCCGATGACCGGCGATGTGATCGCGACCGTGGATCTGGCCACCAAGGCCGAGTTGCGGGCCGCGGTGGAGAATGCCAAGGCCGCCCAGCCGGCATGGGGCGCCACCAATCCGCAGCGCCGCGCCCGCGTGCTGATGAAATTCCTTGAGCTGGTGCAGCGCGATTATGACGCGCTGGCCGAGCTGCTCGCCCGCGAGCATGGCAAGACCATTCCCGATGCCAAGGGCGATATCCAGCGCGGGCTGGAAGTTGTCGAATTCTCCCTCGGCATTCCCCATCTGATGAAGGGCGAATATACGGAAGGCGCCGGCCCGGGCATCGATATCTATTCCATGCGCCAGCCGCTCGGCGTGGTGGCCGGCATTACCCCGTTCAACTTCCCGGCCATGATTCCCATGTGGAAGTTCGGCCCGGCCATTGCCGCCGGCAATGCCTTCATCCTCAAGCCTTCCGAGCGTGACCCGGGCGTGCCCATGCGTCTGGCCGAGCTGATGATCGAGGCAGGCCTGCCGGCCGGCATCCTCAATGTGGTGAATGGCGACAAGGATGTCGTGGATGCCATCATCGATGATCCGGACGTGAAGGCCATCGGCTTTGTCGGCTCCTCGCCGATCGCCGAATATATCTATGGCCGCGGCTGCGCCAACGGCAAGCGCGTGCAGGCTTTCGGCGGCGCCAAGAACCACATGATCATCATGCCGGACGCCGACATGAACCAGGTGGCGGATGCCCTTATCGGCGCGGGCTATGGCTCGGCGGGCGAGCGCTGCATGGCCATCTCGGTCGCGGTTCCGGTGGGCGAGGATACCGCCAACCGGCTGGTGGAAGCGCTGGTGCCGCGCGTGGAAGCGCTCAAGATCGGCCCCTCCACCGATGTGAACGCCGATTTCGGCCCGCTGGTGACGCGTGAGGCGCTCAACCGCGTGAAGTCCTATGTGGAGGCCGGTGTCTCCGAGGGTGCCAAGCTGCTGGTCGATGGCCGCAACTTCACCATGCAGGGCTATGAGAACGGCTTCTATATGGGCGGCTGCCTGTTCGACCATGTGACGACAGACATGCGCATCTACAAGGAAGAGATCTTCGGCCCGGTGCTCTCGATCGTCCGCGCGAAGGACTATCAGGAAGCCCTGCGCCTGCCCACCGAGCATGAATATGGCAATGGCGTTGCGATCTATACCCGCGATGGTGATGCGGCCCGCGATTTCGCGGCCAAGGTGGATGTGGGCATGGTGGGTGTGAACGTGCCGATCCCGGTTCCGATTGCCTATTACACCTTCGGCGGCTGGAAGCGCTCTGGTTTCGGCGATCTCAACCAGCATGGCGCGGATGGTATCCGCTTCTATACCAAGACCAAGACGGTCACCTCGCGCTGGCCTTCCGGCATCAAGGATGGTGCGGACTTCGTGATCCCCACCATGGGCTGAGCCGCTTCAGGCACAGGCCTGCCGGCTCTGCGGAGCCGGCAGGCCGCCTGAGGGTGGCAGGGTGGGAAGAGGTGTGGTGCGCACCTCCTGGCTCTCTCACGCCTCTTTCCACCCCCCTTTCATGTGTCCTGAACGAGGTTGCACGGCCGGGCCCTCCGCCCCGCCGATGCCGGCCTCGATATGACCCGTGCGGCCCTGTGGCCGCAGCTTGGGCAGGACGATCTGGCGAAGACGGGATCGGGAAGATCATGCGCGATCTGCGCCTGCGCCGGATTCCCGAGGCTTCCAACGCAATCGGGCCGCCCATCATTTCCCGCGCGCTGATCGCGCGGGGCCGGGCGCCGCCTGAGGGAAGCTTGGTGCAAGGCGACGCAAGGACGCCGGCGCCAGACAGGCGCAATGACACGCAACTCCAGTGTTTCTGGGAGGAAACAGCATGGCACATATCGCTTTTATCGGCCTTGGGAACATGGGTGGACCCATGGCCGGAAATCTCGTCAAGGCCGGCCATCAGGTGAGCGGCTTCGATCTCTCGCCCGCCGCGATTGAAGCGGCGCAGGCGCGTGGGGTCTCCATTGCTGAAAGTGCCGCGGCAGCGGTGGGGCAGGCGGATGTGGTGGTCACCATGCTGCCCTCCGGCCGCCATGTCCTGGGGGCGCTCACGGGCGAGAACGGACTGCTCTCCAAGGCACCGGCGGGCACGCTGTTCATTGATTCCTCCACCATTGACGTGGCCTCGGCCCGCGCTTTCCACGAGGCGGCGCAAAAGGCCGGCCACAAAAGCGTGGATGCTCCGGTTTCCGGGGGCGTGGGTGGCGCGGAAGCGGCAACCCTCACCTTCATGGCGGGCGGCGCAGATGCCGATTTCGCCGGGGCCCGCCCCTATCTGGAACTGATGGGCAAGAAGATCGTCCATTGCGGCGGAGCCGGTGCCGGGCAGGCGGCGAAGATCTGCAACAACATGATCCTCGGCATTTCGATGATCGCCGTTTCCGAGGCCTTCGTGCTGGGCGAGAAGCTCGGCCTGTCGCATCAGGCGCTGTTTGATGTGGCGTCCACCTCATCCGGCCAGTGCTGGTCTCTCAATACCTATTGCCCGGTACCGGGCCCGGTGCCCACCAGCCCGGCCAACCGGGATTATGTGCCGGGCTTTGCCGCCGCGCTCATGCTGAAGGATCTGCGCCTGTCGCAGGATGCGGCGGGTGAGGCCGGCGCCGCCACCCCGCTCGGCGCCGCCGCCACAGAGCTCTATACCCGCTTTGCGGAAAGTGGACATGAAGGCACGGATTTCTCCGGCATCGTCCGCTGGCTGCGCGAGAACAAGGGTGAGTGACATCACCCCTTCCCGGCGGGGCTGTCTCCGCCGGGAAGGGGGTCACAGTTCCTGATACATCACCAGCGCATCCACATATCCGCGCTGCGGGTGGAGAAAGGCGCGGGGCAGACGGCCGGCTGTTTCAAACCCGCAGGCCTGCCACAGCTTCACGGCCTGCACATTGGTGCTCACCACCAGATTGAACTGCATCGCCCTGTAGCCGCGTGCCCGGGCTTGCGCGAGGGCATGCTGGCACATGCGCCGGCCAATGCCGCGCCCGCCCGCCTGTGCGCCAACCATGAAGCCGCAATTGCACACATGCCCGCCACCGCCACCCCGCGGCTGGTTCGGACGCAGATAATATGTGCCGAGCACCGGGCTTGCGGCCTGCTCCTCATCCTGCGCGACAAAAACCTCATTTTCCGCACCCAGCCAGTAGGCCAGCGCATCATCCCGGCCCATGTCCCGTGGCAGGGGATAGCTTTCGCCCGCCCGGATGACGGGGGCGAGGATGCACCATATGGCATCGCAATCTTCGGCGCGGGCAGGGCGGATCAGCATCTGGGTTCCATGCGGCAGGTGGCAGGCACGGGCAGGCTGCCACAGGCCGGGACGCAAGCCTAGGGGATGCGGGATGCTATAGCGCAAAATATGTGATTCGAAATATCCCGGCCCGCGGATCCGGAAAAGGCGGGCACAGGGAAACATGGTAGCAGCGGGCGGACTTGAACCGCCGACCTCCGGGTTATGAATCCGGCGCTCTCACCAACTGAGCTACGCTGCCAAACCGGTGCCGAAGCACTGTTGTGCATCAGCAGAGGCGGCATATAGGAACGGGAACGCGCTCCTGTCAAGAAAGCAGAAGCTTGTTCACACCGCGTTCTTGCGAATGCGCACAAGCTTGAAGAAGCCGACCGGGAAAACCGGGGAAATCTCGATCACTTCCATGTCGTCATACTTGGCGGCCCAGTTGCGCAGGCGGCTGGCCTTGAAGGCGATGGACCAGCCCACCTTCTTCACCAGCGGGGCAAGCGCCTGCTCGATATGCATCACCGGGCCGTCATCGGCGCCCAGCTTGGAGGCGACGATGATCTCTCCGCCGGGCTTGAGCACACGGTGCATCTCATCCAGCGCCCCTTCCGGGTCCGGCACAAGGGTGATGACGAAGGGGACAGTCACGGCATCGAAGCTGTGGTCCGCAAAGCCAAGATTGCAGGCATCCATGGCGGCCAGCAGGCCCACCTGCCCGAGATGGCGCGCGACCTTCTTGTCAACGGCCTTGCGCAGCATGTCGGCGGAAAGATCGATGCCGGTCACGCGGCAGTGGTGCGGATAATAGGGCAGCACAAGACCGGTGCCGACACCCACCTCAAGAATGTTCGGGCCGCATCGGGCGGCGGTGGCGGCAGCCTTGCGCTGGGCATCCGCGAGCAGCTTCACATAGACCTTGTCATAGATCGGGGCCCATTTGGCATAAGCCCGCTTCTGGCCTTCAAGATCGTACTGAACCGCCATTTTCATCTCTCTCCGCCCTGTCCCTGCGGCCCCGCGCGTGCGCGCTGCATGGGGCCGGAATCATCTCCGGCTCTGACACAGTGCCTATAGCCGGCAGCCCTTGCCGATATGTTTCAGGCCACCCGCGCAATGTCATTCATCATGCGTTGTGCCCGGAAAATGGTGCCGCCTCCCAGAAGGCGCGCGCCGGGGCCGAGCCTTTCATAGAACACGCAGGCCTGGCCGGGGGCGACGCCCTCCTCGCCACTGGCCAGATGCACCAGCGCCGTTCCATCCTCTCCCATGCCCAGCTGGGCGGGAACAGGGGGACGGGTGGAGCGCACCTTCACATAAACCTCGTCACCCGCCCTGCAGGCCACCTCGAAAGGCAGGTCGCCGATCCAGTTCACATCCCGGATCGCGATGGTGCGCACGGCCAGAGCCTCTCGCGGGCCGACGCGGACCTCCTGCCGGGCCGCATCGATCCCCACCACATAAAGCGGCTCGGGCGCGGCGATGCCCAGACCCTTGCGCTGGCCGATGGTGTAATGCACCACGCCGCGATGGCGGCCCAGCACGCGTCCGTCCATATGCACAATGTCGCCGGGCTCCACGGCCTCGGGGCGCAGGCGCTCCACCACCTCGGCATAATTGCCGCCGGGTACGAAGCAGATGTCCTGGCTGTCCGGCTTGTCGGCCACGTCCAGTCCCATGGAAAGGGCGAGGGCGCGTACATCCGGCTTGCTCATGTGGCCCAGCGGAAAGCGGACCCGCTGCAACTGGGCGGCCGTGGTGGCATAGAGGAAATAGCTCTGGTCGCGGTTTTCATCCGCGCCGCGATAGAGGGCGCGCCGCCCGTCCGGCAAGGCGCGGGTTTCCACATAGTGGCCGGTGGCCAGAACCTGTGCGCCCAGATCCTCGGCGGTGGCCAGCAGGTCGCGGAACTTCACGGTGCGGTTGCAGTCCACACAGGGAATGGGGGTGATGCCGGAGGCGTAGCTGTCGGCGAAGCGGTTGATGACCTCCTCGCGGAAGCGGCTCTCATAATCCAGCACATAGTGGGGAATGCCCAGCGTGCGCGCGACCTCGGAGGCGTCATAGATGTCCTGCCCCGCACAGCAGGCCCCGCGCTTCTGCGCCATCTCGCCATGGTCATAAAGCTGGAGGGTGACGCCGATGACATCGTAGCCCGCTTTGGCCAGCAGCCCGGCCACCACGGAGGAATCCACCCCGCCGGACATGGCCACCACCACGCGGATGGAAGCCGGGTCTCCAGCAAGGTCGAGAAGGCCGGGGCCCGGAGGGGGCGGGGCAGAATGGGTCGGGTCCAGGGTCATGCTTGGGTCTTCAGGCGCCAGAGCTGCGGCGTGTTCTTTCTGGTTGCACCCTTCATGACCACCGGGCAAGGCGAAAATGAAAGATGACGACATATGACGGGCCGGAAAGGCCCTTTTGCGGCGGTTCCGGGTTTATAGCAGCAAGAATCCCGCCCGCGTGGGAGAAATGGCGCACTGCCCCCTCAGCCCGGCGGTTTTTGGCACCCGAGGGCGCAGCTGTTACCTGCGGGCCACATTCCGGGTCGACTCCGCCTCATCCCCTCCACCCTCGAACACCGCCACCAGTGCGCGGCGAATGGCGGACTGGCGCGCGGCGGCCGTGATCTTCGCCCCCATCAGGTCGGTGACATAGAACACGTCCACCGCCCGTTCGCCAAATGTGGCGATATGGGCCGAGGCGATATTCAGATTGAGCTTTGAAAGCCGGGTTGTCAGCTCGAACAGCAAGCCGGGCCGGTCCAGCCCTGTCACCTCCACCACGGTGTGGCGGTTGGACCAGGCATTGTTGACCGTCACTTCCGGCTCCACAGAGAAGGTCTTGCGGCCCTTGGGCAGCTTGCGGGCGATCATCTCCGGCAGGCGCACCTGTCCGGCCAGCGCCTGCTCCACCGCCTCGCACACCTTGTGGGCACGGCGCTCCTCGTCCTCATCCTGCTCGAAAGTGCGGCGGATAGCGATGGTATCCAGCGCAAAGCCATTGGTGGTGGTGGAAATATGGGCGTCCACAATATTCGCCCCGGCCATGGCGCAAGCCCCGGCAATGACCGAGAGCAGCTTGGGATGGTCCGGCGCCAGCACGGTGAGAATGGTGACCCCGCGCTCCGGCTCCAGAGTGGACTGGGTGGAGATGGTCTTTTCCGCCTCCTCCGCCTCGGCAATGAAGCGGGCATGGCGAATGCGGGTGTCCAGATCTGTGCGCAGCCAGTAGGGCGGGTAATGCCGCTCCATATAGATGTCGAGCTTCTGCGCCGGCCACTCGGCCTCCAGTGCATGGCGCAACTGGCTTTGCGAGGCGGCAACGCGCTTGGCCCGGTCCACCTCCGAGAAGCCGCCGGTGAGCACCGGCTCGGTTTCATAATAGAGGGTGCGGATGAGTTCGGCCTTCCAGCCATTCCATGTGCCGGGGCCGACCGCACGAATATCCGCAGTGGTGAGGATGGTCAGCAGCTTCAGCCGCTCCAGCGATTGCACGACGGCGGCAAATTTCTCAATCGTCTTGCGGTCGGACAGGTCGCGGGACTGGGCGACGGTGGACATGACGAGATGCTCTTCCACCAGCCATGCGACCGTCTCCGTTTCCGAGGCGCTGAGGCCGAAACGCGGGCACAGGCGGCGCGCGATGCGCGCGCCGGCAATGGAATGGTCCTCCGGCCGGCCCTTGGCGATGTCATGCAGCAGCAGCGCCACATAGAGCAGGGTGCGGTTCTTCACCGTGCCCATCAGCTCATGGGCCAGATCGGTTTCCGGGTTATCCCCCCGCTCGATCTCCGAAAGAATGCCGATGCAGCGCAGCAGATGCTCGTCCACCGTATAATGGTGGTACATGTTGAACTGCATCATGGCCACGACCTTGCCGAACTCGGGCACGAAGCGCCCCAGAACGCCGGTCTCGTTCATGCGGCGCAGCACGGTTTCCGGCGCGTTCCTGGAGGAGAGGATCTCCAGGAACAGGCGGTTGGCCTCCGGGTTTTCCCGCAGGCGGGCATCGATCAGGGACAGCGAGCGCGCGGCAAGGCGCATCACATCCGGATGCAGGGCCAGATTGCGCTTGTCGGCAATGTGGAACATCCGCAGCAGATTGACCGGATCGCGCTGGAACACATCCTGATCGACCGCATTCAGCCGGTTGTTGTCCAGCACGAAGTCCGGGCATTCCTTCAGCACGGTGCGGCGTGAGCCGGGGCGCAGGCGCTGCACAAGGCCGCGCAGGCCGGGCACCTGCTTGTCATGCCGGGCTTCCAGCGCGGCGGAGAGCAGGGCGGTGAGGTCGCCCACATCCTTCGCCACGAGGAAATAGTGCTTCATGAAGCGTTCCACGTCGCGCTGGCCGGGATGTTCGGTATAGCCGAGGCGGCGGGCCATTTCCCGTTGCAGGTCGAAGGAGAGGCGGTCCTCTCCCCGGCCGGTGAGGAAATGCAGGTGGCAGCGCACGGACCACAGGAAGTCCTCGCAGCGGGTGAACAGGCGCGCTTCCTCGCGGGTGAAGACCTCCTTCGCCACGAGCTGGCTGGCTGTCTGGACGCGATAGACATATTTGGCGATCCAGAACAGCGTGTGCAGGTCCCGCAGCCCGCCCTTGCCATCCTTCACATTCGGCTCGACCCGGTAGCGGGACTGGCCGGCCCGGCGCAGGCGCTCCTCGCGCTCGGCCATCTTGGCGGCGACGAATTCGGCGGCGGTGCCATCCACCACCTCCTTGTCAAAGCGGGTCGCCAGATCGTCGAACAGCGCCCGGTCGCCCACCAGATAACGCGCCTCCAGAATCGAGGTGCGGATGGTGAAGTCCGCCCGCGCCTGCCGCAGGCACTCATCCACCGAGCGGGTGGCATGCCCCACCTTCAGCCCCAGATCCCACAGCATGTAGAGAATGGCTTCGGTGACACTCTCGCCCCATGCCGTCTGCTTGTAGGGCAGCAGGAAGAGGATATCGGTATCCGAGCCCGGCGCCAGCATGCCCCGGCCATAGCCACCCACCGCCGCAATCGCCATGCGCTCGGAGCGGGAGGGGTTGTCGGCAGGGTAGAGATAGGTGGTGGCGACCTCATAGGCGCCGGCGATCATCGCATCCTGAAAGGCCGAAAGCCGCATGGAGCAGCAGCGACCGCAGCCATCCTCGAACAACAGCCGCTCCGCCTCATCCCGCGCCTCCTGCATCGCCACCTTCAGATGCGCGACAATGGCATTGCGCAGATCCAGTATCCGTCCCTGATGGGCCTGGGCGATGGCGTGCATGTCCGCCTTGAGCCGGGTGCCCAGAAAGGGCTCGGTGATGGTGCGGTTGGGCTTGCGGGAGCGGGCAACAGGCATGTGGGGCGGTTCCGACCGCTGAGAACAGGAATCCGATGAATAGCGCAAAGCCGGCGCTGCCGCGAGAGGCGGAGCCGCGGCCGGGGATGAAATGCTGCACATGGAGTGGGCGTCTGGTGGGCATTCACCCCCATTGTGCCTGTTGAACGGGCATTGGGAGGCGCGGACATGAAAAAGGCGGCATTTCTGCCGCCTTGTCTCATGGAGCTGATGCCCAATCTCCCGCCATCCTCAGTTGTCGAGGAAGGAGCGCAGCTTGCGCGAGCGGGAGGGGTGCTTCAGCTTGCGCAGGGCCTTGGCCTCGATCTGGCGGATACGCTCACGCGTCACCGAGAACTGCTGGCCCACTTCCTCCAGCGTGTGGTCGGTGTTCATGCCGATGCCGAAGCGCATGCGCAGCACACGCTCCTCACGCGGGGTGAGGGAGGCAAGCACGCGGGTGGTGGTCTCGCGCAGATTGGACTGGATGGCCGCATCGATGGGCAGAACGGCGTTCTTGTCCTCGATGAAGTCGCCCAGATGCGAATCCTCCTCGTCGCCGATCGGCGTTTCGAGGGAGATCGGCTCCTTGGCGATCTTGAGCACCTTGCGCACCTTCTCCAGCGGCATGCCGAGCTTTTCGGCCAGCTCTTCCGGGGTCGGCTCGCGGCCGATCTCGTGGAGCATCTGGCGCGAGGTGCGCACGATCTTGTTGATCGTCTCGATCATGTGCACCGGGATGCGGATGGTGCGGGCCTGATCCGCGATGGAGCGGGTGATGGCCTGCCGGATCCACCAGGTGGCATAGGTCGAGAACTTGTAGCCGCGCCGGTACTCGAACTTGTCGACCGCCTTCATCAGGCCGATATTGCCTTCCTGGATGAGGTCCAGGAACTGCAGGCCGCGGTTCGTGTACTTCTTGGCGATGGAGATGACGAGGCGCAGATTGGCCTCCACCATTTCCTTCTTTGCCTGCCGGGCTTCCTTCTCGCCCTTCTGCACCATCTGGACGATCTTGCGGTACTCGGCGATTTCGAGGCCCGTTTCGGTCGCCAGCGCGTGGATGTCCCCGCGCAGGTTCTTGATGGTGTCCTTCTCGTGGGCGACGAAATTCTTCCACCCGCGCGTGCCCAGCTTGGAGACGCGCAGCAGCCATTTGGGATCGAGTTCCGAACCCAGATAGTTCTTCAGGAAGTCATCGCGCTTCACCCCATAGCTGTCGGCAAGGCGCAGCAGGCGGCCTTCCAGCGAGACGAGGCGCTTGTTGATCTCGTAGAGATGCTCCACCAGCGTGTCGATACGGGTCTGGTTGAGCGAGAGGCTCTTCATGTCGGCCACCAGCTCTTCCTTGAGCTTGCGGGCCTTGCGCTCCTGCGCCGGGGAGAGGGTCTCGTTCTTCAGCCGGGATTCGACATTCTGGTCCTGAAGGCGGCGCAGCTTGGTGTAGGACGAGGCGATGCGGTCGAAGGTTTCCAGCACCTTCGGCTTGATCTCCGCCTCCATTGCGGCGAGCGACAGGGAGTTTTCCATGTCGTCATCGTCATTGTCCGCATTGGCGTCCTCGCCCAGCTCGGCATCCTCGCCCTCTTCGCCACCGGGGGCGACGGGGGCTTTCGCCTCCGGGCCGGCATAGGTGGCCTCAAGGTCGATGATGTCGCGCAGCAGCACGCGCCCCTCGGTCAGCTCATCACGCCAGATGATGATGGCCTGGAAGGTCAGCGGGCTTTCGCACAGGCCGGCGATCATCGCCTCGCGGCCGGCCTCGATGCGCTTGGCGATGGCGATCTCGCCCTCGCGCGAGAGCAGCTCCACCGAACCCATCTCGCGCAGATACATGCGCACCGGGTCATCCGTGCGGTCAGCCGGCTCGGCCTTGGTCTCGCTCTTGGCAACAGCGCGTGAGGCGGCCGGGGCAATCTCGCCGCCCTCGACCTCCTCGGCCTCCTCGCCCTCGGCGTCCTCGGCGTTCTCCTCGCTGTCCTCGGCCTCGATGACATTGATGCCCATGTCATTGAGCAGGGCCAGAATATCCTCGATCTGTTCGGATGAGGTCACATCGGAAGGCATCACCGCATTGAGCTGCTCATGGGTGACATAGCCACGGCGCTTGGCGGTGTTGATCATCTTCCGGACGGTTGCGACCGAGAGGTCGAGCAACGGCCCGTCGGGGGCGTCGTTCTCCTTCTCGGGAGCTTCTGTCGTCTCGGCAGATTGTTTCGCCATGGACTTCTCCTGCTGATCTCACTGCCATCAGGCAGCGCAATGGCGGCGCGGTGCCGAGCCGTCGTCGCCCTGTCTTTCCCGGGCCGGGCGCTATTTCGCCACATGCCTTAAACGTCAAATGGTTAAGCCCGCCTGAACAGGCGGACAAAATCACGCAAAATCACCCGTCTAACAGATGCGGGCAGCATCCTGTCGAGACGTCACCTTCCACCCGCCCCGGCATCTGTATCGCCGCGGGCCCGGGTCAAACCGATTGGGCGCCATTGCGCCCGGAGGACAGACCGAAACCTTCCACCAGGGCCTCGGTTCCATCCAGCGTCGAAAGACGGCGCTGCACATCGCACAGCCACGCAAAATTCGCCTCACTGGGATCTTCCCCAAGGCTGCGTTCCGCATCCTTCAGTTCTCTAGATAGCGCGTGAGCCTTGTGATGCAAGGCCATGCGCTGCTGCCACCATATACGAGTGTCCTCCGGAGAGGTGTTCGGGTAGGCTGGCCAGTCCATTCTGGGGTTTGAGAGGGTGCCGACCCGTTTCGCCAGAGCCTCCAGCTCGGGATCAGCCCGCCAGGGGGCAGCTGATTCGCCCTGTTCGAGATGTCCTTCCAGATGGGCGGCCAGAAGTGCCTGCCGCAGCCGGTCCGCCTCCGGGTTCACGAAGGGCAGGGTGGCGATCTCCTCGCTGAACTCTTCCAGCAGGAAGGGGTGATTGAGCAGGCAGAAGAGCAGCAGGGCCTCATTGCGCGGCAGATCCGCCATCGGGCCGCGAATGAGCGCGCTCTGGCCGATGCCGCTGCCACGGGAAACATGCGTGCCCGCATGTGTGCGCGCCTCGCCCCCCGGTCGGGCGCGGCCTTGCCGTCCGCCCCCTTGCCATCCACCTCCCTGCCAGCCTGAACCCTGCCCGCCGCCGCCCTGCCAGCTTCCGCGCCCGCCATCGCGCCCGCCGGAAGGGGAGAACAGGGCCCGCATGCGCCCCATCAGGTCCTGACGATAATGCCGGCGCACGGTTTCATCCGTGATGCTGTTCACCACCTCCTGAAGGCGGTTCTCGAAGGCGGCGCGACGCTCCGGCGTATCCAGCGTGGCGCCCTCGCTTTCCCGGGTCCACAATTCGGTGGCGAGCGGGCGGGCCTGGGCCAGAATCTCCTCGATCCCCTCACGCCCGGAACGGCGGATGAGGTCATCGGGGTCCTGCCCTTCCGGAAGGGTGGCGAAGGAGAGGCTGCGCCCGGCCCGGATATGGGGCAGGGCCACATCAATCGCCCGGTAAGCCGCCCGGCGCCCGGCCTTGTCGCCATCGAACAGCAGAAGCGGCTCATCGCTCATGCGCCAGAGCAGCTGGAGCTGTTCTTCCGTGAGTGCCGTGCCGAGCGGGGCGACAGCGCCGGTAAAGCCGGCCTCCACCATGGCGATGACATCCACATAGCCTTCCACCACGATGATGCGCGCGCCATTATGCGCGGCGGTGCGGGCCTGAAAGCCATTGTAGAGCAGCGATCCCTTGTGGAAGAGCGGGGTTTCCGGGGAATTGAGATATTTTGCCGGCGCATCCTTTTCCAGCGCCCGCCCGCCAAAGGCCACCACCCGCCCGCGCAGATCGGTGATGGGAAACATCACCCGGTCCCGGAAACGGTCATAGGGCACGGGAATGTCATCGCCCGCGATGAGCAGGCCGCATTCCACCATATCGGCGACAGGAATGCCGGCCTTGCCCAGCGCTTCCTTCAGATGAAAGCGCTCGCCCGCCGCATAGCCCATGTGAAAGCGCTGCTGGGTGGCCGGGCCAAGACCGCGATCCTGCAGATAGCCGCGCGCCTTGGCCCCGGCCCGGGTTTGCAATGTATCCTCGAAATGGCGGGCCGCCAGCGCCATCACCTCATGCAGGGTGCGCCGGCGCTGTTCCCTGGCGTTGGCCTCGGGCGTCACCGTCGGCAGGGGGAGGCCGGCCATGGAGGCCAGCCGCTCCACCGCCTCCCCAAAGGGCAGGCCCTCCGTCTCCATCAGGAAGGCAAACACATCCCCATGCTTGCCGGAGGAGAAGCAGTGGTAAAATCCCTTCTGGTCATTGACGAAGAAGGAGGGGGTTTTTTCCGCATTGAAGGGAGAGAGCCCGGCAAACTCACGCCCCTGCTTGCGCAGCTTCACGCGACGGCCGACAACCTCCGACACCGGAAGCCGGGCGCGGATTTCATCGAGAAAGTCGGGCGGGAAGCGCATGGCCGTCAGGGTCACAAGTCCGGTTCAGGGGGCAGAAGCAAGATTCATCTGGTTTGCCGCGCAGAAGCTGGCAAGGGCGGTTGTGGCCGGGTGGGCCGGCGCTGTTGCCGGATACATCCTCTCCATGCACGGCTCCGTGTGTCAGGGCATGTCCGGCCCGGCAAGGCGGAAAGGCAGAAGGGGCGGCGCGGCGCTATCGTCATCACAGCACCCTTGGCGGTTCGCCCGGGGCGGCATGATCCTGTCTGTCTGGCTCACATCACCGGCAGGAGCCGGTTGCCGTTCGCCCCCGCGCTCCTGACACAAGCCGGGCTTCATCCTGATCACTCACAGGTGGAAATGCAACAGGGGCGGCTTGGGCCACCCCTGTTCTGCTTTTCTCATGCGGCGCGGCGGCCGTGCCGGGCAGCTCAGTCGCCGCTGCTGACATTGGTGCTGAAGCCGGTTTCACCCAGCGTCCGCAGGCCGATACGCACCATCACCTTGTCCACCCGCTTTCCATCCGGGCCATCCAGCGAGTAGTCCGAGATATAGTTCATGGCGAGGGTGAAGCAGTCATCGCTATAGGCAAGGCCAATCAGCGAATAGTCGACACCCGATTCCACCAGATCGTAACGCACCGCACCGCGGACAGACCATGTGTCTGTCAGCTTGTAGGTGGCGCTGGTGAACACGCCCTCGCGCCGGTCATAATAACCGATCAGCGGCTGGGCATCATAGCGGCCATAAGTGGCAGAGAAGCTGAGCGCACCCACGCGGCCGCGGCCCTGCACTTCCACACGGCGCAGGTCGAAATCGTCCTGGTCGAAGCGGAAGCGGGTCACTACATCGAAATTGTTCGAGGGGACATAGGCAAAGCTGGCGATATAATCGGAAGGATTGGTCTGCAGGCCGGATTCAAGGCCGGTATTGGCCATGTCGCCATAAGCGAAGGAGTTGCGGCCGAACAGGTGATAGGACTGGCCGACCAGCGCGCTGATGGAGCCGCCATTGTTGAGCGCGGCATTATAGGACACGCCAAGATTCAGGCGGCCGCCACCCTCGACACGGTCATAGCCGGAATATTTGTTCACCTCGAACAGGTTGGTGTCATCAAACACCAGACTCTGGGCATCCTCGTTCGGGAAGCGGCCGATATCGGTCTCGTTCGGGCGGACAATGACCTGCGCGCGGGGCGTGATGGTCTGGGTGCCCCAATCCTGCACGGAGATGAACGGGTACTGATAGTCCAGACCGATGACGGGCATGACCCGCGCCATGCTGTCATTGCCCGAATGCATCGGGTTCTGCCCGGAGAAGGTGGAGCCATACTGGTAGCTGAAGGGCAGCGAATCGACATTCACAGCCGCAACATCCACCCGGGCGGACATGAACGGGGTCCACATCTGGCCGGCATCGTCGATGACGGTCTTGCGCCAGGAGAGTTCCGCCGAGGCGCGGGTATAGTCACCCGGAATGCCGCTCAGCAGGCACTCTTCCGGGTTCGGATTGGTGAGGGCGCAGGAGCCGGTGGGAATGCCCACGGCGCCGCCACGGGAGGTGTTCTCCCACATGCCGACGAAATCTGCCTGATCGCGCGTGAGGCTGGTGACATTCACGTTCAGCCGGGTGGAACCGCCCCAGAGGGTGTTGCTGAAGACGCGGTCATAATTGAGCGTGCCAACAAAAGGCAGGAGCTTTTCATTGTCCGTGACCGTCATGCCCAGGAAGTAGAGGGCGCGCAGGTCGAAATAGGACTGGTCCTTCTGCCCCGTCAGATAGGCGGTGGAGACGCGGGTCAGATCATTGACCCCGGCCAGGCTGTAGTCCCGCAGGAAGGTCCGGTCCGAGAGCAGGGTCGCATCCCAGCCATAGTTCCAGAAGCGGTTGATCATGAACGAGCCGGATGTCTCGATCGCGCCACGCGCGTTGCGATAGCCGGGCAGGACGTAATTGTCGTTGAGGAAGGCGTCCTTGTCGTTCTGCATGATGCCGGCAGCGCGGATGGAGTAGCTGCCATTGATCAGGCGCTGACGCCATTCGCCACGCATCAGGAAGCCCTGCTTGGACACATAGCCGGGCGAGAGCGTGATGTCGCGGTCCGGCGCAATGTTCCAGAAGAAGGGCAGGCTCACGCCCGTGCCGACATTGCTGGAGGAGAAGAGTTCCGGCATCAGGAAGCCGGTCTTGCGCTTCACCGTCGGGTCCGGGGTGGACATGAACGGGAAATAGGCAATCGGCAGGCCGAAAAATTCCAGCTTGGCGTCTTCGTAATAGATCATCCGTTCCTGCTGGTCGTGGATGATCTTCTTGGCCTTCACCTGCCACAGCGGCGGCTTTTCAGGCTGTTCCTTGCACGGTTCGCAGGCGGTGTAGACGCCGTTCTGGAAGACGGTGACATTGCCTTCGGTACGGTCCGCGCGCGCGGCGGCGAAATGGGTGTTGTCCGGCGTGTCGAGGCGCAGGGAATCGATGAAGCCCTCGCGGAAGTCCTGTGTCAGCTCCATGCGGTCGGAGGTGACGACCTTCCCGTCCTTGTCCTTCAGATGCACATCGCCAATGGCGCGCAGCAGGTTGGCCTTGCGGTCGAGCTCGACACGCTTGGCCGACAGCGCAGCGCCATCATAGTAGATCTGGACATTGCCGACGGCGGCAACGGTGTCATTCTTGTAGTCATATTCGAGCTGGTCGGCCGTCACGAGCATGCGCTGGTTGGGGTCGACCTCGCGGGTGGAGATGGCGTTGGTGGGCATGTTGCTGACGGGCGCTGCGCCCTGCGCATGCGCGGTACCAGCGGCACCCAGCAGCAGGCCGAGCGCCAGCGCGGCCACCGAGCCCGAAAGCCTGGCAGACAAAGCCGGAAAGCGCTTGACCATTACGGATGCGGCCATGACTCCACCATTCCCGTCCACCTTGGGGTGACGGGTTTTTTCAACAGTCCCAGAGCTGGGGCGCGGCGCGGCCGTCATCCGTCCTCCCGATTCAACAGAACGAGAACCCCCACGATAATCCCAACAGCTGCTGGAAACCAAGCTGCCGCAACGGGATGAACAATACCAGCTTCGCCGAGGTCTTCAGCAAGCTTGGTGGCAACATAAAGCAGAAAGCCGGCCGCCACGCCACCGAGAATCGTCTGCCCCACACCGCCAAAGCGGAAAACGCGCAGGCCGACCACAGCCGCGATGAGCACCATGGCGACCAGAAGGAAAGGCCGCGCAAGCAGACTCTGGAGCTGGAGGCGGTATCTTTCTGCTCCAAAACCGGTCTGCTCGGCGCTGTGAATTGCGTTCGGCAGTTGCCAGAAAGGCACGGTTTCAGCCGAGACCAGAGCGTCCTGAATCCGCATGGGATCAAGATTCGTGGCGATGAGATAGGTCTCGTAGGTTTCCAGATCGAGGCCGGGAACGAGGACGCGGGCATCGGAGAGAACCCACACGCCATCCTCCAGACGCGCACTGCGTGCTTCCACCCGTTCCGTCAACTTGTCCGCGTGGTCGAATTCATAAACCACAACCGAGGAAAGCTGCCGCCCACTGTCGCTCGACGCCGCCGCCTGGATGATCGCCTGCCCGTCGATGCTTTGCTGGCGAATCCAGAATTCATTGCGGGCAGCACTCAGGAAGTTGCCGGATGAGCCGAACATCTGGCTTTCGAGTTGATTCGCCCGTTCCTTGAAGTTCGCGGAGAGCGGATTGAAGACGGTGGTGGCGAAAACGCCGATGAGAAAGGCGATGATGAGGGCCGGGGTGATGAACTGCCAGGCCGAAAGGCCAGCGGCCCGCGCCACCACCAGTTCCAGATTGCGCGAGAGCACCACGAAGGTCGCCATGGCCCCGAACAGCACCGCGAAGGGCAGCAGCTGCTCGGTGAAAGCGGGGGCGCGGTAGAGCGTGACCAGGGCCACCATGGAGGTGGTCACATGGTCCTTGTCCGCCGTGCGGCGCGCCATCTCCAGAAAGTCCACCAGCATGATGAGGCCGACGCAGGAGAGGAAAATCAGCGCGACGGCAGAGGCGAAGCGCCGGGCAAAATAAAAGCCGAGGATGCGTCCGATCATGAGCGTGTGTGCGTCCTGCCGCGGTTCAGGAGGGTCGCGCCGCGGGCGGGCGGGTGAAGCGCTGACGCAGAGTCTCGGCAGCATTGGTCAGCCATGCCGGCACCGACGGGCGCAGCCAGCCCTGCAGCACCATGGCGCAGATGATGACCGTCACGATCGGCAGCAGATAGATCAGCGGCACGGCGGCCGCATGGGCGCGCAACTGCCCGGCAATGGCGAAATTGCCGATCTGCACGATGGCCATGGCGGGAATGATGGCCAGCAGCGCCATGCCCCGGCTCTGCCGCGTGGTGCGCGGGCGGGCAAGGGCGGCGGCGGCAATGGCGAAATAGGCCAGCGGGTACAGGCCCGCCGAAAGGCGCTTGTGCAGCTCCTCCCTGTAGCGGCCCGGCTGGGAGAACTGGAAGAAGTCGTTCGCCGGCGGGTTCAGCACATGGGACAAGGGCTGTTCCCCGGGCATCTGCAGCTCGGTCTGGCTGTCGGGCGCAAGGCTGCTCAGGTCAAAGGCGTAGCGCTTGAACTTCACCACGGATGTGCCGTTGTCCTTCTCCGTGCCGCGCCGGTGGATGGAGCCATCCTCCAAGATCAGGAAGGTGCCGGCATCGGTATCGACGATATTGCCGCGATCGGCGAGATAGGTGGAGGTGTTGTTGTCGCGCGCATCGTTGATGAGAATGCCGCGCATGGTGCCGTTCTGGTCACGCTCGCGCACATGGAAGACCAGCCCCTGGGAGAGGCTGACGAAGCGGCCGGGCTGGGCGACAAAGGACACCACATCCGCGCGCACCTGCGTGACCTGCGCCCGAAAGATGCGCAGGGAGGTGGGCACCAGATGAATGGCAAGCGCCGTGCAGAAGGCGGACACCAGCAGCGCCAGGAAAATCATCGAGCGGATCACCCGCCATGGCCCCATGCCGGCGGAGGCCATGACCACGATCTCGCTGTCTCCATTCAGCTTCAGCAGGGCATAGGCGGTGGCGATGAACAGCGAGGCCGGCGCGATGACCAGCACCAGCATCGGCAGGGTCAGGCCGGTGATGGCCAGAAAGGCAAGGATGGTCTGTCCCTGGCTGGTCACCAGATCCAGTTGGCGCAGGGCCTGGGTCGACCAGATCATACCGGCAAGAACCACAACCACACTGAGAAATGCAGTTGCAGTCATGGAGAAGATGTAGCGATCGAGACGACCCATCGATCCTCGGAAGATGCGGGCAGGCATCGCGGGCGATGCCCCCTGTTATGTGCGCTGTGGCGGTTCGAGATACCCGCTGTCGCAACAATGCACAAATTCATATATTGGCCGGATCGCTCCGGCCGGTTGATCTTGGGGCCGTTCAGGCGCGTCTGGCGAAGGCCTCTTCATAGGCTTCGGGCTTGAAGCCGACCAGAAGCGTGCCATCCAGATCCAGAACCGGACGCTTGATGAGAGAGGGGTGGGCCTGCATGAGGGCGATGGCTTTCGCCTCGTCCAGATCCGTCTTTTCCGCCTCGTCCAGCTTGCGGAATGTGGTGCCGGCGCGATTCAGCAGCACGCTCCAGCCCAGCTGTGCGGCCCAGCCTTCGAGCTGACCGGCGCTGATGCCGGCACTCTTGTAGTCATGAAAGCTGTAGGTCACCGCATGGGCGTCCAGCCATGCGCGCGCCTTCTTCATGGTGTCGCAGGCCCTGATGCCATAGATGGTGACAGCCATCCTCTCCCCCTCCGGCCGAATTTGCTGATCTTGCGGGCGATGCGCCGCCTCGGATCGGCATAGGTGCGCATGAACATGTGAACGGCACCGGCAACCACCTTGTCGGTATGGTTGCTGTCCGCGGAGTCTTCCGAGCCCAGCAGGATCGGCAAGGTGATGCCATCCTTGCACAGGGACAGAAACTGGCTTGCCGCCAGCTCGACATCATCGATCGCCAGCGCGCCCTGATCGACCTTCTGCTGGAGATATTCCGCCAGCCGCCGCACGCCCACACAGGGGCCGGCCTCGAAGAAGCGCACGCCGATGTCGGGAAAGCGCGAGCCGATGGCGATCACCGTGCGCAGGGTGGCGATATGTTCGGGCCGCACCATCGCCTCGATGAAGGAGGTGCCAAGGCGGGTGAGCACCTTGGCAATATCGGGCTCATTGGAATCCAGCACGAAGAGAAGTTCGGCAGTCACGCCGCACTCGTTGGAAACGAGGGCGGAAAACAGGTCTTCCTTGTCCTGGAAATAGACATAGAGCGTGCCCTTCGACACACCGGCCGCGCGTGCAATATCACCCATGCTGGCAGCGTCGAAGCCGCGCTCGAGAAACATCTGCCGTGCGCCGGCCAGAATCTGCCTGCGCTTTTCGGGGTCCTGTCCCGCGCCGGAATGCGAGGATGTCGCAGCACCGGCCCCGTCGAGATTTTCTGTGACGTCACGCGCCACGGGAGAGCTCGCCACGGGAATGTTTGCCATGTGCGTCATCGCGCCATGTTTCTCCTTCAGCCCCGGCATCGCCCCGATCTGAATCCGATGCGGGTGCGCATATGCGGAAGCGGTATCCAGCATCTGTCTTCCTGAGTTTCCCACCCTGTAACATGCCAGCAGGGCAGATGAGAAGAAGAGCAGGAACTGTACCGCATTCTTGCAATGGCACCTTGGCATGGCGCAATTCAGAAAAAATTGACCGAACCGTTTGGTTCCCTCTTGCCGTATCCGATCTGATGGTTTAAGTCAAAACATACCGACCGAACCGTTCGGTCAAAGCCCATGGTCCGCAACCCGTGGGTGGTCGGGTTTGAGGGAGGAGGGCATCGCCCCCGCTCTCCTCCCTCTTCATTTTCCTGACATCCCGTTTCCTGTCCTGTGCCCCTTGGAGGGGCGCAGCGCGTCTGCATTTCTGCGCGGGCAGGCCATGCCCGCCGGACTGCGCGCAAGCCTGTGTTCGGCTCAGCGCACGGCGCGGATCCCTGTTGTTGCAAGCGGTTCGCACATGGGTGCGTCAGGATGCCGCATCGGTAAAACCTTGGGTTTGCCACGATGCGCTTTAATCTGGAGACCTGATCCGGGCCCCTCTGGCGCGACTAACGACGCGTGATGTCGGATCATCAAGCGTCGTTAAGCATTTGCGCCCGCATCATCCGTCCTCACTTATCTCCGGTTGTGATTCTGTCCGGCCGGTTTTCGTGAGTCAGGGCGGCAGGATGGGGTCATTCGGGATCAGGACCCATGAAAGCCCATTGTCCGGCATCGCACTGTCAGCGCGACCGGCACCCTTCCTTTTTCCCCATGCGCCGGGATGAGGGCTTCGGATGCGCGTGCATCATCCATATTTCGGAAATCCGCTGCAGGCCGGGTGAAGAGGCCCGGCTCTGCCATGGCCATCTGCCGGCATGGTGGCGCGCCTGTCGCGACATGCGCGGACGGGGCCCTCCATGAGGTCGGCCCCTGCCGGACCGGGCGCCCGCGCGGGCGCTGACACGGGCCGGCTGCACCCGTGGTGCGCATATCGCTTTTTCCCAGACCTGTTTATTGAAAGTCCTGTCAGATGACGGAGTATCTGCTGCAACTGGCCGCCGATCCGGCCGCCTGGGTGGCCCTTGTCACGCTGATCGCCATGGAAGTGGTGCTCGGCATCGACAATCTCATCTTCATTTCCATTCTCACCAACAAGCT
Source organism: Haloleucobacter ellipsoideus (assembly GCF_052491725.1). NCBI lineage: Bacteria > Pseudomonadati > Pseudomonadota > Alphaproteobacteria > Hyphomicrobiales > Xanthobacteraceae > Haloleucobacter > Haloleucobacter ellipsoideus. The sequence goes on from NZ_JBQWAR010000021.1 coordinate 133,549, forward strand.
GCCAGCCCAGTTCCGCGCCAAGGCCCGGCGCATCGGAATCGGGCTGGCGCTGATCATGCGGCTGGCCCTTCTGGGCACGGTGGCCATCATCGTCACCCTGACGACGCCGGTCATTCATCTGTTCGGCCATGGCTTTTCCTGGCGTGACATCATTCTCATCGCCGGTGGCCTGTTCCTCGTGTGGAAGGCGACCAAGGAAATCCACCACAATGTGGACCCGGACCATGGCGAGGGGGACATGTTCGATGCGCCGGCGGCGGTGGCCGTGGGCTTTTCGGCCGCCATCGTGCAGATCATCCTGCTGGATCTGGTGTTCTCCATCGACAGCATCATCACGGCCGTGGGCATGACCGAGCATATCCCGATCATGGTCATCGCGGTGGTGGTGGCGGTGAGCTGCATGCTGCTGGCAGCCGGCCCGCTGGCGCGGTTCATCGAGGCCAATCCCACCGTGGTCATGCTGGCGCTGGGCTTCCTCATCATGATCGGCATGACGCTGATCGCCGAAGGCTTCGGAGCCCATGTGCCGAAGGGCTATGTCTATGCCGCCATGGGCTTCTCGGCCGCGATCGAGGGGCTGAACATGATGGCGCGCCGCCGCCACCAGAAGGCCGAGCGCAAATAGCGCGCGGGGCGATCCGGGATCGGGGGGGGGGCTGCATGATGTGGATGCAGCCCCGTCGGCCATGTTCCCCATGGAGTGCGCGGCCCGCTCTGCCGGGGCGCAGGAGTGAGGGGCGCCGGTGCGCCGCCCGGTCTGCCATTTGCCTTCCATGCCCCCAATAACGAAAAGGCCCGCGATGAGGAGACATCGCGGGCCTTTTCGTTTGTCAGATTGTTCAGCGACGGCTGCCAACCACCTGCGGCACGATCCGTTCGCCGAGGGAGACCCAGCTGGAGGGGTCGAGGCGGGACTGGCGCTTCACGAAGCGGTAGCCGGTTTCCTTCCAGGAGAGAATGCGGTCCTCCTGATTGTCGAGGATCAGGTCGCCCTGATCGGTCACGACGGTGAGAACGGCATGGCCATCGCCATTATGGTCGCGCACGACCGTGATGAGCAGGACAGAGGCCGGCCAGCCAAGCTGGATGAGCGCGCGGCGCTTTTCCAGCACATAGTCCTCGCAGTCGCCCTTGCCGCTGTCGGCATAGGTCCAGCGGTCCGTCTCGCCATACTGTTCCAGATCGGTCACCGGCTCGATGGCGACATTGAAGGCGTAGTTGATGCGCTCAAGCTGGGCGCGGTGCTCCGGTTCCAGACGGATGGCGGCAACGATATTGCCGCTCGGCACGCATTCCTCGGGAAGCTGCTGGCAGAAACGCACATAACCGCGCGGGGCGATCGTGGCGCCGCCTTCAGGCAGGTGACGGGGCGCAAAGGCTGCTGTCAGGCTGGCGAAACGCAGCTCCTGTGCACCGGCATAGGATGATGCCGTGAGCAGCAGGCTGGTCAACAGGATCTGAAGGAAGCGTTTGGTCATCTCGATCACCGCACCTCGGTTAATGAAATGATAATGCCCGAGATTGGCCGCAATTGCTCTGTCAACCTTCTGTTAACCTTAACGCGTCCGGCCCTTGTGCGTGCTGGATTCAGGATGGCGGCGCAGGGGGAGGGGCAGGCAAATCTAGTGCCCATGCGCCATGGCGGTGCCTCTTAACCCTGTTGCCCGGAAGGGCCGGACGGCGCGGCGCGCATTCCCCTTCCGGTCGCATTGGGCCCGCCTTTTCAGGGGGGCAGCCTTTTCACTTGAAGCGGGCCGTGGGGGTGGTATCACTCCGACGTGTCTGACTTTCCGCCCATACCCCGCGCGCCGAGACGGCAACCCGTCTTCAATCTGCCCGGCTGCGTGCTCGCCATCGCCGCCCTGCTGGTGCTGGTGCATATGGTGCGCGAGTGGGTGCTGAGCGCGGAGCAGGACATTGATGTCCTCACGCTCTTCGCCTTCATTCCCGTGCGCTATCACCTGCCGGAGTTCGGCTTCTTCTCCGAGACCGGTCTTGGCCCGCGCCTGTGGACGCCGGTCACCTATGGCCTGCTGCATGGAGACTGGGCGCATCTGGGCATCAATCTGATCTGGCTCGCGGCCTTTGGCACGCCCCTGGGGCGGCGCTTCGGCGCGGTGCGCTTTGCCCTGTTCTATGCGGTGACGGCGGCCGGCGGTGCTGCCGCCCACTATATAACCTACCCGGAGGGGATGGTGCCGCTCATCGGGGCATCGGGCGCGGTGTCCGGCATCATGGCGGGGGCGGTGCGCTTCACCTTCGCGCCCGGCGGTCCGCTGTCCGGCCAGTCACGCGGGGGCTCCAGCGCACACCAGCCCGCCCATACGCTGCGGCAGGGGCTGGGGGACAGGCGCGTGCTGATGTTCGTCATCCTGTGGATGGGCCTGAACCTGCTGTTTGGCCTGGGGCTGGACATGCCGGGCATGGAGGGCGTGCAGGTGGCCTGGCAGGCGCATCTGGGTGGCTTCATGGCCGGCTTTCTCCTGTTCGGCCTGTTCGATCCTATCCCGCGGGCGGCATACCGGCCCTGATTTTCAACATGAATCTGCCGCAAGGGCAGGTCGCGCATCCACGCGCCACCCGGACCTGTGGCGATTGTGACGCGAAATCTGCGGATGTGCTCTTGTCTGGGGTGCCGGATCGGTCAATTCTTGAGGGGTCGATCAGGCCATCCCCCACAGACATCGGGGCAACCGGGGGCGGGGATGGCAGGCAAGGGAGCGTGCCATGACTGTCAAGACGATGCTGGCTGCCAAGGGCAGAGACGTTGTATTCCTTTCACCCGGAGCCACGGTGGGCGAGGCCGTGAACTGCCTTGCGGAACATCGCATCGGCGCGCTGGTGCTGGTGGATGAGGAGATGGGTGTGAAGGGCATCTTCTCCGAGCGGGACGTGATGCGCCTGCTGGCGGAACGGGGCACCGCCGTGCTGGAGGAGAAGCTGGAGGGTGTGATGACCCGCGTGGTCGTCACCTGCACGGAGGACGAGGACATCGTCACCATCATGGAGCGGATGACGCGCGGGCGTTTCCGCCATGTGCCGGTGGTTTCGGGCAACCGCCTGTGCGGGATCATCTCCATCGGCGATGTGGTGAAGCATCGCGTCGAGGAAATGCAGCGCGAGCATGATGAGCTGCGCACCTATATCATGACCGCCTGAGGAAAGGCCGGCCGGCAGAAGCCGGCCGGAAGTCCGGGAGGAGAACTCATGGGCGGGAACCGGGCGCTTGCAGGCAGGCGTCCGGGCAGAACCGGGCCATAGGGCCCGGAGAACGGGCGCGGAGTTGGGCTGCCTCCAGGGGGAGCAGCCCGGCAGGGGCCTACAGGCCCGGCTGCTTCACCACGCGCAGATAGGGCTTCACGGTCTTCCAGCCTTCCGGGAACTTCTCCTGTGCCACCTCGTCGGAGATGGAAGGCACGATGATGACATCATCGCCATTGGTCCAGTCCACGGGCGTGGCCACGGAATGCTTCGCGGTGAGCTGGAGCGAATCCACCACGCGCAGGATTTCCGCGAAATTGCGACCGGTGGAGGCCGGATAGGTCAGGGTCAGCTTCAGCTTCTTGTCCGGGCCGATGATGAAGACGGCGCGCACCGTCAGCGTGTCATTCGCATTGGGGTGAATGAGGTCATACAGATCCGAGACCTCGCGCCCGGAATCGGCGATCAGCGGAAAATTGAGCTCGGCGCCGGTGGCGTCCTTGATATCGGCGACCCATTGCGGGTGGTTCTCGATGGTATCCACCGAAAGGCCGATGACCTTCACGCCGCGCTTGTCGAACTCCTTTTTCAGATGGGCGACCTGACCCAGCTCGGTGGTGCACACCGGGGTGAAGTTCTTGGGGTGTGAGAACAGGATGCCCCAGTCATCGCCAAGCCATTCATGAAAGCGGACCTCGCCTTCCGTGCTCTGGGCGGTGAAGTCGGGAACGGTATCTCCAAGACGCAGCGACATCACAATCTCCACACTTCAAAACAAACCTTATACATAGACATAGTGCATTAAAATCGCGACTTGTGAAGGTGTGGTGTGATTTTTATTTCTGCACACTTTATATGTGTGAAATCCGGGCGCGCTGCTTCCGCTCCCTGAGCATTGCCCGCATCTGGCCCGCAAAAGAAAAAAGCCCCGGTTTTCCGGGGCTTTCCGTTCCTGTCCCTGGGGTGGTGTCGCTCAGGAGAGCGTGCCCGCCAGCGCCCTGGCAATGAGCGCACGGGTTTCGGGCACCCCGTAAATCTCCACGAAAGACCCGAAGCGCGGCCCCTTCTCCAGCCCCAGCAGCACCTGATACAGCGTGTTGAACCACTGCACGGAGACGCCGGGGCGCTCGGGCGTTGCACCCTTGGCCTTGAAGTCCTGATAGCGCTCGATCGGCCGGGCGACATCATAAAGCGCGGTCTGGATGTCCTCGGCGCTTGCGCCTTCCGGCAGGGCGGCGAGGGCTTCATCCAGCTTCACCAGTGCCGCGCGCTCCACCTCATCCGGGGTGCGGAACACCTTGCCCGGCTTCACGAAATCCTGGAAATAGCGCACCGCATAGCCCACCAGCTCGTCGAGCTTGGGGTGGGTTTGCGGTGATATGCCAGGCACATGGCGGCGCAGGAAGCCCCACAGCGTCTCCTTCTCCTCGGTGTTGGACGCCGAGGCGAGGTTGAGCAGCATGGTGAAGGAGACAGGCATGTCCAGCTTGGGCGGATTGCCGGCATGGATGTGCCACACCGGATTGTTCAGCCTGAGCTTCCAGTCCTGCGTCTCATAGCGGGCGAGGAAGTTGAAATACTCGTCCACCGCCTTCGGGATGACATCGAAATGCAGCTTCTTGGCCGAGCGGGGGGACTGGAACATATAAAGCGCAAGGCTCTCCGGGCTGGCATAGGTCAGCCATTCGTCAATGGTGAGGCCATTACCCTTGGACTTGGAGATCTTCTGCCCGTTCTGGTCGAGGAACAGCTCATAGACGAAATGCTCCGGCGCGATGCCGCCGAGCGTGTCGCAGATCCGGTCATAGATCGGCGCATTGGTCTGGTGGTCCTTGCCGAACATCTCGAAATCGACATCGAGCGCCGCCCAGCGGGCGCCGAAATCGGGCTTCCACTGCAGCTTCACATGGCCGCCGGTCACGGGAATGGTCTTGTCCACCCCGTCCTCGTCGGTGAAGGTGATGGTGCCGGCCTTTGCGTCCACGCCCTTGAGCGGCACATAGAGAATGCGGCCGGTGGTGGGGGAGATGGGCAGGAAGGGGCTGTAGGTGGCCTGCCGCTCCTCGCCCAGCGTGGGCAGCATGATGGCCATGATGTCATCATACTTTTCCGCCGCCTTCAGCAGAATGGCGTCGAGCCTGCCGGAGAAATAATAGTCCGTGGCGCTGGCGAACTCATAGTCGAACCCGAAGGTGTCGAGGAAGCGGCGCAGCATCGCGTTATTGTGGTGGCCAAAGCTCTCGTATCCCCCGCCAAAGGGGTTGGGCACCTTGGTCAGGGGCAGCTGGAGATAGGGCTTCAGCGCCTCCGGGTCCGGCACATTGTCCGGCACCTTGCGCATGCCGTCCATGTCATCGGAGAAGCACAGCAGGCGGGTGGGGATCTTGTCCTCGGTCAGCACGCGGAAGGCATGGCGCACCATGGTGGTGCGCGCCACCTCGCCAAAGGTGCCGATATGCGGCAGGCCGGAGGGGCCATAGCCGGTTTCAAACAGAACCTCGTCTTTCGGTTTCCGCTTCAGCCGCTCCACAATCTTGCGCGCTTCCTCGAACGGCCAGGCTGTGGCCGTTTCGGCAAGCTGGCGCAGTTCGGCGGCAAGTTCGGCCGGAACAACAGGGACGGACGAGGTTTCAGTCATTTCAGGCTCCAAGAGTGGAGCGCGGAACTTAGGAAGGTCCGAGGGACGCGTCAACGCATGCTTGGGGCCTGTTGCGCCTTTCCTGTCCGGAATCGAATCGGGTGCAGTGTGACGCAGCGGAATAGTGGGGGTGGAAAGGGGGGTGAAGCGGCCTGAATACGGGTTTCCTCCGGCCTGTGGGGCAGGGAAGCATGGCTGTCGGGCGCAGAAAAACCCCTGACGGGACAGTATAGATCAGTCATTTCTACCTATAGATGTGTTTATTGATCTTTACATCCACGGATGGATGGCATGCCACATGCCTGTTGCTTATCCGGTTGCCTGAATATGCCGCGCCTGTCCTGTGGTGCCGGTCGTATTCAGATGGTGCGGCAAGGGATATGGCAAAGCGTATCGACAGGTCCGGGCAGCAAGGACCGCCTCCACGGGAACCGCATGAAGGGTCGGGGCAGGGCGGGCCGGCTGGCGGGCGCGTGCAGGGGCTGGCGCTTCCTGTCGAGGCGCGGGCTTTTGCGGGCATCCTGCCCGAGCCTGTGCTGCTGGCCGCGGTGGAGCGTGCACGGCGGCTGGGTGTGGGCGCGGATCAGGTGCTGATCGCCCAGGGCCATGTCTCGCCGGATGAGGCCGTGCGGATTCTTGCCGGCCATCTTGGGGTGCGGGTGGCCGATCCCGACAGGCTCGACCTGCCCCGGACACTGGACATGGCGCGGATGGCGCTGCGGGTGGGCGCCATGCCCCAGCCTCAGGAGGATGGGCGCACCGATTTCATTCTGGCGATCGAGGGGCGCGAGATCCGCCATCTCGCCCGCGCCCTCAGGCAGGATGTGGAGCTGGCGCACAGGGTGCATCTCATCGCGCCGGCCACCTTGCGCCGGGGATTGCTGGCGCAGGCTGGCCCGGCATTGGCCCATGCGGCCGTGTTCGGACGTCTGGAAACCAGCCCGCAGACATCCGCCGGCGGGCTTTCGCAGAAGCGGGTGATGAGCGGGCTGGCGCTGTCGATCCTTGTGCCCGTGCTGCTGGCGATCTGCCTGCCGCCGCTGTTCGGCCAGTCCGTGGCGCTGGGGCTGCTGATCCTGCAAACGCTCCTGTCCCTGGTGTTTCTGGGCTGGATCGCGCTGCGTCTGGCCGGATGCTTCTATGCGGGCGGGGGCGCGGTGCGCCCGACCGCCTGGGGCGCCGGGCCGGGAAACGCCGCACGCATGGAAGAGGGCGCAAGCCTGAGCGACAGGGACCTTCCGGTCTATTCCGTGCTGGTGCCGCTGTATCGCGAGGCCGCGGTGGTGCCGCATCTGGTGGAGGCGCTCAAGGGGCTGGACTATCCCGCCGAGAAACTGGACATCAAGCTGGTGGTTGAGGCGGATGACAGCATAACCCGCGCCGCCATCGCGGCTGTGGACCTGCCCTCCTGCATCGAGGAAATCGCGGTGCCGGCCATTGGCCCGCGCACCAAGCCCAAGGCGCTGGATCTGGCCCTGGCCTTCACGCGCGGCAGCCATGTCTGCATTTTCGATGCCGAGGACCATCCCGAGCCAGACCAGCTGCGCCGTGCGCTGATGGCGTTTCGCACGGATGCGCGGGTGGGCTGCGTGCAGGCGCGCCTGTGCGTGGACAATGGGGGCGAGAGCTGGATCAGCGGGCAGTTCGCCGCCGAATATGCCGGCCAGTTCGATGTGCTTCTGCCCATATTGAGCGCGCTTGATCTGCCGATCCTTCTGGGAGGCACCTCGAACCATTTCCGGCGTGACGTTCTGGAGAAGGTCGGGGCGTGGGATCCATTCAATGTCACCGAGGATGCCGATCTTGGAATCCGGCTTGCCCGGGCGGGGTGGCGCACGCACATCATCTCGGCCTCCACCTTCGAGGAGGCCCCGATCACATGGAAGGCCTGGCTGGGCCAGCGGACGCGCTGGATGAAGGGCTGGGCGCAGACCCTGCTGGTGCATGCCCGCGCGCCGCAGGCGCTGGTGCGCGAAATGGGGCTGCGCGCCACACTGGCCCTGCTGCTGCTGACGGCCGGGCCCTTCGCGGCCGCGCTCACCCATCCCCTGTTCATGGGGCTGCTCCTGCGCGATATCGCGCGGGGCGAGATCGGCCTGCCCTGTGAGACATGGCCGGAGGTGCTGGTTTCCGCCATTTCCTACAGCACGCTGGTCGCCGGCCTTCTGGGGGCGGGGCTGACCATCGCGACAGGCCTGCGCCGGCGGGGGCAGAAGCTGGACTGGCGCATCATCTCGACCATTCCCTTCTACTGGCTGCTGTCCTCGGTCGCGACCTGCAACGCACTGGTCGATCTGGTCTGGCGGCCCTTTTACTGGAAGAAGACCGAGCACGGCCTGTCCCGCGCCCGCCACCGGCCAGTTCCGGCAGCCGTGCCGCAGGAAAGTGCCGGCTCCGGTGCATCGGTGTGGCGCGGTGCTGCGGAGGCGTGAGGGCAAGACGCATCCGGCAGGATGAGACCCTCCGGTGGGGCAGGGGTGCCTCTGGCTGGAAAGGGCTTCAGCGCGGCGCACAAAAAAACCGGCCGGGATGTCCGGCCGGTTGAAGACTGTCCTGTCCGGGCAGGGCGCGGCTTCAGCGCTGCACGATCACCCGCGCGCCGGTGGGGACGCGCTCATAGAGATCGATGATGTCCTGGTTCAGCAGGCGGATGCAGCCGGAGGAGACTTGCTTGCCGATGCTCCACGGTTCGGTGGTGCCATGAATGCGGAACAGCGTGTCGCGGTTGCCCTGATAGAGATAGAGCGCGCGCGGGCCGAGCGGGTTGTTCTCGCCACCCGGCAGGCCGCCGGCATAGGGGCCATAGCGCTTGGGCTCGCGGCGGATCATGTTGGGGGTGGGGGTCCAGCTCGGCCATTCAGCCTTGCGGCCAACCGTGGCATTGCCACGGAACATGTAGCCTTCCTTGCCCACGCCCACGCCATAGCGCAGCGCCTTGCCATCCTTCTGGACCAGATAGAGATGGCGGTTGTTGATATCGATCACCACCGTGCCGGGCGCGTGGGGGGATTTGTAATCCACCACCTGCCGGCGATATTTGGGATCGACCTCGGACAGGTCGATCGCCTCGACAGGGAAGCGCTCTCCGGGAATCGCGCCATAGCGCGGGTCATGAATGGCTGTGCCCAGAGGGGGATTCTGATCCGTGGTCACGCAAGCGGCCAGAGCCAAGGGTGCGCCCAGCATGAACAGCCGGCGCGTCAGAATGCTGCTTTTCGTCGCTTCAGTTGCCATGATCTGCCCAACACGAAAATGCGAATTAAAACTGCCTTCGCGGATTCCGCGTGGCAGGGGCGGGGACCGCCTCTCTGGCAACGCATTCAATCGCGGTAAGGTGTCATTAAGGTTAACGCCGCGAAAAGGTTTGAAATTTTGCGCAGGCACAAAGCCTTTACCATGGGCTCGCAATGCTGCGGGTTGCACATGTGCAACAGTGTGACGTGAAAGAGACTCTTTTTCCTCACCGGACCTGGCCGGCCGGTTTCGGATTGGTGCTATCCAGTTGGATAATATGATGAATTCCGGATCTGAGAGGCGTGTTCCGCCGCCTCTTTCAGTCTAATTCCAGCTTATGCCCGGCATGTCATGGCGCAGTGCGACATGTTCGCCACAGGGCGTGTCGCGGTCGCCACATCAGGCCGGTTGCACGAGACCGGGCAGCACGGTGAAATGCTCGATCTGCTCAAGCTGGCTGAAGGCGCTGCTGTCCGCCCCGGTCATCCAGACCTGAGCCCCCAGAGCCGTGAGCGCGCTGAACAGCCCGGCCCGGCGCTCCGAATCCAGATAGGCGACGACATCATCCAGCAGCAGAACGGGTGAGACGCCCTGCATGGCTGCCACCAGACGGGCATGGGAGAGGGTGAGGCCAATGAGGAGGGATTTCTGCTCCCCGGTCGAGCAGCGCGCGGCGGGCAGATGCTTTCCCCCGTGGCTCACCAGCAGATCGCACAGATGGGGCCCCTCCAGCGTGCGCCCGGCAGCGCGGTCCCGGGCGCGATTGTCGCGCAGCAGGGCGCGATAACGGTCCTCCACCTCCACCGCGGGCGCGGATGCGAGCATGCGCTCAACCGTGCCCTCCAGCGCAATTTCCGCGAAGGGGAAGGGGGAGGATGCATCATGGCGCGTCGCAATCTCGGCCCCCAGCCGTGCGACCGTTTCCACACGGGCAGCGGAAACCGCAATGGCAAGATCTGCCAGCTCATGTTCCACCGCATCCAGAAAACGCGGTGCGCCATTGTCCTCCAGCAGGCGGTTGCGGGCGCGAAGGGCCCGTTCCAGCGCATTCACCCGGCTGCCATGGCTGGCATCCACCGCCAGCACCAGCCGGTCCAGATAGCGGCGGCGATCGGAGGGCGGGCCGGTGAACAGGCCATCCATCTCCGGTGTCAGCCACACCACCTTGAGGTGATCCAGAAAGGCATTGGCGCTGCCGGCCGGCTCGCCATCCACCCGGCAGCGCCGCTGGGTGGATTCGGCATTCTCGACACCGGTGCCGAGCCGCACATCTCCCAGCGCGCCATCCACCATGGCCGAGACGGCCCAGGGGTGCAGTCCATCCTGCACCAAAGGGGAGGAATGGGCCTCCTGCTGGCCGATATCGGCCAGTTGCGCCCGTCGCAGTCCGCGCCCGGGGGTGAGAAAGGAGATGGCCTCCAGCACATTGGTCTTGCCCGCGCCATTCGGGCCGGTGAGCACGACAGGGCCGGCACCCACCTGCAAGCGCGCCGCCGCATAGGAGCGAAAGCGCGACAGGGAGAGGGTGCGGATGCGGGCATGCTGCATGGGCTGAAATGGAGCCGGGGGTGGGAGAAATGCCGAATGGCGGATGCCGGGCCGCTTTCGCGTGAACCCGATGCCGGGGCAGCCGGTATCCGCCCGGCCTGTTCAGGGCGGCGGACGCAAGGCTGAAGCAAGACCCCTGCAAGGAAATGGCCTGCCGCAAGCGACAGGCCATATCGGGTTCAGGCCGTTCCGCGCGCCTCACACCCGCATGGGCATGAGCACATAGAGCGAATCTGCCTTGCTGGCATCATGGACCAGAGTGGGAGAGCCAGAATCGGCGAACTGCAATTCCGCCAGATCGCCCTCAAGCTGGCTGGTGATGTCCAGCAGATAGCGGGCATTGAAGCCGATCTCCAGCGGATCGGCGCTGTAGTCCACTTCCAGCTCTTCGGTCGCGCTGCCCGAATCGGGATTGCTGACGGAGAGGGTCAGCCGGCCTTCCGCCAGCGCCAGCTTCACGGCGCGGCCGCGCTCGCTGGAAACGGTGGAGACACGGTCCACCGCCGCGGCGAAGGCGTCCTTGTCCACCTTCAGCAGCTTGTCATTGCCCTGCGGAATCACCCGCCCATAATCGGGGAAGGTGCCGTCGATCAGCTTGGAGGTGAGCACGATGGCCCCCACCTGAACGCGGATCTTGGTGGAAGAGATGGAGATGGCGGCTTCCGCCTCCTTGTCTTCCAGCAGTTTCTGCACTTCGGCCACGGTCTTGCGCGGCACGATCACGCCGGGCAAACCCTCCGCGCCCACGGGGGCGGGCAGTTCCGCCTGGGCGAGGCGATGGCCATCGGTGGCGACAGCGCGCAGGGTGGGGGAGCCGGCATTTTCCGCCACATGCAGATAGATGCCGTTGAGATAATAGCGCGTCTCCTCGGTGGAGATGGCGAACTGGGTCTTGTCCACCAGCCGGCGGAACTCCAGCGCCTTCACCCTGAAGCTGTGGGCGAACTCACCGGCGGCCAGATCCGGAAAATCGGTTTCCGGCAGGGTCTGGAGGGAGAAGCGGGCGCGCGAGGCCCGCACGGTGAGCGTGCCCTGCTCGCCATTGGTCTCAAGCTGCACCTGCGCGCCATCAGGCAGCTTGCGCACGATGTCATAGAGCACATGGGCGGGAACGGTGGTTCCGCCCTGCTGCGAGACTTCGGCGGGCAGGCTTTCCACCACCTCGAGGTCAAGGTCCGTGGCCTTCAGCTCCAGCCCGGAGCCTGTGGCGCGGATGAGCACATTGGCGAGAATCGGAATGGTGTTGCGCCGTTCGACGACGCGGTGCACGTGGCTGAGCGACTTGAGAAGCTCGGCGCGCTCGACGGTAACCTTCATGGCCCGTAGACTCTCTCGCTCTGGAGCCCGCAGGGCCTGCTGCGGCCCGGCGCGGTCGCCTCCAAATTCAGGGATGGAACATGAGATTCGCCACAGGCGGCATGTTCCCTTTGGTGATGCGCATGCAGGCCGCTTGTGCCATCAGCAGCCCCATGCCATGGCCTCCGCCGAAGCAGAAGCCGGGGCGGGCACATTGCCGCCAGCCCGCGCTCATGGCAAGGCCGGATCTGAAATTGGCCTGTGCCCGATCGCCCGCAGGGGGGAGTGGAAGCCGGATCAGGCTTCCATCACAAGGCGCTTGAGCAGCTCGATCTCGTCCGCCAGCGAGCGGTCGGTGGCGAGCAGGCGGTCGATCTTGCGCACGGCATGCAGAACGGTGGTGTGGTCCCGCCCGCCAAAGCGCCGGCCGATTTCCGGCAGGGAGCGCAGCGTCAGCGTCTTGGCCAGATACATCGCCACCTGGCGCGGCTTCACCACATTGGCGGTGCGGCGCTGCGAGAGCAGATCGGCCCGGGTGACATTGTAGTGCTTGGCGACGATGCGCAGGATGTCATCCACCCGCACCCGCTTGGGATCGCACGGGCGGATCAGGTCCTTGACCGCGTTTTCGGCCATCTCCAGCGTCACCGGCTCGCCGGTCAGCTGGTTGAAGGCGAGCAGCTTGTTCAGCGCGCCTTCCAGATCCCGGCCGCTCTGGCCGACGGAACGGGCGAGGAATTCAAGCACCGGCAGCGGCACGGTGAAGCCGGGATGCTGCTCGGTCAGGGTCTGGTAGCGGCTCTTGAGAATCTGCAGGCGCAGCTCTTCCTCCAACGGGCCAAGCTCCACCACGAGGCCGCCGGCGAGGCGCGAGCGCACCCGCTCGTCCAGATGCTCAAGATCGGAGGGCAGGCAGTCCGCCGCCACCACCACCTGCCGCCCGCCATCCAGCAGGGCGTTGAGGGTATGGCAGAATTCCTGCTGCAGATTGTTGCCCTTCAGGAACTGGAGATCATCGATCACCAGCGTGTCGATGGAGCGCAGCGCATCCTTGAAGGCGATGGCGGAGTGGGTCTTCAGCGCGGCCACGAAGCCATACATGAAGCGCTCGGCCGTGAGATAGGTGGTGCGGCGGCCATGCTGCTCGCCGGCCCATGCAATGGCCTGCAGGAGATGGGTCTTGCCCAGCCCGACGGCGGCATGGAGATAGAGCGGGTTGAAGACCGGGGCTGCGCCGCTTGCGGCCGCGGCCACCTGGCGGGCTGCCGCGGCAGCCAGGGAATTGGATTTGCCGACCACGAAGGTCTCGAAGGTCAGGCGCGGGTCCAGCGGCGAGCCGGACGACATGTCGGAGGCAGCCAGCGTATTGGCATTGGTGGAGGCGGAAGAGGCCGGGCTGCTGGCGGCCTGGGGGGCGGATGTCGCCCCGGCGCCGACAGCGCGCAGGCGGGGGGCCGCAGCACGTTCCGCCACCGGAGCCTCACGGCGCACGGCGGTCTTCACCGCCACCGGACGGGCCACGGCCGAGCGGACGGACAGGTCCACACGCCGGCGGGCGCCACTTTCCTCGGTGAACAGCTCGGAAATCCGCGGCAGATAGTTTTCCTGGATCCAGCTCTTGAGAAAGCGGGTGGGGACGGACAGATGCACCGACTCACCTGTCATGGCGTCCACTTCCATCCGGGCGAACCAGCTGGAGAACTTCTCTTCGCCAATCTCCTCGCGCAGACGCTCGCGCACCCGCTGCCAGGGAGAAGCATCATCCGCCATGTCCGTACCCGTGTCAGCATCCATGTGCGCCTGAGCGGGCATGCCGACCCGGAAGGCGGCGCCGTTCGATGTGGCTTCATGAGGCTGGGGCTTGAGCATGGCTGTTCTGCCGCGCATGGCGCGTTCCTTATTGGGACACCTCACCCTTGCACGCTCCGGGGGGTGGGGCGCGCATCTGGCAGTGTCTATGATTCTGAAGACAAGAAAAACGAAAACGTAATCGGACGATGGTCTCAGCCGGAGGTTATGCCGGGATCGCGCTCAGGCCAGCTGTCCCGCGCGGGAAAGAAGGCTCTGGCCGGATGAGGGGGCTTGTCGCTCACCCCGAACGCGCACAGGCAGGTCCCGGATTGCGGGAGCGATCTGGAATGTGCTGCATCCGGTGTTGAAACTGAGTGAGAAGTCATCGCCGCCCCATCTGCCGCTGGCGTCCGTGCCAGGGCTTTCCAAAAGAAACAGATATCCCCTGATTCCTATATCAGCCGGATGTTGAGGGTCATGTACATCTCCAGCAGAGGTGCAGCAGAGTCGGTCTGCTGTTCTGTGGAGGTGCGGCTGACAACTGGAGTGCGCTGCAGAAGTAAAGTCACAATACACCCCTCCTCATCCACGAAGAGCACTGAACACTTCGATCTGTCAGTGGAGTTCCGGGGCCGCGCCCGGAGTAAGAGAGACCATACACAGCCGCTCCGGGGGGTGCAACGCCTTTCCCTGAGCAAGGGGGATTACGGGGGCAAGCCAGAATTGCAAACCTTTCCACATTGTCTTTCGATCAGTCGGCAAACCGCTGGTGGAACAGTGAGAATCCAGAAAGCGGCAGGGCAGGGGCATTTTCAGGTCCGCATGGAAGCGAAGGCCGGAGCTTGCCCGCACGGTCCGCATTCCCGGTGGCGCTTCTCGTGCTTACCCTCTATCCGATTGAAATACATCCTCTTTTTCTGTGCGATTGAGAGTCGCGGAAAAGCGGTATGATGCGGAGGCACATGGCCCGCAAGCTTGACTCCCGTTGCCTCTCACGGCAGGCCGGCCCGATTCTCGCCTGTGCCGGCTTCACCGGAAGAGGCAAAGAAAAAGGCCCGGAGAACCGGACCTTTCTACACTATACTTTCTATCAGAAAGTAAATATCAGGCGCTGAGCTTGCGCACACGCGCTGCAAGGCGGGAAACCTTGCGGGACGCTGTGTTCTTGTGCAGCACACCCTTGGTGACTGCGCGCATGATCTCGGGCTCGGCGGCCTTGAAGGCTGCGGTCGCGGCGGCGACATCACCGCTGCTGATCGCGCTCTCGACATTGCGCAGATAGGTGCGCACGCGCGAACGACGGGCGCGGTTGACATCCGTACGACGCGCGATCTTGCGAACCGCCTTTTTGGCGGAGGGCGTATTGGCCATCGGCCGTCCTTGCTTTGGTTTGCGTGCACGGCGCGCATCTCGAGAGAGATGATTCCGGGCGATCGCTGAAATGGCTGACCTGCGGGCGACGGCTGTCGCTCGCTGAGTGCCCGGGCTTATAGGGGTGAAGCGCGCTTGCGTCAATATGGAAGGCGGCTTTGTGTTGCGCGCTTTTGTCATTCCCTGCTTCTGGAAGCTGGACCCTGCGCGCGCCTTCGCGTATGTGCACTCTATATTTATTATATAAACAGGCCCTCCCGTGCCGGGAGGATGATCTGGGGGTTCTGGCATGAGCGATGTGGCGGTAAGCGATCGTCCGGTGAGCGGCAGCCTTGTCACGGTGTTCGGCGGTTCGGGCTTCCTCGGCCGTCATGTGGTGCGCGCGCTGGCACAGCGCGGCTACCGGATTCGCGTGGCCGTGCGCCGTCCGCAGCTGGCCGGTTTCCTGCGCACCATGGGCGCGGTGGGGCAGATCGAGCCGATCCAGGCCAATCTGCGGTTTCCTGATTCCATCACCCGCGCGGTGGCTGGGGCAGATGTTGTGGTGAACCTTGTGGGCATTCTGGCCCAGGGTGGCCGGCAGCAGTTCGATTCCGTGCATGTGGAGGGCGCCAGGGCCGTGGCGAAGGCGGCGGCCGCCGCCGGCGTGCGCATGGTGCATGTTTCGGCCATCGGCGCTGATTCCTCTTCTCCTTCCGGCTATGGCCGCAGCAAGGGAGAGGGTGAGGCGGCGGTGCGCGCGGCGATGCCGGATGCGGTGATTCTGCGGCCCTCGCTGATGTATGGCCCGGATGACCGCTTCTTCAACCGCTTTGCCTCCATGGCGCGGATGTCGCCCCTCCTGCCGCTGGTCGGCGGCGGGGTCACCAAATTCCAGCCGGTCTTTGTGGGGGATGTCGCCAGCGTCGTGCAGCGCGTGGTGGATGGGGATGCGCGCCCCGGCACCATTTATGAGCTGGGCGGGCCGGAAGTGCGCAGCTTCCGTGAGCTGATGGATCTGCTCCAGCGCGAGATCGGCACCGATCGCGGCTATCTCAACCTTCCCTTCGGGCTGGCAAGCTTCGTTGCGGGCCTCACCCAGTGGATTCCGGGCGCGCCCCTGACCACCGATCAGGTGGCCATGCTGCGCAAGGACAATGTCGTTTCGGAAGCTGCCCGCGCGGAAGGGCGTGACCTTTCCGCTTTCGGCATCACGCCGGCGGCCGTGTCCATCGTGCTGCCCACCTATATCTGGCGCTTCCGCAAGGCCGGGCAGTTCACCCAGCTTGAAGCCTGATCCATTCCGGACAATGATCCGGGATGGAAAATGTGACGGGACGGGGGAGCGGAATGGCGCTGGAGGTGAAGATCTGCGGCCTGAAGACAGCCGGGGCCGTGGATGCGGCGCTGGATGCGGGGGCGGATCTTCTCGGCTTCGTCTTCTTTCCCAGAAGTCCGCGCCACCTGCCTCTTGAGGCCGCGCCTGAACTGGTGGCGCGGGTCGCGGGGCGGGCGCGCAAGGTGGCGCTGACAGTGAATGCGGATGATGCCCTGCTGGCGCAGGTCATCGCCGCCTATGCGCCGGACATCCTCCAGCTTCATGGTTCTGAAAGCCCGGAACGGGTGGGCGAGGTGCGCGCGCGCTTCGGCCTTCCGGTGATGAAGGCGATTGCCGTCGCCACGCGGGACGACCTGCTGGTGGTGCCCGCCTATGCGGCGGTGGCGGACCGGCTGCTGTTCGATGCCAAACCCCCGCCGGATGCGGCTCTTCCAGGTGGCAATGGCGTGGCCTTCAACTGGGATGTGCTGGCTGGCCTTGACGCCGGCCGCCCCGTCATGCTTTCCGGTGGTCTGGATACCGGCAATGTGTCGCAGGCCCTTGCCGCCGTCCGTGTGGATGGCGTGGATGTATCTTCCGGTGTGGAGGATGCGCCCGGCATGAAATCGCCTGAGCGGATTCGCGCTTTCGTGGCTGCGGTCCGGCAGGCGGTGGCTCAACCCTCGCATTGAAAGTGCAGGCTTCGTGAACGCTCTCAATTCCTATCGCAACGGCCCGGACGAGCGCGGCCATTTCGGCATTCATGGCGGGCGCTTCGTCGCTGAAACGCTGATGCCGCTCATTCTGGAACTGGAGCAGGCCTACAAGGCCGCGAAGGCTGATCCATCCTTCCATGCCGACATGGCCGATTATCTCGCCCATTATGTCGGCCGGCCCTCGCCGCTTTATTATGCGGAGCGGCTGAGCACGCATCTGGGCGGGGCGAAGATCTTTCTCAAGCGCGAGGAGCTGAACCACACCGGCTCCCACAAGGTGAACAATGTGCTGGGGCAGATCCTGCTTGCCCGGCGCATGGGCAAGGAGCGCATCATCGCCGAGACCGGCGCCGGCCAGCATGGTGTGGCCACCGCCACCCTTTGCGCGCGCTTCGGGCTGAAATGCGTGGTCTATATGGGCGCGGTGGATGTGGAGCGGCAGGCGCCCAACGTGTTCCGCATGAAGCTTCTGGGGGCCGAGGTGGTGCCGGTGGAATCCGGCTCGCGCACCCTGAAGGACGCAATGAACGAGGCATTGCGTGACTGGGTCACCAATGTGCATGACACCTTCTATTGCATCGGCACCGTGGCCGGCCCCCATCCCTATCCGGGCATGGTGCGCGATTTCCAGTCCATCATCGGCCGCGAGACACGCGCGCAGATGATGGAGATGGAAGGGCGCCTGCCGGATTCGCTGGTCGCGGCGGTGGGTGGCGGTTCCAACGCCATGGGCCTGTTCCATGAATTCCTGGATGAGCCGGAGGTCGAGATCTTCGGCGTGGAGGCGGCCGGGCGCGGGATCGAGACGGGTGAGCATGCCGCTTCCCTCGCCGGTGGCCGCCCCGGCGTGCTGCATGGCAACCGCACCTATCTGCTCATGAATGATGACGGGCAGATCACCGAGGCGCATTCCATCTCGGCCGGTCTGGATTATCCCGGCATCGGTCCCGAGCACAGCTATCTGCATGATGTCGGCCGTGTCACCTATCTGCCCTGCACGGATATGGAGGCGCTGGAGGCTTTCCAGGTTCTGACCCGGCTTGAGGGCATCATCCCGGCGCTGGAATCGGCCCATGCGGTGGCCAAGGCCATCGAACTGGCGCCGACGCGGGACAAGAACCATCTCATGGTGGTCAATCTGTCCGGCCGGGGCGACAAGGATGTGCCGCAGGTGGCCGAGATCCTCGGGGATCGTTTGTGATGCCAGAACGCGCCGGGCTTTCTTTCCCACGCCTGATCGGGGCCGGTGCGGCCCTGATGGCCTTCAGCCTTGCCGGTGCGGCGGGCGCGGGGGCCGGCGTGGGGCAGAACCAGCTCACGCTCACCTCCCAGGGGGTGGAGACGGATGAGGCCGGCGCGTTCATTTCCGTTTCGGTGCAGAACGCAACCCCGAAGGAGCAGAATGAGGTTGTCGTGCGGTGCGTCTTCCTGAACAGGGGCAGAACCCTCGGCAGCGCCTCCACCCCGCTTTACGCCATTCCCTCCGGCAAGACCGGCTATGGTCAGGTGCGCCTGCTGGGCGCAACATCGGCCACCTCCGCCGCCTGTACTATCACCAGCGCCGAATGAGCGCGCCTCCCTGGAGACAGGGAGCAACCACGGCTTTGAGATTGATGACCACCCGTATCGCCACCCGTTTCGCCGCTCTTGCTCAGGAGGGCCGCCCGGGGCTCGTCACCTTCGTGACAGCCGGTGACCCGGATGGAGACACCTTCCTCACCCTGCTGAAGGGCCTGCCGGAGGCCGGGGCAGACATCATCGAGCTTGGCGTGCCCTTCACCGATCCGATGGCCGATGGTCCCGCCATTCAGGCCGCCGGCCTGCGCGCCCTGGCCGCCGGCCAGTCCCTGGCGAAGACGCTGGCCATGGTGAAGGCGTTCCGCGCCGGGGAGAATGAGACCCCCATCGTGCTGATGGGCTATTTCAACCCCATCTATGTCTATGGGGTGGAGCGCTTCCTTGCCGATGCGCGCGCCGCGGGGGTGGACGGGCTGATCGTGGTGGATCTGCCGCCGGAGGAGGATGACGAGCTGTGCCTGCCGGCGCTGAAGGCCGGGCTGGACTTCATCCGCCTCGCGACCCCGACGACGGATGAGAAGCGTCTGCCGGTGGTGCTGAAGAATACGGCCGGATTCGTCTATTATGTCTCCATCACCGGAATCACCGGTTCGGCGACGCCGGATGCGGATGTGGTGGGCGCGGCCGTTTCGCGCATCAAGACCCATACGGACCTGCCGGTGGCGGTCGGTTTCGGCGTAAAGACCCCCGAGCAGGCGCGGGCGATTGCCGCCGGTGCGGATGCGGTGGTAGTGGGCTCCGCTCTGGTGGAAACCGTGCGCCACACGCTGGATGGCGAGGGGCGGGCAACCGAGAAGACCGTGCCTTCGGTTCTGGCACTGGTGAAAGAGCTGGCGACAGCCGTGCGCAGTGTGAAGCGCTGATATTTTATACACCTCTTCGCCGCACTTTTGCCGTCTCGGACTTGTCAATGGTGCGGTTTCGGGCGATGGGATCGCCTGACACACGCGGGCTGGCCGTTGCAGGCCTGCCGCGCTGATAGATCAAGTCTGGGGGTTCGTTCCGCTTGCGCAGTGCTGCTGGCGGCGGGAAGGCTCCAGAAGGCCGAAGTTGGAAGGGTGTGGCTGTTGGCCCGCACATTCCGCTCGCCGCCGGAGAAAAGCCTGTGAACTGGATTTCCAACGTCGTCCGCCCCAAGATCCGCGATTTCCTGGCCCGCCGTGAAGTGCCGGAAAATCTCTGGGTGAAATGCCCGGAGACCGGGCAGATGGTGTTCCACAAGGATCTGGAGGCGAATCTCTACGTCATTCCCTCATCCGGCTATCACATGCGCATGGATGCGGTGCGCCGGCTGAAGGCCACCTTCGATGACGGCGCCTATGAGGAGGTGCCGCTGCCGGAAGTGGTGACCGATCCGCTGAAGTTCCGCGACGAGCGCCGCTATATCGACCGCCTGAAGGATGCCCGCACCAAGACCGGCTCCCAGGATGCCGTGAAGGTGGCCACCGGCCTGCTGGAAGAGCTGCCGGTGACCATTGCCGTGCAGGACTTCTCCTTCATGGGCGGCTCGCTGGGCATGGCGGCCGGTGAGGCTGTGGTGACAGGGCTGGAGACCGCGGCCGAGCGGGGCACCCCCTTCATCATGTTCGCGGCCTCGGGCGGGGCGCGCATGCAGGAGGGCATTCTCTCCCTCATGCAGATGCCGCGCACCACAGCCGCCATTCAGGAACTGCGCGAGACGAGGAAGCCCTATATCGTCGTGCTCACCAACCCCACCACCGGCGGTGTCACGGCTTCCTATGCCATGCTGGGCGATGTGCAGATTTCCGAACCGGGCGCGCTCATCGGCTTTGCCGGCCCGCGCGTGATCGAGCAGACCATCCGCGAAAAGCTGCCGGATGGCTTCCAGCGCGCCGAATATCTTTATGAGCATGGCATGCTCGATATGGTGGTGCACCGCCACCAGATGCGCGAGACGCTGGGCCGCCTGTGCCGGCTGATGATGAAGGCCCCGGCGCTGCCGCCGCAGGGCCGGCTCACGGGCCCCGCGCCCTCCGGAAATGTTGCGCAGGACGATGCGTGAGATGCGCTGGCCCGGCCACACCGCCCATGGGCGGCAGGGCCGGGACTGACCTGTGGATCATGGGCCGGGATGGGCGACATCCCGGTCTTTTTGTATCTTGCCCGCCCCCTGAATCCTGATGCGCCCGGCGCTGAAAGCGCGCTCTTTCCGCCCGGCCCGAAATCTGGTCTGCCATGCTGAACCCCGATGACATCCTGAGCCGTCTCACGAATCTGCACCCCCGCAAGATCGACCTGTCTCTGGGGCGCACCGAGAATCTGCTGGCCGCGCTGGGGCATCCCGAAAAGCGCCTGCCGCCGGTGGTGCATGTGGCGGGCAGCAATGGCAAGGGGTCGACCATTGCCTTCATGCGGGCGATGCTGGAGGCTGCCGGCCAGCGCGTGCATGTCTATACCTCCCCGCATCTGGTGCGCTTCAATGAGCGCATTCGCCTTGGCGGCACGCTGGTGAACGATGAGGTGCTGGCGGATGCGCTGCGCCGGGTGGAGGAGGTGAATGCGGGTGCGCCCATCACCCTGTTCGAGATCACCACCGTCACCGCCTTCCTGCTGTTTGCCGAGCATCCGGCAGATGTGCTGCTGCTGGAGGTGGGGCTGGGCGGGCGCTATGATTCCACCAATGTGGTGGAGGCTCCGGCCGTCAGTGTCATCACCCCCGTCTCCATTGATCATGTGGAGTTTCTGGGCGGCACCATAGAGGCGATAGCGAACGAGAAGGCGGGCATCATCAAGCCCCGCGTGCCGGTCGTCATCGGCGCGCAGCCGCCCGAGGCGCTGGCTGTTCTGGAGCGGGTGGCCCGGCGCAATCATGCGCCGCTGTTCGTGCGCGATGAGCATTGGCATGTGCAGGAGGAGGGGGGGCGGCTTGTCTATTCCGATGAGGATGGACTGCTGGACCTGCCCCGTCCGCGCCTGATGGGGCCACACCAGATCGAGAATGCCGGGCTGGCTGTGGCCGCGCTGCGCCATCTCAGGGTGCCGGGCGTGGCGATGGAGGCCGGCATTCCGGCCGCCGAATGGCCGGCGCGCATGCAGCGCCTTTCCACAGGCCGGCTGGTGGCGCGGGCGCCGGAAGGGGCCGAGGTGTGGCTGGATGGCGGTCATAATGTTGCTGGCGGGGCCGCCCTCGCCCATGCCCTGTGTGAGCTGGAGGAGCGTGCGCCCCGGCCTCTGGTGCTGGTTCTGGGCATGCTCACCACCAAGGATTCGGAGGCTTTTCTGGCCTCCTTCCGGGGGCTGGCGCGGGAGGTCATCGCCGTGCCGATGCCGGCGGAGCATTCCGGCCGCCCGGCCGAAGAGGTGGCAGGGATTGCCGCCCATCTGGGCATTCCCGTGCGGGTGGCCGCCGGGGTTGGCGAGGCCCTGGGCAGCCTGACGGTGGCCCCGGGAACATTGCCGCCGCGCGTGCTGATCTGCGGTTCGCTTTATCTGGCCGGTGCCGTGCTGGAGGCCAATGGCACCCCGGTGAGGTAAGAGTGTTTCCGCTGGGGCACAGGGCACCATCCCTTCGTCGCGGTGCAACATGAGCCTCGTCCCACCCCTTCAACCGATTCTGTCCCTCCGCTACAGTCCGGGTGATTCGGGGGCCGGGGTATCATTGTGAGGCCGGCTGCACATGGGGGCACCGGGCGCATGATGGAGCAGGTGAACACGATGGGCGGTCAGCCAGGCCCGCAGGCTGTGGTGTGGCGGCGCAGGCTGGCCCGTCTCATGGCGTCCACTGTTCTGGCCCCGGTATTCGGCATTGGCCCGGCCCTTGCGCAGGCGCCGGGTGCGTCTGTCCCCTCTGCCCTCGCCATCACGGATGTGTCCATGGGGACATGGGCCGTGCTCGCGGCCTTTGGCATTGCGGTCGCGGCCGCCGGTGTGCTGCTCCAGCGCGTGCGGCTGGCCGATGCCGCGCGCCGGTCTGCCGAGGAGCGGGCCGAGGAAGCCGGAGACATGGCCGCGCGCATGCGTGCGCAAGCCCATGACATGCGCGCCCTGCTCACCCGCAGCGCCCCCTGCGTGCTGCTCTGGATGAAGAGCCAGCAGGATGTGCTGGCCTTTGGAGACCAGGCGGAAGCGCGCGCCGCATGGCTCGGAGCCGAAGCCGCGGCACAGGTTGATGCCGCGCTGGGGCGGCTGCGGGATGATGGCCGCGATATCGACATGCAGGTGCGCGGCGCGGACGGGCGGCTCTTTCAGCTGGCCGGGCGTGCGCTGAACGGTTCCGGCGTCCTGCTCATCTATCCTGCCGCCACACAGGCGGCTCTGCCGGAGCGTGAGGCCGGCCCCCTGCTTGCCGGGCTGCGCACGGTGCTTGATGCCGCGCCGACCCCGGCCTGGCTGCGGGATGAGGCTGGCGCGCTTTCCTATGCCAACAGGGCTTTCCTTGAGGCGGTGGGCGTTGCCACGCTGGAGGAGGCCCGCGAGCAGGGGCTCGATCTGCTGGACAGCAAGACCCGCGCCGCCGCCACCAGCGCGGAAAGCGGGTCCGGGGCCTTCCGTGGCCGGGTGCGGGCCGTGGCGCGGGGCCAGCGCCACCAGCTCGATGTGGTGGAGATGGCCGGCCCCTTTGGCCTTGCCGGCCTTGCGGTGGATGTGACCGAGGAGGCTGCCGCGCGGGCGGAAATGGCCCGTGTCGTCGCGGCCCATCGCAATACGCTCGATCACCTGACGACCGCCGTCGCCATTTTCGGCGCGGATGAGCGGCTGGTTTTCCATAATGCCGCCTATGAGCGGCTGTTCGATTTTTCCCCGGCCTTCCTCGACCAGAAACCGTCCGACAACGAGATTCTGGATCATCTGCGCACCCGCCGGAAAATTCCCGAGCAAACCAATTTCCGGGCCTGGCGGGCCGAGCTGCGCGAGGCCTATCGTGCGGTGGAGCCGGTGAATGACTGGTGGCACCTGCCTGATGGCACCATCTTGCGGGTGGTGCTCACGCCCAATGCGGAAGGTGGCGTCACCTATCTGTTCGATGACCTGTCCGAGCATGTCTCGCTGGAGAGCCGCTATAACAGCCTCATCCGCATGCAGGGCGAGACGCTGGACGGGCTGGCGGAAGCGGTGGCAGTGTTTGGCGGTGATGGCCGGCTCGGCCTTTATAACCACGCCTTCCTTACCCTGTGGAATCTCGATGCGGCAACGCTGGGGGACAAGCCGCATATCGATACGGTGGCTGCCCTGTGCCGGCCGCTGCATGGGGAAAGCTCGGCCTTTTCGCGCATCCGCGCGGTGGTGACGGCGATGGAGCATCGCGAGACGCAAACCCTGCGCATCGAGCGGCCGGACGGGCGGGTGCTGGATGGCGCGGCCCAGCCCTTGCCGGATGGCGGCACCATGGTGACCTTCCGCGATGTGACCGACAGCGTGAAGGTGGAGCGCGCGCTGATCGAGCGGGCCGAGGCGCTGGAGGCGGCGGACCGGCTGAAGAACGCCTTTGTGGGGCATGTCTCCTATCATCTGCGCACGCCTCTCAACACGCTGGTGGGCTATGCCGACATGCTGCGCGAGGGCATGGCCGGGCCACTGAGCGAACGCCAGCGTGATTATCTCGACCATATGCACCATTCCTCGGATCTGTTGCGGGCGCTGATCGACGACATTCTGGATCTGGCCACCATCGATGCCGGCTCCATGGAGCTGGACATGGTGGAGGTGGATGTGCGCGAGATGCTGGAAGGGGTGGCGGATGCCATTCAGGACCAGATCAAGGCCGCGCAGGTGCGCCTCACGCTGAATGTGCCGGCACAGGCCGGGAGCTTCACGGCCGATCCGCGCCGCATGCGGCAGGTGCTCTTCAACCTGCTTTCAAACGCCATCACCGCCTCGCCGCAGGGCGGCACGGTCACGCTGTCGGCCATGCGGGATGCGGACAGCCTGGTGCTGAGCGTGCGCGATGAAGGCCCCGGCATTGCGCCGGAACTGGCGGAAACCCTGTTCCAGCGGTTTGAGAGCCGCAGCGCCAATCTGGACAAGCGCGGCGTCGGGCTGGGCCTTTCCATCGTCCGCTCTTTCGTCACCCTGCATGGCGGCACGGTGCGTCTTGTGCCGGCGGGCTCCGGCAATGTGAGGGAAACGGGCACAACTGCCACGGGGACCCTTGCTATCTGTGTCTTTCCCCTCAAGGGTAAGCCGGATAAACGGGAGGTCGCCGCATGAGTGCCTTCATCCAGCGTGTGCCGGGCCTGAACACTGCCTGGCAGGTGGTTCTGCCGGACCTTGCCGCCACGAGGCGGCTGGGAATGGTGATCGCTTCCTGGTTCGGGGTGCGGGATGTCATCACCCTGACGGGTGATCTGGGGGCCGGCAAGACGGAGCTGGCCCGCGCCATTGTGCGCGCGGCGGCGGGCGATGACCGCACGGATGTGCCAAGCCCCACCTTTCCCATTGTCATCACCTATGATTTCCCCCGTGCCCGTGTGGTGCACGCAGACCTCTACCGCATTGTCGAGGAAGAGGAGCTGGACGAGCTGGGGTGGGACGAGCTGGCCGATGATGCGCTCGTTCTGGTGGAATGGGCCGACAGGGCGGGGGAGCGCCTGCCGGTGTCGCATCTCGACATCACGCTCGGGCTTGCGCCGGATCTGGGGGAGGAGGTGCGCATTGCCATTCTCTCCGCCCATGGTGCCATGGCCGACCGGCTGAACCGGATGTGCCTGGCCGAGGTGCTGATCGAATCCGCCGGCTTCGGGGAGGCGGACCGCGTCTTCATGCAGGGCGATGCCTCCACGCGCGCCTATACCCGGCTGGTTCTGCCGGACCGTTCCGCGGTTCTGATGAATGCCCCGGCCCGGGGTGATGGCCCACCCGTGCGGCAGGGGCTGCCCTATAGCCGGCTGGTGCATCTGGCCGAGGATGTGAAGCCTTTCGTGGCGATGGACCGGGCCTTGCTGGCACAGGGCTTTTCCGCCCCACAGATCTATGCCGCCGATATTGATGCCGGCCTGCTGGTGATCGAGGATCTGGGGCAGGAAGGGGTTCTGGCGGGAGATCCGCCCGCGCCCATGCCGGAGCGTTATGAGGCGGCGGTACAGGTGCTGGCCGCGCTGCATGCGCGCACCCTGCCGCATACGCTGCATGTGGCCCCGCGCGTGGAACGCACCCTGCCGCCCTATGACATGCCGGCCTTTCTGGCCGAGCTGGACCTGATGCTGGACTGGTATCTGCCGGCCTTCGGCATCGAGGTGGACGGAGTGATGCGGGAGGAATTCCACCTGCACTGGCGCGCCGCGCTCAAGCCGGTTCTGGCCGAGCCGCAGACCTGGGTGCTGCGTGATTACCACTCCCCCAATCTCCTGTGGCTGCCGCACCGTGCGGGCCTGAAGAAGGTGGGGCTGATCGACTTCCAGGATGCGGTCATCGGCCCTTGCGCCTATGATGTCGCCTCGCTGGCGCAGGATGCGCGGGTGGATGTGCCCGAGCGGCTGGAACTGCATCTGGTGGGCCAGTATGTGCGGGCCCGCCGGGCGCAGGATTCCTATTTCGATGTCCGCGCCTTCGCCCGCTCCTATGCCCTGATGGGCGCCCAGCGCGCCACCAAGATCCTGGGCATCTTCAGCCGTCTCGATCGCAGGGATGGCAAGCCGCACTATCTGCGCCACCTGCCGCGCATGCGCCGCTATCTGGCCCGTTGCCTCGGGCAT
Source organism: Haloleucobacter ellipsoideus (assembly GCF_052491725.1). Classification (NCBI taxonomy): domain Bacteria; kingdom Pseudomonadati; phylum Pseudomonadota; class Alphaproteobacteria; order Hyphomicrobiales; family Xanthobacteraceae; genus Haloleucobacter; species Haloleucobacter ellipsoideus. Next base: position 159,871 of record NZ_JBQWAR010000021.1, read on the forward strand.
CAGGATCTGGGCGCGCTGAGGGGCTGGTATGAGGCTATTTTGCCGGCGCAGGATATTCCGCCGAGAGACCATTCAAACAGGGAAGCGCGTTCGTGACCCGAGTGAAGAAAGCCATGGTGCTGGCCGCGGGGCTCGGCACCCGCATGCGTCCTCTCACCGATAAAGTGCCGAAGCCTCTGGTGAATGTGAGCGGACGGCCGCTGCTGGACCATGTGCTGGACCGGCTGGCCCAGGCCGGTGTGGAGGAGGCGGTGGTGAATGTGCACCACCATGCCAGCCAGATCGAGCGCCATGTGGCGGAACGCTCCGGCCCGCCCCGCATCATCATTTCCGATGAGCGTGACGCCCTGCTGGAAACCGGTGGCGGTGTGCGCCGGGCCCTGCCCCTGCTGGGGGACGAGCCCTTCCTCACCATCAATTCCGACACCATCTGGGTGGAGGGGGCGCAGCCCAATCTCGACCGGCTCATCGCCGGTTTCGATCCCGAAAGGATGGATGTCCTGCTGCTGCTGGCGCCTGCCGCGCTGTCCGTGGGCTATGACGGGCTGGGCGATTTCCGCATGGACCCGGATGGGCGCCTGCTGCGCCGGGTGGAGCGTCAGGTGGTGCCCTTCGTCTATGCGGGTGCGGCTATTATGAAGCCGGCTTTGTTTCAGGATTCCCCGGAGGGTGCCTTTTCCCTCAACCGGATTTTCGACAAGGCGCTGGAAGCCGGCCGCCTGTTCGGCGTGAGGCTGGACGGGGTGTGGATGCATGTAGGCACGCCGGATGCCATTGCCCTGGCCGAGGATGCGCTGGAAAAATCCGCGGAATAGGGGTTGCCCCGCTTTCGGTGTGGGCTGACAGGGGCATGATCCGCCAGCCCGCAATTGAGGAGCACCCGGCCATGTGCCCGCCCGCTTCCGGCTTTGTGCATATCCGGCGCGCCACCTGCGATGATCAGGGCGTCATCGAGGGCATCATAAGCGCGGCTTTCAGCCCCTATATCACCCGCATCGGGCGCAAGCCCGCACCCATGCTGGCGGACTATGGCGCATTGATTGATGCGCGATCTGTCCATGTGGTCGAGTGCGAGGAGCAGGTGCCGGGGATGCGCGTGCAGGGGGCGTGCTTGCAGGGTGTGATCGTGCTTGTGCCCCAGCCGGAGGCGATGCTGCTCGATACTGTTGCTGTCGCACCTGTCGCGCAAGGTCGCGGTATTGGCCGCCGCATGCTGGCTTTTGCGGAGCAGGAGGCGCGTGCGGCCGGGTATGGCGTCATCACGCTCTACACCCATGAAGCGATGACGGAGAATCTCTCGCTCTATCGGCACTGCGGTTATGTCGAGACCCGGCGTGCACAAGAGAACGGGTTCAGTCGGGTTTATATGCGCAAGGTCTTGAGCCAAGGCTGAAACCTGCTCTGATGACAGCATTGCAAGACGTGCGCTCCGCCCGGCACTATGCTGGGCCAAACAGATTCTGCACCCCCGCTGCCTTGCATCGGACAGGGGCGCATCCGAGAGGAACCCGCATGCCGCGCGTGCTGACCATTCCACCTTCCGCCCGGTTTCTGCCGGTACTGGCGCGGGCGTTTCTGGATGGCACGCTGGTGCCGGGCTTTGCGCCGGGCGCCGATCCGCTTGCGCTGGCCTCGGCCACGGTCTTTCTCCCCACCCGCCGGGCCGGGCGCATGTTTGCCGATGCCTTGCTGGAAGCGGCCGGCACCACCGCCATTCTGCTGCCGAAAATCGTGCCATTGGGCGATGTGGATGAGGATGCGCTGGCTTTCTCGGAAGATGCGCCGATGCTGGCTGCCCCACATGCCATTTCGCCGGTGCATCGGCGCGTGGTTCTGGCGCGGCTGGTGGCGGCATGGCGGGATGCCTTGCGTGAAGGCGAGGGGCGGGCGGCTGTCGCGGCCGGCCCTGCGGCGACCCTCGCCCTGGCGGATGAGCTGTCCCACCTGTTCGATGACCTGACCACCGCAAATGTGCCGATCAGCCGGCTGGACAGTCTCGTGCCACAGGATCTGGACCCCTATTTCCAGATCAGCCTTGAGTTTTTGCGCATTGCCCGCACCGCCTTCAGCGGCTTTCTGGAGGAAAAGGGGCTGGTGGAGCCCGCCGTGCGGCGCGACCGGCTGATGGATGCAGAAGGCCAGCGCCTTGCCGCACTGGGGCGACAGCAGGGCGCGGCCATGGGGCCGGTCATCGCTGCCGGCTCCACGGGCTCCATGCCCGCCACGGCGCGTCTGTTGCGTGTCATCTCCCGCCTGCCAAATGGCGCCGTGGTTCTGCCGGGGCTGGATCAGGTGATGGAGGATTCAGCCTTCGCCCTCATCACGGACAAGGCCACCAGCGCGCCGGATCATCCCCAGTATGGCATGGCGCGCCTGCTCCATACGCTGGAGGTGACGCGCGCCGATGTGGTGCCGCTGGCCGCCCCCGCCGCCCATGGCCGCGAGCAGCTCATCAGCGAGGTGATGCGCCCGGCGGAAACGTCGGATCTGTGGGCCAGCCTGCATGAGCGCATGCCGGATGAAGCGCTCCTGCGCGCCATGGAGCTGGTGAGTGTGGTGGCGGCGGATGATCCCCGGCAGGAGGCGCTCGCCATTGCCCTTCTGCTGCGCGAGACACTGGAGCGGGCGGATGAAACCGTGGCGCTGGTGACACCGGACCGCGATCTGGCCCGCCGGGTGGCGGCGGAGCTGGCGCGGTTCAATGTGCGGGTGGACGATTCCTCCGGCGCTCCGCTGGGCGAGACGGAGCCGGGGCGTCTGGCGCGTCTGGCGGTGCAGGTGGCGGCGGAGCAATGCGCGCCGGTGCCTCTGTTCGCGCTGCTCTCCATGCCGCTGGCCAGCTTCGGGCTGGAGCCGCGCGAGAAGGCGCTGGCGCTGTCCGCGCTGGAACTCGTCGCCTTGCGCGGCCCGCGCCCCCGGGGCGGGGTGGGGGGGCTGCGGGCGGCGCTGGATGCCTTCGACCGGGACAAGCTGCGCGGCAATGATCCGCGTCGCCGGGTGGATGGCGCAGCTCTTGCCGCCGCGCGGGAGCTGGTGGAGCGGCTGGGAGCGGGGCTGGGCGGCCTGCTGGATCTGGGCCAGCGCCATATGGCCGTGCCGCTCGCAGATCTTGTCGCCGCGCACAAGGTGGCTCTGGAGGCGATGATCGGCCCGCTGGACCTGCAGGCCCCGGATGCCGCGGTGGCAACCCTCGCCAGCACCTTCCGCGCGGTGGAGGCAGCGGCGCAGGATGGGCCGGAATTTTCCCTGACGGATTATGCCGATGTTGCCGGCCTGCTGATTGCCGATGCCGTGGTGCGACCGGAGACCAGCCCCGGCATTTCACGCGTGCGTATTCTCGGCCCGCTGGAATCGCGCATGGTGCATCTGGATCGCATCGTGATGGGGGGACTGGTGGAAGGGGTGTGGCCGCAGCAGGGGGAAAGCGACCCATGGCTCTCGCGCCCCATGCGGGCCGAGCTGGGGCTGGCCCTGCCGGAGCGGCGCACCGGCCTTTCGGCCCATGATTTCGCGCAGGGCTTCGGTGCGCGCGAGGTGGTGCTGACCTTCGCCGCCAAGGTGGGCGGGGCGCAGAGCGTGCCCTCGCGCTTTCTCAAGCGGCTGGAAACCGTGGCCGGGCCGGGCCTGTGGGCGGATGCGCGCCGGCGCGGTGCGCGCTGGAAGGCGGCGGCGCTGGCGCTGGATGCGCGCGCGCCCGTGCCGCGTGTGCAGCGTCCGGCGCCCGCCCCACCCCTGGCCCTGCGCCCGCGCCGCTTGACGGTGACGGAGATCGAGACCTTCCTGCGGGATCCCTATTCGATCTTTGCCCGGCATGTGCTGCGTCTGCAACCGCTTGAGCCGCTGGACGCCGCCCCCGGCGGGGCAGAGCGCGGCACGGCGCTGCATGAGGCCGTGGGCAATTTCACCCGTGATTTCCCCAAGGAGCTGCCGCCTGATGCCTATGAGCAACTGATCGCCCACGGCCGCAAGGCTTTCGCCCCGCTCACCATCTTCCCGGCGGAACATGCGCTGTGGTGGGCGCGGTTCGAGCGGGTCGCCGCTTTCCTCGTGGGTTTCGAGCAGGAGCGGCGCAAGAGGTTGCATGCGGTGGTGGCGGAAACCTCGGGCCAGATCGAGCTGCCCGTGGGGGCCGAAGGTTTCCGCCTTGCCGGCCGGGCAGACCGGATCGAGATCAGGACCGATGGCACGCTGGCCATTCTGGATTTCAAGACCGGCGCCGCGCCCACCTCCAAACAGGTGGCCTCCCTCTCGCCCCAGCTTCTGCTGGAGGCGGCAATGGCCAAGCGCGGTGGGTTCAGGGATGTGCCGGCCGCCGAGGTTTCGGAACTGGCCTATGTGGAACTGAAGGGCGGTGCGCAGGGCGGCGCGGAAAAGCCCGTAAGCTGGAAGGACCGCACGCCGATGGAGGTGGCGGAAGCCGCGCTCACCGGCCTGATGGGGCTGTTGCAGGCGTTCGAGGATGAAGGACAGGGGTACCGCGCGCTGGCGGCGCCGCAATGGCGCGGCCGGTTCGGGGATTATGACCATCTGGCGCGGGTGCGCGAATGGGCTCTGGGCGGGGATGAGGACGAATGAGCGGCACCGTGCAGGATACCTCCCCTGAAACCTCCTCGCCCAAGGCGGAGGCCACCCGCCGGCAGGGCATCGCCTCGGACCCGGCCCATTCCGCATGGGTTTCGGCCAATGCCGGTTCCGGCAAGACGCATGTGCTGGCGCGGCGTGTCATCCGCCTCCTGCTGGCCGGAACCCCGCCCGCGCGCATTCTGTGCCTGACCTATACCAAGGCGGCGGCGGCCAATATGTCGAACCGCGTGCTGGCCATTCTCGGGCGCTGGGTGAGCTATTCGGATGACGAGCTGGACGCCGCCCTGCGCGAGACCGATGGCGGCCCGGTGACAGGCGAGCTGCGCGCCCGCGCCCGCCGCCTCTTCGCCTCTGCGCTGGAAACGCCGGGCGGGCTGAAGATCCAGACCATCCATGCCTTCTGTGGCGGCCTGCTGCACCGCTTTCCGTTCGAGGCCGGGGTGGCGGCAGGCTTCCGGGAGCTGGACGAGGTGGGCCGCGCGGAGCTGATGGCGCGCATCCGCGAGCGGATCATCATTGATGCAACGGCGGATCTTGAGGCGCCGCTCGGGCAGGCGCTGGCGCGCATGCTGGAGGACCGTTCCGATCAGGGGCTGACAGACATGCTGGAAGCCGCCATCGCGGTGCGCGAGAAGATCGAGCGTCTGGGCCCGGACGCCGCGCCGCGCCGGGAAGCGCTGGCCGAGGCGCTGGGCGTGCTGCCGGGCATTTCGCCGGATGCCATCCGCAGGCAGATGATGGACGGGCCGAACATTCCTGCCCATTCATGGGAGGAGGTTGCGGCGACCCTTGCCACATCGGACAAGAAGACCGACCGCGACCGCGCCGCCGCCCTGCTGGCCGCCCATGGGGCGGATACGCGCGAAGAGGCTCTGGCGCACTATTGCGATGTCTTCCTCACCAAGGAGCGTGAGCCGCGATCCGACCGGGCCTTCCTCACCAAATTCATTCAGACCAACCATCCGGGCCTGTATGAAAGCATGGTGGAGGAGCGCGAGCGCATCGCCGCCCTTGAATATGAACTGCGCGCCGCCATGATTCTGGAACGCACCGAGGCGGCGCTGATGCTGGGCGCGGAAGCCTGTGCGCGGTATGAGGCGGAAAAGGCCGCGCGGGGCCTGCTGGATTTTGATGATCTGATTGCCCGCGCCTCCGGTCTGCTGAATGCGGTGCCCTCCAGCTTCGTGCATTACAAGCTGGATCAGGGCATCGACCATGTGCTGGTGGATGAGGCGCAGGATACCAGCCCTGCCCAGTGGCAGGTGGTGCATGGGCTGACCTCTGATTTCTTCTCGGGCGAGGGCGCGCGTGAGGGCGTGACCCGCACCATCTTCGTGGTGGGCGATGAAAAGCAGTCCATCTTCTCCTTTCAGGGGGCGGACCCGCGCGCCTTTGGCGGCATGCGGGCCGAATTCACCGCGCGGGCGAGCGGGCAGGGCTTCCGCAAGGTGGAGCTGCCCCATTCCTTCCGCTCCGCGCCCGGCGTGCTGGAGGCGGTGGACCGGATTTTCGCCGCCGATGCCGCCAAGGCGGGCCTGACGCTGGATGACACCGCCCCCGCCCATGCCGCCATCCGCGCCGATGCGCCGGCGCTGGTGGAAATCTGGTCCACCACCTGCCCGGCCGAGGTGGAGGAGGTGGATGACTGGCGTCGCCCGCTGGATGAGGTGCCTGCCGATGACCCGGTGAACCAGCTTGCCCGGCGCATCGCGGCCTTTGTGCAGGCCGGGATAGAGGCCGGCCTGCCGGTGCCCTCGCGCGGCGGGCGGGCCATGCAGGCCGGCGATGTGCTCATTCTGGTGCGTCGTCGCGGCAAGGCGTTCGAGGCCATCATCCGTGCGCTGAAAGAGCTGAAGACTGTCGCGGTGGCGGGGGCGGACCGGCTGGTCGTGGCCGAGCACATCGCCGCGCTGGACCTGATGGCGCTGGGTGATGCGCTGCTCTCGCCGGATGATGATCTGGCGCTGGCCTGCGTGCTGAAAAGCCCGCTGTTCGGCTACACGGATGAGGATCTCATCGCCTTGTGTCCCGCCCGCCCCGGGCGGCTGATGGCGGCGCTGGAGAAGGCGGGGGAGAGCGTGCCGCGCCATGAGGCCACGGCGGCCCGGCTGAAAGGCTGGCGCTCTGATGCGCGCGCCCTGCGCCCGTTCGATTTCTACGCCCGGGTGATGGGGCGCGATGGCGGGCGGGCGGCCATGCTGGCCCGCCTTGGCCCGGAAGCGGCCGATGTGCTGGATGAGTTCATGACACTGGCCCGCACCTATGAAGGCAGTGAACCGGCCAGCCTCGCCGGCTTTCTCGCCTTTCTGCGTCGCGGCGGGGCCGAGACCAAGCGCGACATGGAAAGCGGGCGCGATGAAGTGCGCGTGATGACCGTGCATGGCGCCAAGGGGCTGGAAGCGCCCATCGTCATTCTGGCTGATACGGTGGATGTGCCGCGCTCCCGCACCGATGGCGGCTTTATGGTCGTGCCGGACGGGCAGGGCCGCGAGGTGCCGCTGCTGGCCCCGGGCAAGAAGGGGGAGACGCCCGCCCTTGCCGAGGCGCGCGCCGCCGGCATGGAGCGCGAGCGGGCCGAATATCGCCGCCTGCTCTATGTGGCGCTCACCCGCGCGGAAGATGCGGTGATTGTCTGTGGTGCGGAAAACCGCGCGCCGGGCAAGGACAAGGACCATGCCCGGCCCGAAGGCAACTGGTATGACCTCGTTCTGGATGCGCTGGAGGGCGAGGCCGAGCGTGTGCCCGCTCTGGGTTTTGAGGGCGAGGTGTTGCGCTGGCGCAATAAACGCGGCCTCGGCATGGCTGCGCGCGCATCCCTGAGCCGGGCTGAAACGGCGCCGGCGGACCCTGCGCCGGAAGCGGTGGTGCTGTCGCAGCTTCTGCCGCCCGAAACCCCCGTGCGGATACTGCGCCCTTCCCAGGCCGGCCATGCCGCGGCGCTGGAAATGGAAGGCCGGGCAGCCGAAATGCTGGCCGACATGCCCTCACAGGCCCTCGATGCGGGGCGGGTTGCGGATGCCCTGCCGCCTCTGGTGCGGGGAGATCTGGTGCATCGCCTGCTCAATGGCCTGCCGGATGTGCCGCCCGCAGGACGTGAGGACGCGGGCATGCGCCTGCTGCGCCATGCGGCCGACGGGGTGGAGGAGGCGGTGCACCGCGCCATTCTGGATGAGGCTCTGGGCGTGCTGAACCATGCCCCGCTGGCAGACCTGTTCGGGCCGGGCAGCCGGGGGGAAGTCGGGGTTGCCGGGCAGTTCCGGGACCGCGATGGCGCGATCCTCCACCTCACCGGACGGGTGGACCGGCTGGCGGTTTTCGACAATCGTGTGGTGGTGGCGGACTTCAAGACCGACCGGGAGGTGCCGCGCGCGGATGGAATCGCCCCCGCTTATCTCGCCCAGCTTGCGCTTTATGGCGCGGCCCTTGGCCATGTTTTTCCCGGCCGTGCACTGGAGGCATGGCTGGTCTACACTGCCGGCCCTGTCCTGTTTCGCCTTGATAGCGCACAGCTTGCACAGGCAACGGCGGGTCTGGAGCCCCTCACGAGAAGGTGAGCCACCTTGACGAAAGGGGGAGGGGGTTCTTACGTTCCGGTTCCATAGATTGGGGTTAAATCCCCCTTGAGAGGTGTGAAATGGCCGTCGAGAAGGTGACCGATCAGAATTTCGAGGCTGAAGTCGTCAACTCCGCAACGCCGGTTGTGGTCGATTTCTGGGCGGAATGGTGCGGCCCCTGCCGCATGGTGGCGCCGATTCTCGATGAGGTCTCCAGCGAGCTGGGAGACAAGGTCCGCATCGTGAAGCTGAATGTGGATGAGAACCCGGAAGTGGCGGGCAAGCTGGGCATCATGTCCATTCCCACCCTGCTGCTTTACAAGAATGGCCAGATCGCCGCCCGCCAGGTGGGCGCGGCCCCCAAGGCCAAGCTGGTGCAGTGGATCAACGCCGCGATCTGATCGTGCGCATGTGAGGGAAAGACGGGGCGACATGATGGATGTTGCCCCGCCTTCATGTCTGGCCGGGGCCCTTGCCCTGCGCGCCGATGGCGCACTTGCCAGACTGCGACTTTCGCTGTAAAAAACACCCTGCATCAAGAGTTGGGATGGCACCCAACGCCAACCTGCCGTATCCGGGCAAGGTGGCGCTTCCGCAAGGAAGGATGTGGCCCAGGCCGGCAATGGAACGGATAACAGCCACGGTGTCAGTCCCTGCAAGTTGTAGTTTGCACCCGAACGGACTGTCAGCCGAATGCCCATCAAGATTCCAGATGATCTGCCCGCCCGACGCATTCTCGAGGAAGAGGGCGTTGTGGTGATGCGTGAGGCGGATGCGGTGCGGCAGGATATCCGCCCGCTCAAGATCGGCCTTCTCAACCTGATGCCGAACAAGATCTGCACGGAAACGCAGTTCGCCCGGCTCATCGGCGCAACGCCGCTGCAGGTGGAGCTGACGCTGGTGTGCATGACAGACCATGTCGCGCGCCACACGCCGGCAGAGCATATGGCCTCCTTCTACCGTCCCTGGGCGGATGTGCGCGCCGAGCGGTTCGACGGCTTCATCATCACTGGCGCGCCGGTGGAGAAGCTGCCGTTCGAGGCCGTGACCTATTGGGATGAGCTGCGCACCATCTTTGACTGGACGCAGGAACATGTGCACCGCTGTTTCACCATCTGCTGGGCGGCGCAGGCGGCGGTGCACCATTTCCACGGCATGCCCAAATACGAGCTGCCGCAGAAGGCGTTCGGGGTGTTTCCCCATCGCAATCTTGCGCCCTGTTCGCCCTGGCTGCGTGGCATGTCGGATCTCTTCCCCGTGCCGGTCTCGCGCTGGACGGAGGTGCGGGTCGAGGACATTCCCGCCAGCTCCGGCCTGCGCATCCTTGCGGACAATGAGGAGAGCGGGCTGTGCCTGCTCGATGATCCGAACCACCGCATGCTGCACATGTTCAACCATCTGGAGTATGACACCGGGCTTCTTGCGGCGGAATATGAGCGCGATATCGCCAACGGGAAGGAGATCCTTCTCCCGCGCAACTATTTCCCCGGTGACGATCCGCAACGCCCGCCGCGGAACAGCTGGCGCAGCCATGCGCACCTGCTGTTCGGCAACTGGATCAACGAGATCTACCAGACCACGCCGTTCGAGCTTCAGGAGATCGGGCAGGCGGCCTGACATGAGATCCGGGCGGACAGGGGTTCCGCCCGGAACCGTTTTCAGAAGAAGCCCTTCTCGGGCAGGGGCTCACCCTTCACCAGCAGCGCGCCAATGGCCCGGGCCTTCAGGCTGGCCGGATTGTGGGATGCAATGGTGCGGGCATTGCGCCAGTGCCTGTCCAGATTGACAGTGCGTTCCGTGGCGGAAGCCCCGCCCGCTTCATAGAGCAGGGTGCTGGAGCGCAAGGTGAGCTGATCCACCACCAGCTTGGCCTGTGCCGCGGCCCGCGCTGCCGCCGCAGCCAGAATATCTGCCGACTGCCCGTTCTCCCGCGCGATGCTCTTGCGGTCCAGCGCATCGGCGGCGGCCAGCACGGTTGCCCGCGCGGCAAAGGCATTGGCCGCCAGTTCGCCGATCGTCTGCTGGATCAGCGGATCATCGGCAGGCAGGGGGGCCAGCGCATAGTAGAAGCTGCGCTTGCGTCGGTTGACCAGCGCAAGGGCATCCTGAAGCACGCCCTGGGCGATGCCGGCCACCACGGTGGTGAGGAAAAGCTGCGCCTGTGTATTGGCATAGGCAATGCCATAGCCCTGATCCGGCCCATCGAAGACGGCCTCCGAGGGTTCCACCCACACATCGTTGAAACGGGTGGTGCCAGAGCCGGTGAGGCGCTGTCCGGCCCCATCCCAGTCATCAAGCACCTCCACCCCTTCCCGCGTGGTGGGGATGATGACCGCCGCCATGCGCCCGTCTTCCGTGCCGGCTCTCACCAGCACATAATCCGAATAGAGCGTGCCGGTGCAGTAATATTTGACGCCATGGAGGCGGAAGCCCTTTCCATCAGGCACCAGCCGGGTGTCCGGGCGGGTGCCGCCGGCCGGGGCCGCATTCGCCTCGCCATTGGCAAGGCCGAACAGCGCGCCTTCCGCCGCCGCCTTGCGCCAGGCCTGGCCCTGCGCATCCGTTGCACGGCGTGTGAACTGTTCCACCACAGTGAAGTGGTTGCGGAAAATATGCGCCACATTGGGATCAGCTGCCGCAAGATCCAGCGTCAATGCATAAAGCTGGCGAAAGCTTGCCCCCGCGCCGCCATCCGCAGGCGCCAGGCGCAGGGCGCCGAACCGCGCCTGCCGCAGAAGATCCACCGCCTCGAAGGGCAGGGTGCGCGTGCGCTCGCGTTCAGAGGCGCCGCGGGCGATCTCGTCAAACAGGTGCTTCCAGTCATCCTCATCAGAGCTGAGAGGTGTGTGCGGTGTGGGCCGTATTTTTGCTGCGGAATAGGTCATGATATGTCCTGACGGATTTCAGTATTTCAAAGCAGAGCGAGATGTTCGGAGACAGTAATGCGCTCTGGCAGGATCCTGCGTTCCGAGAGCCAGTCTGCCGCCTTCTGCAAATCGGCGACGAAAGCGGTGTCGGATGGCGCGATCAGCTTGAACTGGCGCTTGCGTGCAATGAACTGGTCGCGAATTTCATCGCTGTATCCGGCCCGGTTCTGCACGATATGCTCGGCCTCGGGCACATTCTCATTGGCCCACCGGGCTTCAGCCTCATAGGCACTGGAGAGTGCATCGACGATCTGGGCATTATCGCGCGCAAAGTCCCGGTGTGTGACATATGAGCTGTAGTCGATGAAGAAATCGAGATCGCGACCTTCAATAAAGATGTCGCGGGCATTGTAGTTCTGGCGGGCAATATCCACGCCCGGGCTCCACATCGACCATGCATCGACTTTGCCGGATGCCAGTGCAGGCGCGGCATCATGCGGATTGAGATAGACGAAATTGACCTTGTCGCGGTCCACCCCATGCTTTTCAAGGGCCGCCACCAGCAGGAACTCGCCAAGGCCGGAACGGTTGATGGCGACAGATTTGCCGACCAGATCCTCCACCTTCTCGATGCCGGAACCATCGCGCGCGATGATCGCGGTGGTGCGGGGCTCATAAAGAACGAATTGGGAGAAGACGAGCGGGGAACCAGCAATCATGGCTGCAAGAGCCGGGGTGGTTGAGCCGCCAAAACCAAAATCGGCGCTGCGCCCGGTGACAGCCTGAAGGGTTGGGGCATGATTGGGGAAGGGGCCGAGCCACTCCACCTTGATGCCCTGATCCGCCAGTGTTTTCTCAAACGCCCCGCGCTCCTTGGCGATCAGGGTCAGGCCATTGAAGCCCCAGGTGAGGCGAACCGTATCGGTATTGCGGGTGCCGGCCTTTGCGGGAGCCTCGGCTTTCCCTTCCGCGGGGGCATTGGCAAGCGCGGGCAGCAGCCCCGCTCCGGCCAGCCCGGCCCCGGCAAGGGCGGTGGAGAGAAACTGACGGCGTGTGGGCGTGAAGCGGGAGGTCATGACAGGTCTCGTATCCGGGGTGATCGCGGGAAAAGGCTGGAGAGAGGGTCAGTGCCGGGCCGGGATGTCCTGCACGCCGAGTTCCGTGAAAAGCTGTTCGCGCCGCGCGGCCGGCTCGCCGGGGGCGGGGGAGCGGTATTCGGCGGCGATCACCCCCTGCCGCATCACCAGAATGCGGTCCGCCAATGCGATGGCCTCATCGACATCATGGGTGACGATGAGCACGCCGGGCTGATGGCGGGCCACAAGCTGCTTCACCAGAATGTGCATGCGGATACGGGTCAGGGCATCCAGAGCGGCAAAGGGTTCATCGAGCAGCAGGAGCCGCGGTTCCTGCACCAGCGCCCGCGCCAGTGCCACCCGCTGGGACTGGCCGCCCGAGAGATTGCGGGGCCAGTCATCCAGCCGGTCTCCCAGCCCCACCTCGCCAAGGGCCGCTGCGGCCAGTTCCCGCGCGCCCTTTTCCGGCAGGCCGAGTGTCACGTTTCGCCACAGGCTCTCCCATGGCAGCAGGCGATGTTCCTGAAACACCACGGCCGGGCGGCCCGGAGCCTCGATATGCCCGGCCTGCACAGGGTCCAGCCCGGCCAGTGCGCGCAGCAAGGTGGTTTTGCCGCAACCGCTCTCCCCCAGAAGAGCCACGAACTCTCCCCGGCTGATGTCCAGATCCAGCTTGTCGATGATGGTGCGCGCCCCGTAATCGCGGCGCAGGCCGCGCACCCGTACCGCAACCGTTTCATCCGATGCCGGCATGAAGGCGGAAGGAGGGGGGCTCACAGGAGTGGTGGAAAGAGGAGGCGTCAGGGTCATCGGCCCGCCCCGCTATAGTTCGGGTGCCAGGCCAGCATCCGGCGTTCAAGGGCGCGGGCGATCGAATCTGCCGCAACACCGATGAGCGCATAGATGACGATGGTCAGGACCACCACATCGGTTCGCAGGAATTCACGCGCATCCATGGCCAGGAAGCCGATGCCCGCCTGCGCGCCAATGGTTTCCGCCACAACCAGCGCCAGCCAGGCGGTCGCGAGGGAAAAGCGCACACCCGTGAGAATGGAGGGCAGGGCACCGGGCAGGATGATCCGCCGCACCATCTGCCAGTGCGAAAGGCCCTGCACGCGTCCCAGCTCCAGCAGCTTGGGGTCCACCTGGCGGATGCCGAGTGTCGTGTTGATATAGATGGGGAAGGCGACGCCAAGGGCGACAAGGAAAATCTTCTGCTCCTCGCCCACGCCGAACCAGACGATCACCAGCGGCAGCAAAGCGAGAAACGGGATGGCGCGCACCATCTGCACGGTCCGGTCCACCAGCGCCTCGGCAAGCTGGGAAAAGCCCACCAGAATGCCCAGCGAAAAGGCGATGCTGGCCCCGATGACAAAGCCGATGGCCGCGCGCAGCAGACTGGTGCCCAGATCCTCCAGAAGGGAGCCGGAGACCGCCAGCTTCCAGGCCGTGGCGAGTACCCGGGTGGGGGCCGGCAGCACATGGGGGGAGACAAGGCCATTGCGCGCCAGCAGTTCCCACAGCACGACGATGGAAACCGGCGCGGCCCAGGAGAGAATGAAATAGGTCCGGTCGGTCAATGCCACAGGGCGCCGGGCCGGTTTGGGCGAGGTGCTGCGCGACGCGGAAGGCGCCAGCGGCAGGGCAAGGGAGGGGCCTGTATTGCTCACGATGACGGGCTCGCAATCATGTCAGGGGTTGATGCTGTGCAAAGCGGGGCGGGCCTCTGCCCGCTGGGCCTGCACGGCGCCGGGAGCGGGCGCTTCACGCCCGAGCCGCGGGAAAAGCTCATGGGCAAACCGGGCAAGCTCGGTATGCAGCGGCTGGAACTGCAGCATGAACAGATCAATTCCGGCCTTGTGGAATGCCCATATCCGCTCGGCCACCTGATCATAACTGCCCACCAGCCCGGCCGCCGTGCCGCCATTGCTGCCAATGCGGGCAGATTTCGCGAAATTGCGGACCATCACGACATTCCTGTCGGTGCGGGAGGCGACCTCCGCACGCATGCCTGCATCCTTTTCGGCAAGGGCGGCGAGATGGCGGTAGTTTTCCTGCGCCTCACGCTCCGTTTCGCGGGCAATGACGAAAGCCGCCAGCCCGAACGAAATCGGCTCACCCTTGCGCGGGCGGCGGCGGATATCGCTGATGAAAGCCTGCACATCTTCCAGCGGCTGCCCGTTCAGGAAGAAGGTGTCGGCAAAATCCACCGCCAATGCGCGGGCCGGTTCGGACTCCCCGCCCAGATAGATGCGCGGCCGGTCCCGGACAGGGCTTTTCGGGGTGAGCTGATAGTCTGAAATGTGGAAATTCTCGCCCTGATGGGAGACACGCTCGCCACGGATGAGGCGCTCGACCACCTCGATCCACTCCCGGCCATAGGCATAGCGCGCATCATGCTCGCCAAACGGAATGCCGGCCTTTTCAAACTCCGCCCGGTTCCACGCATTCACCAGATTGAAGCCGAAGCGGCCGCGGGAAATGTTCTCGATCTGAAGCGCCATCTTCGCCAGCACAACCGGGTGATAGAGATAGGGCTTGATCGCGGTGATGATCTCGATCCGGCTGGTGAGCGCGGCAAGGGCAGCAGACGCGGTCCATGCCTCAAGCTGGTCCTTGTCGGCCACATACGGATTGACCGTGTGAAGCGCCACCAGCGTTGAATCATAACCCAGGGCCTCGGCTGCAAGGACGATATCCCTGTTGTGCTCCCAGGATGCGTTGAAGGGCTCCTCAGGGTCCTGCCACGCTGCGCGCGGGCCGTGAACGGGTGACCAGACACCGAACCGCAGGCGTGAACTCATTGGGGCTCTCCAAAACATGATTTAATCTATAAAAATAGTCTATATAAGATTCTGTCAAATGGTATTTTGCCCATCTGCCATATGTGGGATTGAAAACCGTTTTGTAACAATGGGATGGATGTGTTTTGCCACCCTGCCACCATGGTGGGCAAGGCTGTGGGGGGCGCTTGGCTCTCTCAGCTCACGGGGCGCACAGACACCTGCTTGCCCCAGCCGGAAGCGCGCAGGGCAAGGGCGGCCGAGGCGGGCCACAGGGGGGCCGGCCTATGGTGCGCCCAAACGGAAAAAGCCGCAGGCTCATCACCTGCGGCTTTCCATGTTCAGAACAGAATGTGCGCGGGGCTCAGCGCTCCGGGGCAAACACCGGAACCGGGCTGGTGCCGGAGATTTCCGCACCCACGCTCTCGCGCACCGGGCGGGCGGCCTCTTCCACAATCGCGTAGTTGGCGCGATCGGACAGCAGCGCGGCCACCATGGCGGCATTCAGCTTGTGGCCACCGCGATAGGAGCTGTAGCGGGCGAGAAGCGGCAGGCCGGCAAGGGCCAGATCACCCACCGCATCCAGAGCCTTGTGGCGCACGAACTCGTCGGCATAACGCAGGCCGTCCTCGTTCATCACGCCGTTCTCATCGAGGCACACGGTGTTTTCCAGCGCCGCGCCGCGGGCATAGCCGGCAGCACGCAGACGCTCCACATCGCTCAGGAAGCCGAAGGTGCGCGCGGCGGAAAGCTCACGGCGGAACACGGAAGGCGTCATAGTGGCGGCGAAACGCTGACGGCCGATCGCCTCATGGGCGAAGTCGATCTCCACCTCAAGGCGGAAGCCGGCATCATAGGGGCGCAGCTCACCGAAGGAGGCGCCATTCTCGACACGAACGGGCTTCAGGACCTTGATATATTTGCGACGCGAGGCAAGGACGGCGAGACCGGCCTGATCCACCGCCTCGACAAAGCGGGCGGCGCTGCCGTCGAGGATCGGAACCTCGGGGCCATCAATCTCCACCAGCACATTGTCCACGCCAAGGCCGGACAGGGCGGAGAGGAGATGCTCGACAGTGGAGACCAGAGCGCCGGAACGGTCACCCAGCACGGTGGCCAGATCGGTTGCCTGCACGGACTTCCAGTTGACGGCCGCCTTGCGCGGGGCGCTGTCGGCGAAGGTGCGGGAAAAGACGATACCGGTATTCGCGGCGGCAGGCTTCAAGGTGATGGTCGCCTCGACGCCAGCGTGTACACCCACGCCTTTCAGAGCCACTTCGCGTGCCAGAGTCGTCTGCATGATCCGTGTCGTCCCAATTTCGGAAGGCTTGCCTTGATACGGCCACTCCTTCCGGAAAACCTGTTCCCGAACCGCCTGGCCAGAGCCCCTGGAAAGGGCGCGGCCGTCATGCGGCAACTGCGAGATGTGGGCACACTAGTCTGCGGACCGGCTCACGCCAAATCACGCTTGCTTACGTCCTGTTACCAAAATGAAATTCATATTTCATTATATATAACAAAAAGTTAGGGCCAGCGCGAGGCTGGCCCTGAACAGTTTGCAACACAGCATGTGAGCGGGGGGAAAGATCGAATCGTGGCCGGTCCGGTCTTTCCCTTTTGATCCTCAGTTGGCCTGGCGACGCAGGAAAGCCGGGATCTCGAGCTGGTCATCCTCATCGTGACGCTGCGGTGCGGGACGGGAGGGCACCTCGGACATGGGGCGGCCCTGGGGGCGCTTGCCATATTCGGCGTGGGCGTCGGGCCGGCCAAGGGTGGGGCGGGCATCGGCGCGGTAACCCTGGTCGTGCGCCTCGGGGGCACGCATGGAGGGCTGCTCGCGATGCACGGGCTCCGGCGCGGGCTCTTCCTCGCGGCGGCCGACATTGGCCAGACGCTGGAGAAGGGTCATGCGCTTCTTGTCCGGCTGCGGCTGGGGAACCGGGGGCTCGCCACGCTGGGCGCGGATCTGGTTCTGGGCCGGCAGCGGCAGCTCATCCACACGCGGCATGCGCGGGGTGCGCGGACGCTGGCTCTGCGGGGGAATATAGGGCGCGAACTCGTCTTCCTCGGCAATCGGGGCGGGGGCAGCGGGCTGCTCCGGCTCGGAATAGAAGGAGGGCTTGGGCGCGGCGGCGCGGATGGTCACATCGTCAATGGCCACGGCCTGGTGGTGATGCTCCGCTGCGGGCGGGGCATAGGTGGGCGTGGGGGCATAGGCGGCGTGGGCCGGCTGCTGGGCCACGGGGGCGAAATCGTCAAGACCGATGAGGTCCTCGGCCGAGATGCTGTCCACCGCGGCACGGATCTGGGCTTCGCGCGCGCCTTCCACCGCCATGCGGCCGGCGTTCGACATCTTGCGGCCCTGCAGGTCGGTGGCCGGCTGCATCTGGTCGGGGATGACTTCCGGGTCGATGCCGGTGGCCACCACGGAGACGCGGATGATGCCTTCCAGCATGTCGTCGAAGGTTGCGCCGAGAATGATGTTGGCGTCCGGGTCCACTTCCTCGCGGATGCGGGTGGCGGCCTCGTCCACCTCGAACAGGGTCATGTCCTTGCCGCCGGTGATGGAGATCAGCAGGCCCCGCGAACCCTGCATGGACACATCGTCCAGCAGCGGGTTGGCGATGGCCGCCTCAGCCGCCTGAAGGGCGCGCTTCTCGCCGGAGGCCTCGCCCGTGCCCATCATCGCCTTGCCCATGTCGCGCATCACGGCGCGCACGTCGGCGAAGTCGAGATTGATGAGGCCTTCCTTCACCATCAGGTCGGTGATGCAGGCCACGCCCGAATAGAGCACCTGGTCGGCCATCGCGAAGGCGTCGGCGAAGGTGGTCTTCTCGTTGGCCACACGGAACAGGTTCTGGTTCGGAATGACGATGAGGGTGTCAACGCTCTTCTGCAGCTCGGTGATGCCGTGCTCGGCAACGCGCATGCGGCGCTGGCCCTCGAAGTGGAACGGCTTGGTGACCACGCCCACGGTGAGGATGCCCAGCTCGCGGGCGGCCTTGGCCACCACGGCGGCAGCGCCCGTGCCGGTGCCGCCGCCCATGCCGGCGGTGATGAACACCATGTGCGAACCGGACAGGTGATCACGGATCTCGTCGATCACCTCTTCAGCGGCAGCGCGCCCGACTTCAGGCTGGGAGCCGGCGCCCAGACCCTCGGTCACGGCCACGCCCATCTGCACAACCCGGTCGGCCTTGGTCAGGGCCAGAGCCTGTGCGTCGGTGTTCGCCACCACAAACTCGACGCCGGACAGGCCCGAGGAAATCATGTTGTTGACAGCGTTGCCACCGGCACCGCCCACACCGAACACCGTAATCCGCGGGCGGAGCTCACGAATATCGGGCATCTGAAGGTTGATCGTCATGCTGTTGCTCCGTGGAACCCGCTCGGCTCAATGCGTCTCAAGAAGAAGTTGGCTGTAGGAATGGATAACGCTGATTTGGTTAATCTTGTCTAAAAGCTATCCTTCAACCAGCGGCCGACCCGCCCAAAATATCCCTGGCCCTCGGCCCCTGCCGCCTGCCGGCGACGCGGCTCAAAGTGTTCAAGTCCAGCGACTTGCGGGTAAACCAGCAGGCCGGCGGTGACCGCGAAGGCCGAACCGCGCGCCGCTTCAGGCAAACGAGAAACTCCTAACGGACGGCCAATTCTCACCTGTGGAGCGATGGCTTTCACCACCAGATCGGCCAATCCCTGCAACTGTGCCGCGCCGCCGGTGAGCACTACACGCCGTCCGGCATCGCCCGCATGGCCGGAGGCCTTCAGGCGTTCGCGAATCAGTTCGACGATTTCCTCCGCGCGCGGACGCACGATGGTGACGAGGCGGGATTTGGGCACCATGTTCGGCTGGTCGCGCGGGTCGCCCGAGAGGGGGGGCACGGTGAGCATGTCATGCTCATCGGCCGAAACGGCGACAACGGCGCCATGCAGCGCCTTCAGGCGCTCGGCATCATTCAGGCGGGCGGGCAGGCCGCGCGCCACATCATTGGTGATGTGCTGGCCGCCCAGCGCCACGCCATCCATATAGACGCAGTGCCCGCCGGCGACGATGGAGAAGGTGGTGGTGCCCGCGCCCATGTCGATCATGGTCACGCCCAGTTCCATCTCGTCATCGGTGAGGGAGGAGAGCGCCGCCGCATAGGGGGCCGCCACCATCGCCTCGATGGAGAGATGGCAACGCTCCACGCACAGCACCAGATTCTTCAGCGCGGTGAGATCCGCGGTCACGACATGCATGTTGGCGCCCAGCTCATGGCCCAGCATGCCGCGCGGCTCGCCAATGCCGAAGCGGCCATCCAGCGAATAGCCCACCGGCAGGGCATGGACCACGGCGCGCCCGTCGCCCACACCATAGGTGGAGGCGGCTTCCAGCACGCGGCGGATGTCGGACTCCTCAACCGAGGGAGAGGTGAGGCGTACGCTGGCCTCATAATGCTGGGAGGCCAGACGGCCGCCCGAAACGCCCACCACCACGGAGGCGATCTGCACGCCCGAGGCGCGCTCGGCCATGTCCACGGCCTGGCGAATGGCCAGCTCCGCCTTGGCCATATCCACCACCGTGCCGCCCTTGATGCCATAGGCGCGGGTATGGCCGATGCCGAGAACATCGATGGAATGGGTGCGCCGGCGCAGGACATCCGATGGGCCGCGCGGCTTCAGGCGGGCGATCGCGCACACCACCTTGGAAGTGCCGATATCCAGAACGCCGACAATGCCGCTCTTGCGTGGGGGGAGCGGGCGCATCTTCGGCGCAAAGCCCTGAGCGAGCCGGGACCTCATGCGGGGCCTCCTTTCCTGTTCTTCTTAGCCTTCAGCGCTTCGGCGCGGGCGGCGGCGGCCTCATCGGAAAGGCGCACCGCGACCCTGTCGGGCAGACGCAGGTCAATGATGGTGATGTCACGGGTGAGAATCTGCTTGTCGCGGTCCAGCTCCGCGAGCTGCATCAGCGCCTCGTCCAGCCCCTGTTCGGGCAGGCGCACATCGATGCCATTGGTCATTTTCAGGGTCCAGCGCCGCTCGGCCACGAGAATGGCCGCGCGCACCTGGTCGCGCAGGCCGGGCAGACGGGCGAGGGCATCGACGATCTCGCCGACACGCTTCTGCGCCCCCTCACCCACAACGATGGGCAGATGCACATAGCGCGGGTCATCGGAATAGGGCGCAATGGGGGTGCCATCACGCGAGATGACGTGAATTTCGCCATTGATCTGCCACAGGGCGAAGGACTGCCGCTCGGTGATGCGGATCTCGATCCTGTCCGGGAACAGCTTGCGCACGGTGGCGGACTGGATCCACGGCAGATCCTCCAGCCGGGCGCGCATGTCATCGGCATTCACGAACAGGATGGAGGTGGAGGACTTGATGCCGGCCGTTTTCAAAATCTCGGCCGGGGTCACATGATTATAGCCGGAGAGCTTGACCTCCTTCACCTGGAAGCCGGCGGCATTGGCCGCGGCATCGGCGAAATCGAAGCCGATGGTCCGGGTATCCTCCACATGGTCACCAAGCCCGACGCCCAGCGCCACGAACCCGCCAATGACCACGGCGGTGAGAATGCCGGAACCGTGCCGGCCGAGGCGGGAGGCGGAGAGCCGCACCATCAGCCGCCGCCACAAAAGGGCGGTGCGGCTGGCGGGGCGCGGCGGGGGCGGCAGGCGTTTGTGCCGCCCCGGCGGGGGCTGGGGCGTCATCTTCAGCCGGGAAGGCCCGCCTTGGGGCCCTACCGTTTCAGGGAAGCGTCCTCCACCATCCATGTCACAAGCTCGCCGAATGATATGCCCGCATGGGCAGCCAGATCAGGCACCAGCGAGGTTTCGGTCATGCCGGGTTGGGTATTCACTTCCAGACAGATGAGGCCAGAGCCGTCCGTGCGGGACGGATCATAGCGAAAATCCGACCGTGATACCCCCCGGCACCCCAAAGCCCGGTGCGCCGTTAGGCTTAACATCCGCACTTTCTCGTAAACGTCAGGTAAAATGCGGGCCGGAAGAATGTGGGAAGAGCCGCCAGCCGAATATTTGCTCTCATAATCATAGAAGGGCTGGGTGGCCTCGATCTCAATGACGCCAAGGGCCTGGTCGCCCATCACGGCGCAGGTCAGCTCCAGTCCGGGGATGAACTCTTCCACAAGAAGCGTCTCGCCGAAGGACCAGTCCGCCCGGTTCAGCTCCTGCGGGGGATGGGTCTGGTCCTCGCGCACGATGAACACGCCGACCGATGAGCCCTCCGCGATGGGCTTGAGCACATAGGGCGGCTCCATCACATGGGCGCGCGCCGCCTCGCTGCGCGAAACCGGGCCGCCGCGCGCCACCGGAACGCCGGCCGCGGCGAGCGTGATGCGCGCCTGCGCCTTGTCCATCGCCAGCGCCGAGGCCAGCACGCCGGAATGGGAATAGGGGATCTGCATCACTTCGAGGATGCCCTGGATGATGCCATCCTCGCCCGGTGTGCCATGCAGCACATTGAGCGCCACATCCGGCTTCAGGCGGGCCAGAACGGTGGCGACATCGCGATCCACATCCACGCGCGTCACCCGGTATCCGGCTGTCTCCAGCGCATCGGCACAGGCTGCCCCGGAGCGCAGCGACACCTCGCGTTCAGAGGACCAGCCGCCCATCAGCACTGCAACATGTCTTGCCATTTGCGCCTTCCCGATACTGGAACATGGGCCCCGGCCGGGCACCCATGCCATTTTGCCAATGTGTCATGCGCCGGATGGGCCGGGCCCGCCGATGCGCCTGCCCGCAATGCGGACAGCTTCACCATGAAGGGTGCGTCTTGCACTTTTGCTAATGCCGGCCCGAAGTCCCGCTACTGCTCCCGCTACCGTGCGGGGCAGTTTCCGGCAAAAGAGATGCCGGAACAGGCCTTGCGTCTCAGGCCGGAAGAGGAATGCCGATGCGCTTGATCTCCCACATCAGCTCGATGCCGGAATTGTCCTTTACCCGGCGGCGCACTTCCTCGCCCAGCCCCTCTATATCGGCAGCGGTGGCATGGCCGAGATTGACGAGGAAATTGGTGTGCAGTTCGGAGACCTGCGCCCCGCCCATGGTGAAACCGCGCAGGCCCGCCCCATCCACCAGCCTCCAGGCATTGGTGCCGGGCGGATTGCGGAAGGTGGAGCCGCCGGTGCGGCTCTTGATGGGCTGTGTCGCCTCGCGGCTTTCGGTGATGCGGTTCATCGCGGCGGCGATCCGTTCCGGGTCGCCCGGTGTGCCCCTGAAGATGGCGCGGGTGAAGATCACATCATCCGGCACATCGCAATGGCGATAGGAAAAGCCCATCTGCGCATTGGAAAAGCTGAGTTTCTCACCGGTGCGGGAGATCGCGTCGGCGCGCACCAGCACGTCTTTCGTCTCTCCGCCATAGGCGCCGCCATTCATGCGCAGCGCCCCGCCAATGGCGCCGGGAATGCCGCGCAGGAAGGAAAAGCCGGCAAGGGCTGCATCGCCCGCCGCCCGGGCAACCTTCACATCGGGAACGCCCGCGCCGGCGGTGATGGTGTCGCCTTCCACCACGATCTCGTTGAAGCCCTTGCCCAGACGAATCACCAGACCGGGCACGCCGCCATCCCGCACGATGAGATTGGAGCCGAGGCCGATCACCGTCACCGGCACATCCGCGGGCAGGCAGGAGAGCAGCAGGGCGAGGTCTTCCTCATCGGCCGGAATGAACAGGGCCTGTGCCGGGCCGCCCACGCGGAACCATGTGAAGGGGGCGAGGGGGGCATTGGCGGTGAGAGAGCCGCGCAGGCCGGGAGCGGCGGCGCGCAATGCGGGGGTCATATCCGCGAAGGGCGCGGGCTGGAGGCTCTCGGCTCGGGTCATGCTGTCTCGTCCGGGGTGCGGCGCGCAAGGCCCGCACCCTTCTTGCTGTGGGCTGGCGGTTTCTGCCTCTCCCATATGCAGCGGGCAAGAGCAAGGCAGGCCGCTGCAAAACAGGCCGCTGCAAGCCATGAGCCGCCGGGATGGAGCCATCCCGGCGCGCATCTGCCGCAGGGCAGGCAGGAGCGCACATCTTGCCGTGCCGCCCCGCCTGCCGGCGCGTTCCCCCGGCGGGATCAGGCGTGCGTCAGCGCCTGTTCCAGATCGGCGATCAGGTCATCGGGATGCTCCAGCCCCACGGAGAGGCGCAGCAGGCCATCATCAATGCCCATTTCCGCCCGCGCTTCCGGGGTGAAACGCTGGTGGGTGGTGGTGGCCGGATGGGTGATGAGGCTTTTCGCATCGCCCAGATTGTTGGAAATGCGGATGACGCGCAGGGCATTCATGAAGCGGAAGGCCGCCTCCTTGCCCCCCTTCACCGAGAAGGTCACCAGCGTGCCGCCACCGGACATCTGCCGCCGGGCCAGTTCCACCTGCGGATGATCGTCCCGGAAGGGATAGAGCGCGCGGGCAACCTTTGGGTTGGCCGCCAGCGTATCGGCAATGCGGGCCGCGCTGGCCTGCATGCGGTCCACCCGCAGGCCCAGTGTCTCCAGCCCCTTGAGCTGCACCCAGGCATTGAAGGGGGAGATGGAGGGACCGGTCTGCCTCAGATAGGTCTGCAGATGCTCATCCATGAAGGCGCGGGAGGTGAGGATGATGCCGCCAAGACAGCGGCCCTGCCCATCCACATGCTTGGTGGTGGAATAGACCACCACATCCGCGCCCAGCTTCAGCGGATGCTGGAGCAGCGGGGTGGCGAACACATTGTCGACAATCACGGTGGCGCCCACCCCACGGGCAATCTCCGCCACGGCCCCGATGTCGATGATGTCGAGCGTGGGGTTGGTGGGGCTCTCCAGCAGCACGGCCCTGGTATTGGGGCGGATGCCCTTGCGCCAGGCCTCGATGTCGGTGCCGTTCACCAGCGTCACATCCACGCCGAAGCGCGGCAGGAATTCATCCAGAATCCAGCGGCTGGAGCCGAACAGGGCATGGGCGGCCAGCACATGGTCTCCCGCCTTGAGCTGGCAGATGAGCGCGGCCTGCACGGCGGCCATGCCGGAGGCGGTGGCGCGCGCGGCTTCCGCCCCTTCCAGCAGGGCCATGCGCTGCTCGAACATTTCGGTGGTGGGGTTGGCGTAGCGCGAATAGACGAAACCGGGCTCTTCATTCTTGAAGCGCGCCTCGCAGGATTGCGCGCTCTCATAAACAAAGCCCTGCGTGAGAAACAGGGCCTCGGAGGTTTCGCCAAAGCCGGAACGCAGCGTGCCGCCATGCACGAGGCGCGTTTCGGGATGGAGTGTCGCAGGATCTGCCGGCACGAATGAGGGAGTCTTGGATGCCGATGACATATGTGCCTCCAGAAGCCGGACCAGGATGGCGCCAGTGATACAAAGAATTTACCCCTATCAGGGCAGATACTTGGTCTGACTTGCCTGTTCCGGCCTTGCACTCTCGAATATAGACGGGATGGAGTGCCTTCAGGCACCGATCCATCTTGAGCGGGGTCAGATAAGTCCGCCATTCCGGCGGCGTCAAGGATTTCGTTCGGTAAAACGAACAGCGGGACCGGGATAACGGCAAAAGGGATGCGCTGATGGGAACGCGAGTGGCGGAATTTTCCAGGCCAGGCATTCTGCCGGCGGAGGCGATTGCAGCCCTGAAGGCTGATGGCGCGATCACCTGCCGGCGCCTTTTCGATGCCGACCAGATCCAGCCCGCCAGCCTCGACCTTCGCCTTGGCCGCACGGCCTGGCGGATCCGGGCCAGCTTCCTGCCCGGCGAGGGTGTCCCGGTCAAGGCACGTCTGGATGATCTGGTGCTGCACAAGCTCGATCTCACCGGCGGCGCGGTGCTGGAAACCGGATGCGTCTATCTGGTGGAACTGTTCGAGCATCTCAGGCTGCCGGCTGATCTTGCGGCCTCCACCAACCCGAAAAGCTCCACCGGGCGGCTGGATGTGTTCGTGCGCGTCATCACCGATGGCGGACGTTCCTTCGATACGATTCCGGCAGGTTACAAGGGCCCGCTCTATCTGGAAATCTCCCCGCGCACCTTCCCCATTCTGGTGCGCACCGGCTCGCGCCTGTCGCAGATCCGGTTCCGGCGCGGCGTGGCCCGGCTGAATGATCTGGAGCTGCTGAGCCTGCAGGCCGCCGAGCGGCTGGTGGACATGGACCCGCCGGATGTCGCGGCGGGCGGTATCGCACTGGGCGTGGATCTGGCCGGCGATGCCTGGGGCGGGCTTCAGGGCTTTCGAGCCAAGCGCCATAGCGGCGTGGTGGATGTGGATGTCTCCGGCGCGCTGGCGATCGAGGATTTCTGGGAGCCCATCCATGTGCGCCCCGGCAGCAAGGGGCAGCTGGTGCTGGACCCGGACGCCTTCTATATCCTCGCCTCGCGCGAGAGCGTACATGTGCCGCCGGACTATGCCGCCGAAATGGTCCCCTTCGATCCGCTGGTGGGGGAATTCCGGGTGCATTATGCCGGCTTCTTCGATCCCGGCTTTGGCCATGCGGGGGCCGGCGGGCTGGGCGCGCGCGCGGTGCTGGAAGTACGCTCGCGCGAGGTGCCGTTCATCCTCGAGCATGGGCAGACCGTGGGCCGCCTTGTCTATGAGCGCATGGCCAGCCGTCCCGAGGCTCTGTATGGGGCGGACCTGAAGTCCAACTATCAGGGGCAGGGGCTGAAACTCTCCAAGCATTTCAGGCCGCTCAGCGCCGGGTGAGGCCGGCCGTCTGAAACCATGTGAGGCGCCGGAAGAGCTCTGCCCCGCAATCGGCGGGGCGGGATTTCCAGTGCGGACATGCCAGAGACCCGCTTATCCGGCGGCGCGCGTGCCGCATGACGCACAGCCATGGATGCCGGGCCCATCCACCCCGACATGCCACCCTGCGGGGCTGGCCGGTGCAAGGCCGGGTGCAGTGCGGAGGATGGTCTGCGCCTGCCTGTTCCTGTGCATTCACAGCGGATGACCTTCATCGCACCCATTGGCGTATGGGGGGGCTCTTTCCCTCTTTGCCTGTGCCGGCCTGTCTGCCCTTGGGACAGGCGAGGCGGCTCTCCTGAACCACTTTCGCCGCGATGATCTCAGGAATGGGGTGGGCGGTCTGCCGAGATGGCATGCTCGCGCCACCAGGGAGACTGGTCCTGTATGCTGGAGCGCAGTTCCCGCAGCGGGCGCAGAAGACTGTCCGAATAGGCCAGATAATCCGCCACCAGTGGCAGTGTACCCTGCACCTCGGGGTCATCGGCCATGCTCAGGGCGGTGGAGATCGCCGCATCCAGCGCCGGGGCTGCCGCAGCCGCGCCGGCATCCGCCGTTTCCGCACGGCCCTGATTGCCGGCCGCGGCATAGGCCAGCTCGAAGGCCGTGAGCGTGCGGGAGCGGGCCGCCTCCACCACCGGAAGTACCTGCTCATTCACATGGGTGTGCTCAAGCCGGGTCGCCGTATCTTCCAGCAAAGCGAGATAGGTGAGCACCACATCCAGCGTGGAGATGAGGTTGGCCGCATCACCCGCCGAATGGCCGAAAATGTGCTCGGCGCCCAGATTGGGCAGGCGCTCGCCGAATTCCTGCACGGTCTGCGCCAGGGGCGAGATGCTCTTTGTCGGTCCGTAATGGGGCCACCATGTCGCCAGCACATTGTGGCAGCGCTTGAGAATGTCATGCAGCTGCGGGCGGAGCTGGTCGGTCAGATAGACGGGCAGGACGAGGAAGGAGACGGTCAGCGCCGTCACCGCGCCAATGGCGGTTTCATAGATGCGGGCGAGCATGCCGTCCGTGCCCAGCCCGCTGATGAGATGCAGCCCCAGCACCACCGAAAAGCCGACCGCGGCCGAGGACACATCGTAGCGGTCCTTCTGGGTGATGAGGGCGATGACCTGTGCGGCCATGCAGGCGCAGGCGATGAACAGCATGTGCTCGCCCAGTGTGAGAAACACGCCCATGCCCAGTAGCACGCCGATAATGGTGCCGAGCGTGCGGTAGCGCACCCGCATATAGGTTTCGCCCAGACTGTTGCCGAGCACGAAGATGACGGTCATCGTCGCCCAATAGGCATGGTCGAGGCCGATGAGGACATCCAGGCCGGTGGTGAGGCCGGTGGCCAGAAAGCCCTGAACCGCCACCTTCATGGGGTTGGACAGCACGCGCCGGCCCCGGGCATCCTCCACCATGATGGGAATGCGGGCGGGCCATGTATTGGGGCCCTGTCCATGATGCAGGCGGCGGATGGGAAAGGGCTTGTTCTCGGTCTCGGCTATGGTATCCACCAGATGCAGCAGGCGCTCGAATGCCGTCAGCGCGCGCAGCAGGGCAAAGCGGGCCTCCGCCGGCAAGGCGGGTGAGAAGGCGCAGGCGCGCAGCAGGCCAATCGCGCGGATGAAGCGCTCCTGCCCCTGCACATCATGGATGTTCATCGCCTCAAGGCGGCGGGCCAGATAATCGGCCGCCGAGGCGAAGGGGCGTCTCCAGTCCACAGCATCGTCCGGCTGTGCCGGCGGGGTATCGGGAATGCAGCTGGCCAGAAGCTCCACCCCCACCCGCAGGCGATACAGCTTGGCGCGCAGCGCCTCGAACTCCTCCATGGCCTCGGGGGCCTCGGCATTGGCATTGGCAAGGGCCGCCCATACCCGCCCGCGCAGGGCCTCCAGCGGCTCGGCATCCTCTTCGGAAAAGGGCAGGCCCTCGCGCACCGCCTCCGACATGCTGCGCAGATAGGCGGCGACGGCGGCTTCCATGTCATGGGTCGTGCGCACATAGGAGGCCACAGCCGAGGGACGCCAGGGCGAAAGGCGCACCAGAGCGGCAATGAACGCGCCCTGGCAATAGGCCGCCAGCAGCCATGCGGCCTCCTCATGCCCCGGGCTGAGCACCGTGCCGACAGTGGCGATGACGGTGACAGCCATGCCCAGCCGCTGCCCCGGCATGCCCCAGCTGCGCAGAAACAGGGCGCAGGCCAGAAGGGGAATGAGCAGCAGTTTCTGGATCAGTGCATTGGTTGCCCCGTCTCCCGGCCCCACCAGCACCATCAGCGCCAGAAACATGGCGCACAGGCTGAACACGCGCAGCATGTTCTGCGCTTCCGCCAGACGGCTGGCGGCGGGGGTGAAGGAGATCATGGACAGCGCACCCGCACCCGCCATCAGCGGAAAGGTGGTGTACATGCCGGCCGGCAGGCCGAAGCTCAGCGCCGTGCCATAGCCGATGAAGATCACCATGGTGAAGCACAGGGCCAGATGCAAGGCGCGGGTGGTATCGATCGCACCGGGGTCGTGATGGGCACGCCATTGCGCCAGACGCTCCATGAGGGGGCGCCTTCGGGACATGAACTGTGGCGGGTGCAGGGGCATGGCGTCGGGCAGATCTCCGGCGTCGTCACTGCCTGATGTCATGCCGGGCGGGGCATGTCCAGAGTGACGCGGGCCATCATCGGGCAGAGAGGTGAACAGGCAGCGAAAACGGGGTGGAAAAGCGGCTTTCGGGTGCGTTGCATCCTCGGCGCGGCGTGTGTTGCAGGGGTTAGTGGCAATATGTTGATCACGCCGCGTCTGTTCTCCGGCATTCCCGTTCCGGAACGGCAGGACCGGCCGGGAAGGGTGTTCTGGCCCAGAGTTGCACCCCATGGCTTCAAACTTGGCGGCAGATGCTCTAAGCCGGGGCCTGACGAGAGGGACGCGCCGCACCTTGGCCGCGCCCGGAACGCGGGGCAGGGGAAGCAGATGCCGAACGAGAAAACGGCGCGGGTGAGCGAACTCTATGCGGCGCGGCTGGCGTCGGGAGACATCAACCAGGATGCCGCCCAGGCCGCCGTGGTCCGGGAGTTCGCCCGGCTGGAACTGGAGCTGCGCCAGCATGTGATGGCGCACAAGTCATCCGCGCTCGGCTGGCTGTTCCAGCGCAAGACACCGCAAGTGAGCACCCCGCAGGGGCTCTATATCTATGGCGAGGTGGGCCGCGGCAAATCCATGCTGATGGACCTCTTCTTCGAGGCGCTGCCCCCCAAATCCAAGCGCCGCGCGCATTTCCATGCCTTCATGGGCGATGTGCACGAGCGCATCTACAAGGAACGCGAGGCGCAGAAGACCAATCCCCGCAAGAATGCCGATCCCATCGCGGTGGTGGGGGCGGAGCTGGCGAGCGAGGCCCGGGTGCTGTGCTTCGACGAATTCTCTGTGACCGATATTGCCGACGCCATGATCCTCGGCCGCCTGTTCGAGAAGCTGTTCGCTGATGGGGTGGTGGTGGTGGCCACCTCCAATGTCGCCCCGAAGAATCTGTATCTCAACGGGCTGAACCGCGCACTCTTCCTGCCCTTCATCGGTGAGATCACCAAACGGATGAAGGTGCTCAACCTTGATTCTCCCACCGATTACCGGATGGAGAAGCTGGAGGGGGTCCATGTCTGGCACACCCCGCTCGGGCCTGAGGCCGATGCGGCGGTGAATGCGGCATGGAGCAGCATTGTCGGCAAGCTGGGCAGCACCCCCGGGGCGCTGCAACTGAAGGGGCGCACCCTCACCATTCCGCAAATGGGCCATGGCGCGGCGCGCTTCACCTTCTCCGACCTGTGCGAGAAGCCGCTGGGGCCGAACCCGGACTATCTGGCCATTGCCCGCCAGTTCCACACCGTGGTGGTGGAGCACATTCCCGTGCTGACCCCGGGGCAGCGCAATGAGGCCAAGCGCTTCATCTCGCTCATCGACACACTCTATGATGCCAATGTGAAGCTCATCGCTTCCGCCGCCGCCATGCCGGAAGAGCTGTATGTGGGGGCTGATGGCACGGAGGCGTTCGAGTTCGCGCGCACCGTCTCCCGTCTCACCGAGATGCGCTCCAGCGAATATATGGCCCGCCCCCATGGCCGGCGTGATTCCGAAGTGCCGGGAGAGATCAAGCCTCCCGCCCCCCAATAGGGCTGAACAGGAGAGCTGACGGGAACAGGCATGGGCCGGCCTCCCATCCGGGGCCGGCCCATGCAAGCCAGTGTCGCGCCCTGCCAAAGCCGGGCCACGCGGGAGCAGGCGGGCAGGATGTTCCGCTCCGGCTGACCCCGCCCCGACCGCCGGCCCGGGCAGATCGTGTCTCAGGCCGGCTCGCCCATCCGGCGGCGGGCGGCGGTGAGCGTGTTTTGCAGCAGGCAGGCAATGGTCATCGGCCCCACGCCACCGGGCACCGGGGTGATGGCCCCGGCCACGGCCCGGGCTTCCTCATAGGCGACATCGCCAACCAGCCGCCCCTTGCCCGCCCCTTCAGCCGGGGGCAGGCGGTTGATGCCGACATCGATAACGATCGCGCCGGGCTTCACCCAGTCCCCCCTCACCAGTTCGGGAACGCCCACGGCGGCAACCAGAATATCGGCGCCGCGGCACACTGCCGGCAGGTCCTGTGTGCGTGAATGGGCCATGGTGACGGTGGCATTGGCCGCCAGAAGCATCTGTGCGA
Source organism: Haloleucobacter ellipsoideus (assembly GCF_052491725.1). Classification (NCBI taxonomy): domain Bacteria; kingdom Pseudomonadati; phylum Pseudomonadota; class Alphaproteobacteria; order Hyphomicrobiales; family Xanthobacteraceae; genus Haloleucobacter; species Haloleucobacter ellipsoideus. The sequence continues at coordinate 190,110 of NZ_JBQWAR010000021.1, forward strand.
TGGGCTTGCCCACCAGAACCGAACGGCCGATCACCACCGCATTCAGGCCGGCAATGTCCTTCCGCACGCTCTCGATCAGCAGCATGGAGCCGAGCGGCGTGCAGGGAACAAGGCCGGGCAGGCCAGCCATGAGGCGGCCGGCATTTTCCGGGTGCAGGCCATCGACATCCTTGGCCGGATCGATGGCGAGGATGACCTTGCCGGAATCGATATGGCGCGGCAGGGGCAGCTGCACCAGAATGCCATCCACCAGATCATCCGCATTCAGCCTGCGCACGAGCGCGAGCAGCTCCGCCTCCGGCGTATCGGCGGGCAGGCGGTATTCGAAACTCTTCATCTCCGCCTCGCGGGTGAGGCGCACCTTTGAGCCGACATAGACCTCGCTGGCCGGGTCATTGCCCACCAGAATGACGGCGAGGCCGGGGCGGCGGCCCTGTTTTCCGGTAAAGGAGATGGCGCCCTTGGCGACATCCGCGCGCAGGGCGGCGGCTGCGGCCTTGCCGTCAATGATCGTCGTGCTGCTGGGGGTGGTCATGAATGGCCTCGTCCTGAATCTGTGACATGTGTGGAGAAAGAGGGCCGGTGCGTCCTGCACATCGCGCGGGTGGCTCAGGCCCGTGGATGGGGAGGGGCGCGGCGGGCATCCCGCCCTGGTTCGTGCGGGATGCCGTCTGGCGGAGGCATCTCCCGTCCGGCAGGGCAGGGGGAAGATGCGCCGGCGGCGCGCACGCCGCGCCGGCATGTCATCAGGCAGGAGGGGGAGGCTTCAGCCCGCTTTTCGCAGGCCGAACTCGGCGGCGCTTTCCGACAGCCAGTGCCAGAAGCTGCCGGCAAAGGAGCGGAACACCGCAATGTCATAGGCCGGCGCCTCGTGCGGCCTGTCGTCCGCGTCCTGCCAGAGGATGATGCCGATATGGGATGCCAGCGTCACCGCCGCATCATCCGGGCCGAAAGCCGCGGGGTGCAGGTCCACCGGCACACCCTTGGCCAGCACGCGCCGGGCGGCGGGGCCGGACAGGCGCACCACGCCATAGCCGGAAGACTGGTCCGCCACCGCGGCAAGGCCGGAGAGATGCGCCGCCAGCCCTTTCGCAAAAGCCCAGCCGCCGCCCTCCTGTATCGCCAGCCAGCTGTCCGGCCCGGTGCCCACCAGCACAAGCCCGTTGCCGCGCGAGACTTTCGCCCCCGCGCGCAGCTCCAGCCCGTAATGGGTGGCGAGCGCGGCTTTCAGCGCCTCATGCCGGCCCCGGCGCACCGTGAGGGTGGCCATGCCCAGCCCGGTGCGCTCGCGGATGACCACCTCTCCGCTTTCGGAAAAACGGGTCTGGCTGATGGGGCCGGCAAAGGCGGAGATGGGGGCGAGAGGGGTGATGATATGCTCAGCCATGGAGCCTGCTCCCTTCAGGATCGAGGAAGACGGGGGAGCACAGCTCCACTTCCACCTCTGTATTGCGCAGAAGATCGACCACCCGCATCCGCTCGCCGATGCGCTCCGGCCCGCGTTTCACCAGCGCCAGCCCCAGCCAGCTTTTCAGGTTGGGAGACCAGGTGATGGAGGTGACATAGCCCTGATCATTCGCGGTGGTGGGGGCGGCGCCCTTTTCCAGCAGATGCGCCCCGCCCGCGAGAGGCTTTCCGGCCTCCACCGGGCGCAGGCCCACAAGCCGCTGGCGGTTCGGGTCCACCATCGCCTCGCGATAGGCCAGCGCCTTGCCCACGAAGTCCTTTTTCGGGGACATCATGCGCCCGAGGCCGACATCCTCCGCCGTGGTGCCCACCATTTCCGGCCCGCCCACATGGCCCTTCTCGATGCGCATGACGCCCAGCGCCTCGGTGCCGTAGAAGCAGGCGCCCAGTGGTTGTCCAGCCGCCTCAAGGGCGCGCGCGAGGGCCTCGCCATAATGGGCCGGCACCGCGATCTCATAGGCTAGCTCGCCGGAGAAGGAGATGCGGAACAGGCGCACCGGCACGCCGGCCCACTCAAATTCCGCCACGCCCATGAAGGGGAAGGCGGTGTTTGAAAGATCGAACGTTTCGCCCAGCAGCTTCTGCAACAGCTCGCGCGAGCGGGGGCCCGCCACCGCATATTGCGCCCAGGCTTCGGAGATCGAGGCGATCTGCACATCCAGCTCCGGCCACAGCACCTGCGCGCAAAAGTTCAGATGCTTCATGATGCGCCCGGCATTGGCGGTGGTGGTGGAGACCACGAACTGCTCCTCGCCGAACCGCGCCACCGTGCCGTCATCGAGGATGAAGCCATCCTCGCGCAGCATCACCCCGTAACGCGCCTTGCCCACGGGCAGCTTGGCGAAGGCATTGATATAGATGCGGTTGAGGAATTCCGCTGCATCCGGCCCCTGCACATCGATCTTGCCCAGCGTGGAGACATCGCAGATGCCGGCCGCCGTGCGGGTGGTGAGCACCTCCCGGTTCACCGTATCGCGCCATTCGGTTTCTCCCGGGCGGGCATACCATTGCGGGCGCAGCCACTGGCCGGTTTCGATGAAGGTGGCGTTCAGTTCCCGCGCATGGGCATGGCCGGAGATCAGCCGGGTGGGCTTGAATTCCATGCCGCGCGCATGGCCGGCAAACGCGCCGATGGCCACGGGCACGGAAGGCGCGCGCGCCACCGTTGTGCCCACCTGCTCCATGGGCTTGCCCGCAAGCGCGGCCATGATGGCCTGGCCATTGATATTGGAGAGCTTGCCCTGATCGGTCGCCATGCCCAGCGTGGTGTAGCGCTTGAGCAGTTCCACCGAGCGATAGCCCTCGCGATGGGCAAGGGTGATGTCTGCCGCCGTCACATCATGCTGGAAATCGACAAAAGCCTTCCGGGCGCCGTCCACGGGCCAGACAGGCGAGACACCATAGACCTCATCCGCCGCCTGAGGGGCCGGGCCCGGTGCGCCATGGTGGCCGGCATCCGCCGCGGCCTCAAGCCCGGCCGCATGGCCGCCCTTCAGGGCCGCGCCAAGGCCGAAAGCCCCCCCCGCCGCGCCGACAGCCACCATGCCGCTGGGCAGGCCGCCGGGAAGAAAGGTTGCCAGCGCCTCGTTCCACACCGGTCGTGCGCCCGTATGGGTGGAGAGCGCCAGAAGGGGATTGAACCCGCCAGACATGGCCAGCCCATCCGCCCGCACGCTCTGCTTCCGGCCTGAGGCATCGGTGAAGGTCACCTCGCGCAGGGCCTTGCCGCCATGGGTGGCGATGACCTGCCCGCCCGTGATGACATGCAGCCCCGCCGCCTTGCCGCGCGCGGTGAGGCCGGCATCCACATCATCGCGCGCATCAATCAGGGCAGGGACATGTGCCCCTGCCGCCGCCAGATCGAGGGCGGTGCGCCAGCCATTGTCATTATTGGTGAAAACCACCAGCTCCCGTCCGGCCAGAACGCCAAAGCGGTGGGCATAGGCGCGCATGGCGCCGGCCATCATCACGCCCGGCCTGTCATTGCCGTTGAACACCAGCGGCCGCTCCAGCGCGCCGGTGGCCAGAATGGAGCGGCGGGCCACGATCTGCCACAGGCGCTGGCGCGGCTGGTGGGCGGCAGGGTGGGGCAGATGGTCGGCCACCTTCTCGATCGCGCCATAGGTGCCGCTGTCATACACGCCAAAGATGGCGGTGCGCGGCATCAGCGTCACATGCGGCAGGCTGGCGAGTTCATCGAGGGCGGCGCTGTGCCAGTGGCGGGCGCTGTGCCCGTCTATCTCCGTATCCTTTTCCGCCAGCAGACGGCCGCCCAGGCGAAAATCCTCATCGCACAGGATCACCCGCGCGCCGGCCCGCCCGGCCGCCAGCGCCGCCGCCAGCCCTGCCGGGCCGGAGCCGATGACCAGCACATCGCAGAAGGCAAAAGCCTTTTCATAGGAATCCGGGTCAGGCAGGCCGGCAGAGCGCCCAAGGCCGGCCGCCCGGCGGATCGCGGGTTCATATATCTTTTCCCAGAAGGCGGAGGGCCATTTGAAGGTCTTGTAGTAGAAGCCCGCGACGAATACGGGCGAGAACAGGCCGTTTATGGCCCCCACATCATGTTCAAGGCTTGGCCAGCGGTTCTGGCTGCGGGCGAGCAGGCCCTCATACAGCTCAACCGTGGTGGCCTTGCAGTTGGGCTCGCGCCGCGCGCCCTCGCGCAGTTCCACCAGAGCGTTCGGCTCCTCGGAACCGGCCGTGAGGATGCCGCGCGGGCGGTGATACTTGAAGGAGCGGCCCACCAGCCTCACCCCGTTGGCCAGCAAAGCGGAGGCCAGCGTGTCGCCCGCATGGCCCTCATAGGCGCGGCCGTCGAAGCTGAAGGAGATGCGCCGGGTGTAATCGATGGCGGGCGCGCCCGTGATACGGTTGGTCTGGCCCATCACACGGCCTCCTTCCGGGCAGGAACATTGCGGGCAAGGGTAACGCTGTGGATCTCGTGGGTCCGGGTATCGCGCTCCACCAGCAGCCAGGAGCGGCAGCCATTGTCGTGGTACCACCAGCCCTTGTGGCGGCCGAACGGATTGGTGCGCAGATAGGTGCGCTCGAAGGCATCGCCCGTGGCCTCGGCATCGCCCTGATAGGTGAACTCACGCAGATCACGGGATCCGCAATAGGGGCATGGAATGCGCATGATGATCTCTCGTCATCTGGAGTTCAGTGCAGGTTGGGCTGGGCGCCCTGCGCCTTTTCATCAATCATCGCCCCGCGGGCGAAGCGGTCGAGCCGGTAGGCGGCGGCCTCCGGTGCGGGCTGCCCGGTGGCGATCAGATGGGCGAAGCAATGGCCGGAAGCCGGCGTGGCCTTGAAGCCGCCATAGCACCAGCCGGCATTCATATAGAGACCCTCGACGGGTGAACGGTCGATGATGGGCGAGCCATCCATGGTCATGTCCATGATGCCGCCCCATGAGCGCAGGATGCGCACGCGGCCGATGGCGGGCATGAGGGCCATGCCGCCCTCGCACACATCCTCCACCGTTGGCAGGTTGCCGCGCTGGGCATAGGAATTGTAGCCGTCAATATCGCCACCGAACACAAGGCCGCCCTTGTCGGATTGCGAGACATAGAAATGCCCCGCCCCGAAGGTGACCACCGTATCCAGAAGCGGCTTGATGGCTTCTGTCACGAAGGCTTGCAGCACATAGCTCTCGATCGGCAGGCGCAGATCCGCCATGGCGGCGACGCGTGAGGAATTGCCGGCCACCGCCATGCCCACCTTGCCGGCGCGGATGGCGCCGCGCGTGGTCTCCACCCCGGTGATGGCGCCTGTCGCATCGCGCCGGAAGCCGGTGACCTCGCAATTCTGGATGATATCCACCCCGCGCCGGTCCGCCGCGCGGGCATAGCCCCACACCACGGCATCATGGCGCGCCGTGCCGCCGCGTCGCTGGATGAGGCCGCCCCTGATGGGAAAGCGGGCATTGTCGAAGGCGAGGAAGGGGACCATCTGCCTCACCTGATCGAGCGAGAGCAGCTCCGCATCGATACCTTCAAGGCGCATGGCGTTGCCACGCCGCACGAAGGCATCGCGCTGGGCATCGGAGTGGATGAGGTTCAGCACGCCGCGCTGGGAGACCATGGTGTTGTAATTGAGGTCCTGCTCCATGCCCTCCCACAGTTTCATGGAGAGTTCATAGAAGGCGGAATTGCCCGGAAGCATGTAGTTGGAGCGGATGATGGTGGTGTTGCGCCCGGCATTGCCGGAGCCGATCCAGCCCTTTTCTATCACTGCGACATTAGTGATGCCGTGGTTTCTGGCCAGATAATAGGCCGTGGCCAGGCCGTGACCGCCGCCACCAATGATGATGACATCATAGGCGGCCTTGGGTGCGGCATCGCGCCAGGCCGGCTTCCATGTGCGGTGGCCGGTGAGGGCATGGGCGGCGAGGGAGAGAAAGTTGTAGCGCATGGGAAGCCATTTGCCTTGCTGACAGGCGGCAGTTCCTGCCGGCTGTGTCGTCTGAACCGGGCGCATGCGCCCTGCCTGAAGGACCATGCCGGCTGACCGGCGTTGTTTTGAGCATGATGGAATTTCAGGCGCACTCTTGCCCTTGAGCGACGTTTGCATGATCCTCAGAGACATGATGCAGAAAGTTTCCCGGATCGGTTTCGTCCTGTTGCCCGGCTTTGCGATGATGTCCTGCTCATCCGCGCTGGAGCCTCTGCGCGCGGCCAATATCCTTGCCGGAGAAGAGCTTTATGGCTGGCGCCTCCTCTCGCTGGATGGCGCGCCGGTTGTGGCCTCAAACCGCCTGCGGGTGGAGGTGGATGGTGCGCTGGATGATGTGGAGGGGCTGGACACCATCATCGTGTGCGCGGGCGGAAATCCGGCTGAGTTTGATGATGCGCGCCTGTGGCGCTGGCTGCGGGCGGTGGCGCGGCGCGGCCTCACGCTCGGGGGCGTTTCCGCCGGGCCCTATCTGCTGGCGCGCGCCGGGGTGCTGGATGGCTATCGCGCCACGGTGCACTGGGAGCATGCGGCCGCGTTCGCCGAGGAGTTCACCCGTGTGGAGCTGCGCTCATCCCTGTTCGAGGCGGACCGCAACCGGCTCACCTGCGCCGGGGGCGTGGCGGCACTGGACATGATGCATCATGTGATTGGCGAGGCACACGGATTTGCCCTTGCACGGGCGGTGGGAGACTGGTTCCTGCAAGCCCATGTGCGCCCCGGCGAGGGGGAGCAGCGCCTTGGCCTGCCGGAGCGGCTGGGAGTGCGCAATGCCAGGCTGGAGCGCATCATCGACATGATGGAAAGCCGCATAGAAAGCCCCGCCACCCGCGAGGAGCTGGCGCAGGCCGCGCAGATCTCCCTGCGCCAGATCGACCGGCTTTTCGCCGAACATCTCGGCATGGGCGCGGAGGCCTATTACCAGAATATCCGCCTCACCCGTGCCCGGGAGCTGCTGCGCCAGACCAATCTGCCCATCACCGAAGTGGCAATGGCGACAGGCTTTTCCAGCGCCAGCCATTTTTCGCGCGCCTACAGGCGCAAATATGCCCGCGCCCCGCGAGAGGAACGGGTGTGAAACGACACTGCCGGCGCGGGGCCGGCAGTGCGCAGGATGCAGGCTTTCTGGCGCAAGGCCCTCAGGCGCGCGGGCGCTCCTTCTTCGGGTCATAATAGGGAAAGGGCGCGATGGTGGCCGCGATCCGCTTGATATGGCCATCCAGCCGCCCCACCTCCACCGCCGTGCCGGGCTCGGCATGGGCGACATCCACCCGCGCCAGGGCGATGAGCTGGCCATCACGCGGGGTGCGCATGGCGGAACAGATCTCGCCCACCTGTGCGCGGCCGATGCGGATACAGTCGCCATGGGCAACCGGATCCTGCCCCTCCACCAGCAGGCCGACAAATTTTCGCGATGGATGCTCCTTGCGCCGCACCAGCGCCGCGCGCCCCACAAAATCGGCGGTCTTGGATTTCAGCGGCACGGTAAAGCCGATGCCCGCCTCATAGGGGTCTGTCTGGTCGGAAAAATCATAACCGGCGAAAATGAGCCCGGCCTCGATACGCACCAGATCCAGCCCCGCCAGGCCCATGGGCCTCAAGCCCAGCGGCTGGCCGGCGGCCCAGACCGCATCGAACACCACATCCCCATCCCGGGGGTGGCAGAAGACTTCATAGCCCAGCTCGCCCGTATAGCCGGTGCGCGAGACCACCACCGGCGCGCCATCCGCCCCGCCAATGCGCCCCACGGTGAAGCGGAACCAGCCCAGCTCCGCGAGCGCGGGCTGATGCGGCGGCGTCCAGATGATCTCCTGCAGGAGATCGCGGGATTTCGGCCCCTGCACCGCGAGATTGTGAAGCTGATCGGTCGAGGAGCGGATCGTGACATTGAGCCCGAGACGGGCAGCCTCCTCGCGCATCCACACACCGCCTTCATCGCTGCCGCCAATCCAGCGGAAATTGTGCGGGCCAAGGCGGAACAGCGTGCCGTCATCCATCATGCCGCCATGGGGATAGCACATGGCGGAATAGACCACCTGCCCCTGTCCCAGCTTGCTGACATCGCGCGTGAGCACCCAGTTCATCAGCGCCTCGGAATCCGGCCCGGTGACCTCAAACTTGCGCAGGGCGGAAAGGTCCATCACCACCACGCCCTCGCGGCAGGCCCAGTAGCTTTCCACCGGGTCGCATGCGGGGAAGGCATTGGGCAGCCAGAAGCCGCGATATTCCACCATATCGCGGGTGAGGGCGGCGAACTTCTCGTGGAAGGCGGTCTGGCGCGTCATGATCGGCTCCGCATCGGGCAAAGGGCGCCAGGCGGTGGCGCGCTGGAAACGCTCTTGCCCCGCATAGGTGCGCACATGAATATCTGTGGGATTCCAGCCATTTGCGGCCGAGGTGTCATCCGGGCAGGCGGAAGAGACGCAGACGAGATCTGTCAGCGCCCGCAGCAGCACATAATCCCCCGGACGCGACCATGGCTCATCGGCATACATCACCCCATGGGCATCAATGCCGGTATTGAAGAAGAAGTTGGCCGCCATCCACCCCTTCCGGGCGGGAATGCCATGGGGTGCAATCGCCATGTTGAAGTTGTCAGAGCAGTTGATATGGCCGGGATAGCCAATGTCGTCATAATATTTGGGGTGGCAGGCAAGGGCGAAGGCATCATGCCGCCCGCATGTATCCTGCACCACCTCCACCAGAGCTGTATAATCATGGTCGAAATATTTCGCATGCAGGCCGGGCATGGGGTAGGCATGGCCCTGAATGGTGCGGGTGGTGGTGACATCCAGCGGGTGGAAGATGCCGTGATCCACCTTGCGGGCGTCAAAACACTGGAAATCCGTGCACTGGCGGCCATCGACATCAATGATCTGGATATAGTCCCCGGCCTTCACCAGATAGGCTCCGGCGGTGCGGCTGTGGATGCGGATATCCTGCAGCGGATCCGCCAGGGGATCAGGCAGGGCAAAGCTGCCGGCAGGGCGGGCTTTGGCGCGGGTGATGCGCACGGTGAGGGGGGTGGCGGTATTCTGCCGCTCGGGGTCCATCGGCCCGCCGGGGGCGGCGATGATGAGCCAGCCTTCCCCCTGTGCGGTGAGGCGGGCCGTGTCACCGGGGCGGGATGTTTCGCCAAAGGCCGAGAGGGCGCGCGCACCGTGCAGGGCAATGTGCCGGGCCGCAAGGCTGTCTGCCAGCCGCTTCAGGCTGGCATTGCCGGAGGCGAGCAGGGTGCGCAGGCCATCTGCCGGGCTATCAGCCACCATGCCCAGCAAAGCGGGGTCAAGGCGGCCATCCAGATGCGCGCCCAGGATTTCCGCCCGCTGGCCACCCTCGTCATTGATGATTTCAATCTGATCGCCCGCATGAATCTGGAGCGATATGGCCCCGGCGCCGGGCACAGTGTAGCGCTCCTGTGCGGGGGCAAGGGAAAAGGCCGCGGCCCGGCGCGCGAAAGTGGGGCGGGGCGGGCCGGGACGCAGCAGGCCCGGCGGAAGCAGCACCATAGACATCTCCCGGAAAGGACCGGGCACCTGCCGGAGACGATCCCGGAAGGCCCGGCAGGGCAGGCGAAACCGCCGGCATGGGTGGTTCATGGAAAGCCCCCCGGCCGAAGATGCGCGCCGGGATGGCCTGTTCAGATCCGCATGATGGACACGCAGGGCGTGGCCGGCATGTTCAGTTGGTCAGATAGGCTTCCATTGAATCATCCAGCGCATCCTTCCAAGGCGTGTGATGTATGGGGGCCATGGTGCCGGTGATGATGGACTTGTAGCAATTGTTGCGGAAGCCCATGATATCTTCCGTCTTGTGCTTCTTCCACTTGTAGAAGGCCTCGCACGCCCCATCCACATCGAAGCTGGGATAGTCGGTTTCGGCGATCAGTTCCTTCACATAGTCGCCCTGATACTTGATGGCGTATTTCACGTCATCCGAGGCCTCCTCGCGGGCGATGCGCTCGGCCACGTCGGCAAGCAGGACCTGCTTGTCCTGCGGCACCTGGATGCGGCCCAGAATGATGTCGCGCACATACCAGGCCTGGGCGTCGAACATGTTGAAGGTGAACCACTGGTCCTGCATGCCCAGATAGAAGAGCGCCGGATTGTGAACCCAGACGACCCCCTTGTAGAGATCCGCCGTTGCCAGCCGGTTGGCCGTCTTCAGCCGCAGGTCATCCGGCAGGAAGGGGAAATGGTGCTTGTAGCCGGTGCACAGGATGATGGCGTCTATGTTCCGGCTGGAGCCATCGGCGAAATGGGCGGTCTTGCCGCTGACCCGCACAAGGGCGGGCTTCTCCTCCCAGTTGTCCGGCCAGTTGAAGCCCATGGGGGCCGAGCGATAGCAGGTGGTGACAGAACGGGCTCCATATTTCCAGCATTGGGAGCCAATATCCTCCGCGGAATAGGAGGAGCCCATGAGAAGAACGTCACGTCCCTCGAATTCGCGGGCGTCACGGAAGTCATGGGCATGGACGATGCGACCGCTGAAGCTTTCAAAACCTTCATATTCTGGAACATTCGGGGTGGAGAAGTGGCCGGATGCGACGATCACATGATCGAACCGCTCCTTGTACACCCTGTCCTGCGCCAGATCATGGACGGTGACGGTGAAGTCTTTGGCATCCCTGTCATATTCGACATAGCGCACCACAGTGGAAAAGCGGATCATGTCGCGCACGCCGGCCTTGAGAACGCGCCCCTCAATATAGTCGAACATGACAGCGCGGGGGGGATAGGAGGCAATCTGCTTGCCGAAATGCTCCTCGAAGGAGTAATCGGCAAATTCAAGACCCTCTTTCGGGCCGTTGGTCCACAAATAGCGGTACATGGAACAGTGAACCGGCTCTCCATTCTCGTCCAGACCGGTTCTCCATGTATAGTTCCACAATCCTCCCCAGTTTGACTGCTTTTCAAAGCAGACGATCTCCGGAACCTGCGCCCCTTTGTTTGCCGCAGACTGAAAGGCCCGCAATTGGGCAAGTCCTGAAGGGCCTGCACCGATAATGGCGACACGCTTGCTCATGTTTCTGAAACTCTCTCATCTTGTGGAGGAAAGATGGAAGCCGGCCGTTCCGATAGAACAGAGCTAGCCGCATTTTGAGCTTCAGGGTCAACAATATTTCTTATGCGGAATTAAATTTGACAATATTTCAGCACCATGCCTTTTTGCGCGGCAGGGTGTGTGCGCATGAAACGGGCGAAGAGGGGCAGTTGAGCGCAGTTTCCATGCGTCTGCCGCGCAGTATGGCGTCCTGATATCCCGCATTAGGGCGCAGAGGCGTGTCCGAATCGAGTAAAGGGAATGGTTTTGAGGGTGGTTTCGCCCCGTAACCATACCCTGATTGTTTGCATATACTTCAGGCTTTCCGTCATCGCGCAGGACAATGCCAGATGCCCCGCGCGCCGGGGTGGCGTGCAGGGCGGGCGCGGGAAAGGGAAATGGCTGAAAGCTCAGCCCAGTCGTTCGGAGGCGTAACTGCCGGGGCTGGCGGGGAAGATCACGGTGCGGTCCTTGTTCAGGAACACGCGGTGGTGGATATGGGCATGAATGGCCCGCGCCAGCACCTGCGCCTCCACATCCCGTCCGATGGAGACATAGTCCGCCGCATTCTGGGCATGGGTGATGCGCGCGACATCCTGCTCGATGATCGGCCCTTCATCCAGATCGGCGGTCACATAGTGGGCAGTTGCGCCAATCAGCTTCACGCCGCGCCCGTAAGCCTGCTTGTAGGGGTTCGCGCCCTTGAAGCTGGGCAGGAAGGAGTGATGGATATTGATGATGCGCCCGGACATGGTCTGGCACATGTCATCGGAAAGAATCTGCATGTAGCGCGCCAGAACGATCAGCTCCGCGCCTGTCTGGCGCACAATGTCCATGATGCGCGCCTCCGCTTCCGGCTTGTTGGCCTTGGTCACGGGAATATGGTGGAAGGGAATGTCATGGTTCACCACCAGCTTCTGATAATCGAAGTGGTTGGAGATGACCGCGACGATATCAATCGGCAATGCGCCGATCTTCCAGCGATAGAGCAGGTCGTTCAGGCAGTGGCCGAAGCGCGAGACCATGATGACAACCTTCATCCGCTCGGCGGTGTCATGGAAGGCGAAGTCCATGTCGAACGGGGCGGCCACTTCCCCAAAGCCGGCGCGAATATCCTCCAGCCCGACCTTGTCCTGGGAGTTGAAACCCACGCGCATGAAGAAGCGGTCGGTTTCCATGTCATCGAACTGGGCGCTGTCCACGATATTGCAGCCCTTGGCCGCAAGATAGGTGGAAATGGCCGCAACAATACCGCGCCGCGTGGGACAGGTGACAGTGAGAACGAACTGGCTCATGGGTCAGCTTTCCTGAAATAAGGCTCATCACGCCGGCCATGTGCGCTGGTGTTATGGCGCAGACGGATGCAAGGTAAGAACAGCCGGTACGGCCCGTTGGGCTCCCCATGCCGGAGAGCATCAAATGTGTCAATGGCTTGCGCGGGCTGGCGCACAGTCCGCGCGGTTCGGTCACACATCCAGCGTGGTTTCGCGCTCCCAGCTGGTGAAGTGGTTGCAGAAGCTCTGCCACTCGCCCGATTTCAGCTTGACGAAGGCATCGGAGAATTCCTGCCCCATGGCGCTCACCAGCCCTTCGTCCTGCTCATAGGCGCGCAGGGCGTCCAGCAGGTTGAGCGGCAGCTTGGGTGCGCCGGTGATCCTGTGGCCATCCCGATACATGTCGATGTCATGATGCGGGCCGGGGTCGGCCTGCGTGCGGATGCCATCGAGCCCGGCGGCGATCACCACCGCCTGGAGCAGATAGGGGTTCACCGCTCCGTCCGGCAGGCGCAGCTCGAAACGGCCGGGGCCGGGCACGCGCACCATGTGGGTGCGGTTGTTGCCGGTCCATGTCACGGAATTGGGCGCCCATGTCGCCCCGGATGTGGTGCGCGGGGCGTTGATGCGCTTGTAGGAGTTCACCGTCGGGTTGGTGATGGCCGCCAGCGCCGAGGCATGTTTCATGATGCCGCCGAGAAAATGCCGGCCCTGCGCGGAGAGGCTGAAGGGCATGGATTTGTCGGCAAAGGCATTCTGGCTGCCATCCAGATTCCACACGGAAATATGCACATGGCAGCCATTGCCGGTGAGCCCCTTGAAAGGCTTGGGCATGAAGGTGGCGCGCAGCCCGTGCTTCTCGGCAATGGACTTGACCATGAACTTGAAGAAGGAATGCTTGTCGGCCGTTGTGAGGGCGTCATCATATTCCCAGTTCATCTCGAACTGGCCGTTCGCGTCCTCATGGTCGTTCTGGTAGGGCTTCCAGCCCAGTTCCAGCATGCAATCGCAGATCTCGGCGATCACATCATAGCGCCGCATCACCGCCTGCTGGTCATAACAGGGCTTTTCATGGGTGTCGTGCGGGTCGGAGATGCGCTCGCCATCGGGAGTGGTGAGGAAGAATTCGGGCTCCACGCCGGTTTTCACCCGCAGCCCCTCGGCGGCGGCCTCCTCGACCAGCCGCTTGAGCACCACACGGGGCGCCTGCTGGACGGGCTTGTCCTCCATCACGCAGTCTGCCGCCACCCAGGCCACCCCGGGTTTCCATGTGAGGGGAAAGACGGCGGAGGAATCCGGCACGGCGAACAGGTCCGGGTGGGCCGGGGTCAGGTCCAGCCATGTGGCGAAGCCGGCAAAGCCCGCGCCATTTTCCTGCATGTCCGCAATGGCGGCGGCGGGAACCAGCTTGGCCCGCTGGCCACCCAGCAGGTCCGTATAGCTAATCATGAAATATTTGATGCCGTTTTCTGCGGCATAAGCAGACAGATCCATGGTCATGACGGCCTCTGCTTGGAAGAGGGTGGGGCGCGGTGCGCAGGGCATTCGGTCTCGTTCCCGCGCAGGAGCCTGCGCGGGGGGTGCTGGTGTCAGGAGGGTCAAACCTGTGGTGCGCCGTGCAGGGCTGGCGCGGTTTCATGGAAGGTTCAGGCAAATCCCGGGCCAGCCGGTTGCATCTGCGCCTGTCTTCCGGGGCCGGAGCGACCTTTCAGGCCGCGCCGGTCCATGCGTCGGGAGGCTCAGAAACCGGCCTTTCCGGGAATCCAGCCTGTGCCCGCCAGCGGCACCTGCGCCATGGCGGAGGCTTCGAGCGTGAGGGCCACGAGGTCCTCCGGCTCCAGATTGTGCAGATTGTTGTGGCCGCAGGCGCGGGCGATGGTCTGCGCCTCCAGCGTCATCACCTTCAGGTAGTTGGCAAGGCGGCGACCGGCGAGGATCGGGTCCAGCCGCTTGGCCAGCTCCGGGTCCTGCGTGGTGATGCCGGCCGGGTCCTTGCCCTCGTGCCAGTCATCATAGGCCCCGGCGGTGGTGCCGAGCTTGTGGTATTCCTCTTCCCAGTGCGGATCGTTGTCACCCAGAGCCACAAGGGCGGCGGTGCCGATGGCCACCGCATCCGCGCCCAGCGCCAGGGCTTTCGCCACATCCGCGCCCGAGCGGATGCCGCCGGAGACGATGAGCTGAACCTTGCGATGCATGCCAAGATCCTGAAGCGCCTGCACGGCAGGGCGGATGCAGGCGAGGGTGGGCATGCCCACATGCTCGATGAACACATCCTGCGTGGCGGCGGTGCCGCCCTGCATGCCGTCCACCACCACCACGTCCGCGCCGGCCTTCACCGCAAGGGCGGTGTCGTAATAGGGGCGCGCGCCACCCACCTTGATATAGATGGGCTTCTCCCAGTCCGTGATCTCGCGCAGTTCAAGGATCTTGATTTCAAGATCGTCCGGCCCGGTCCAGTCCGGGTGGCGACAGGATGAGCGCTGGTCGATGCCCTTGGGCAGGGTGCGCATCTGGGCCACGCGGTCGGAGATCTTCTGGCCCAGCAGCATGCCGCCGCCGCCGGGCTTGGCGCCCTGGCCGATGACGATCTCGATCGCATCCGCCCGGCGCAGGTCTTTCGGGTTCATGCCATAGCGCGAGGGCAGATACTGGTAGACCAGCGTTTCTGAATGGCCGCGTTCCTCGTCCGTCATGCCGCCATCACCGGTGGTGGTGGAGGTGCCGGCAAGGGTCGCCCCGCGCCCCAGCGCCTCCTTGGCCGCGCCGGAGAGCGCGCCGAAGCTCATGCCGGCGATGGTGATGGGCGTGGCGAGCCTGATCGGCTTCTTGGCATGGCGCGTGCCCAGCGTCACCGAGGTGTCGCAGCGCTCGCGGTAGCCCTCCAGCGGATAGCGCGACATGGATGCGCCAAGGAACAGCAGGTCATCGAAGTGCGGCACCTTGCGCTTCGCGCCGCCGCCACGGATGTCATAGATGCCGGTGGCCGCCGCGCGCCGGATTTCAGCGAGCGTGTAGTCATCGAAGGTCGCGGACTTGCGCGGCGGCGTCACGGGGTTCGAGTAGCTCATGGCCTGTCTCCGCGCTCAGTAGGCGTCTGCATTGTCGATGTTGAAGTTGTAGAGTTTGCGGGCGGAGCCGTAGCGCCTGAACTCTTCCGGCTTCACATCGCCCACATCCGCTTTTGCCAGAAGATCGGCGAGAATCTCCAGATGTTCCGGCCGCATTTCCTTCTCGATACAGTCCGCGCCGAGGCTCTTTACGGAACCGCGCACGAACAGGCGGGCCTCATACAGGCTGTCGCCCAGCGCATCGCCCGCATCGCCCAGCACGACAAGATTGCCGGACTGCGCCATGAAGGCGGACATGTGGCCGATATTGCCGTGCACGACGATATTGATGCCCTTCATCGAAATGCCGCATCGCGAGGCGGCATTGCCCTTGATGACGAGCAGCCCGCCGCGCCCGGTGGCGCCCGCATATTGCGAGGCGTCACCCTCGATGATGACGGTGCCGGACATCATGTTCTCCGCCA
The DNA here is from genome assembly GCF_052491725.1 of Haloleucobacter ellipsoideus. NCBI lineage: Bacteria > Pseudomonadati > Pseudomonadota > Alphaproteobacteria > Hyphomicrobiales > Xanthobacteraceae > Haloleucobacter > Haloleucobacter ellipsoideus. Next base: position 205,878 of record NZ_JBQWAR010000021.1, read on the forward strand.
CGCCGGGACCGGCGGAGCCATTGACGGTAACCGTTCCGCCATCATTCATCCCGGCGCAGTAATAGCCGACAGGGCCTTTCACCTCGACCGTGAGCGGACCTTCGATGCCGACAGCCACCGCATGGCTGCCGCGTGGATTTGTAACCTCGAAAACCGTGTCATTACTGCCCGCTGGCACGGTGTGCAGCGCCGCATTGAGCGCGCGCAGGGGCGTGGTGGCAAGATCGAAGACAGGCATGGAAATGGCCTTCCGGATTGAAGATGCAGGCAGGCTCACGCGGCCTTTTCGTGGTCCCAGAAATAGACGGTGGCCGGCTCCGGCTCCCACACGCGCGCGGTCTCGATGCCGGGCAGGTTGGCCAGTGCGCGATATTCCGAGCCGAAGGCCACATACTGGTCGGTCTCTGCCATCACCGCGGGCTTGCAGGCGATGGGATCGCGCACCACCCCGAAACCGGATTTCGTGCCCACCACGAAGGTGAAGAAGCCGTCGAGATCATTGAGCGCGCTGTCCAGCGCCGCGCCGAGATCCTTTCCGGCATTCATCTGGTCGGTGAGATAGGCGGCGGCGACCTCGGAGTCGTTCTGCGTCTCGAAGGACATGCCGCGCTTCTTCAGCTCGCGCCGCAGATTGTTGTGATTGGACAGCGAGCCATTGTGCACCAGGCACTGGTCCGTTCCCGTGGAGAAGGGATGCGCGCCCATGGTGGTGACGGCGGACTCGGTGGCCATGCGGGTGTGGCCGATGCCGTGGCTGCCGGACATGGCGGGAATGTTGAAGCGCGCCACCACATCCTTCGGCAGGCCCACTTCCTTGAAGATCTCGACACTCTCGCCAATCCCCATCACGCGGATGGTGGGGGAGATCGCTTCAAGCGCGGCGCGCACCTCGCCGGTCTTGTCAGCCGGAACGGTGAGCACGGCATGGGTGCTCTTCACCGCGATGGCGATGCCGGGAAAGCCGGCAGTGGCGAGCTTGTCTGAAAGACCGGCGAAATCCGCCTCCGGGGTGGGCGACTGGATGGTGATCTTGGCGGCGCCATCGCTGGCCCCGCCATAAATGGCGATGCCTGCTGAATCCGGTCCGCGATCGGTCATGGTCACCAGCATTTCAGACAGCAGCGCCCCGAGCTGAGGCTCCAGCGCCCTGTCCTTCAAAAACAGCCCAACGATGCCGCACATGGGTCACGCCTTTCATCGGAAGATCGATGAATCCTGTATGCGCCCGGGGCGAAACAAATTCAACTGTAAAGAAACTTATTTTCCTCTGTGGCATATATTTGCGCAGAAAGGACAATTTGGCGGCAGTGTTTGCTGCATTGCTGGGCAAAGGAGGGGCGCTGGATGGGTGGCTGAGGGGTGGCTTGTGTCCTCCAACTATATTGATTTATTCTATGAACTTGATAAACATTTGAATCGGGCACGCACAGCGCATGTCCGGCCCGGCATGGCCGGCAATCGGCCGACAACGGCGCGGTTCTTTCAAATGATTGATGGAGTTGGGGTTCTGATGTCCGCGAGACTGGAAAAGCTGTCTTTCAAGCGTGCCGTTCCCGCCCTGCTTCTGGGCATGGCGACATCATCCGCGGCCCTTGCCGCCGAGACGCCAACGCCCGGCGGCGCGGTGGTCTTCGGGGTCACGACAGAACCGATCTGCTTCAATCCCCACCGCTCGACCCAGCAGAATTCCTATATCCTCATCCGCAATTACATCGACTCGCTGGTTGGCAAGGCGGAAGGAGGCCGGTTCGTGCCATGGCTGGCGCGGGAATGGACCGTCTCGCCCGATGGCAAGACCTATGTCTTCACCTTGCGGGATGATGTGACGTTCCATGATGGCGCGCCCTTCAATGCCGAGGCCGTGAAGTTCAATATCGATTTCGTGAAGGACCCGGCCAATACCAATGCGGCCGGCGAGCTTCTCAAGGCAGTGGAAAGCGTGGAGGTGATCTCGCCCACGACGGTGCAGATCAATCTGGGCCGGCCGGATTCCGCCTTGCTGGAATCCCTGTCCAGCATCCGTCTCGGGCTTGTGTCGCCCAGGTCGCTCCAGTCGGGTGATGGCCTGTGCGCTGGCGGCCCCGCTCTGGCGGGCTCCGGCCCGTTCGTGTTCGAGAACTATACGCGTGGCCAGTCCGCCACCTTCGCCAGAAACCCGGATTACAACTGGGGCCCCGGCTATGCCGCCCATCAGGGGCCGGCCCATCTCGACAAGGTGACGGCGCGCTTCCTGCCGGAATATGCGGTGCGCGCGGGGGCGCTCTCATCGGGGCAGGTGGATGTGATCGAGGGGGTGCAGCCCACCGATATCGGCCTGTTCAAGGACCAGCCGGGCTTCCAGTTCCTGGTCGGCCCCTCGGGCGCGCAGACCTCCTTCACGCTGAACATCAACTACACCGTGCCCCCGGCGGATGATGTGCGGGTGCGGCGGGCCCTGCGCGATGGCGCCGATATCAGCGCTATCGTGGAAAGTGTGTATCAGGGGGCCTATCCGCGGGCCTATTCCAATATCGGCCGGGATAATTTCTTTTACAACAAGGCCCTGAACGAAGCCTGGGGCAACAGGGTTGCCGAGGCGAACCGCCTTCTGGACGAAGCCGGCTGGACCGGGCGCGATGCCGAGGGCTTCCGCACGAAGGACGGCAAGCGCCTCACCATAGAGGTGGGCTATCCGCAGCCCTATGTGCGGGACAATCGCGATGTGCTCATTCAGGGCCTTCAGGCGCAGCTGCGCAAGAATATCGGGCTGGACCTGAGCCTGCGCTTCATCAGCGGCGGGGAGTGGGCGCAGCAGGTGAAGGATGGCACCTGGAGCATCTATCCCAACACCTATCTGCCGGCCGATGCCGCGCAGATGCTTCAGGGCAATATCGGCCAGCTCGGCTTCATCCGCGCGGTGGCGGACAAGGGCGACAAGCATCTGTTCGGGCTGATCAATGGTGCGCTGGCCTCAACCGATCCGGCGGAGAAGAAGAAGCTGGTGGATGAGGCGCAGGCCTATGCGGTGGACCAGGGCATCATCGTGCCGCTGTTCTCCGCCAACTACCAGCTTGCCGCAAAGGACAAGGTGCGCGGCCTCTCCTTCGAGACCCAGCTCGATTCCCCGTCGAATTTCTACGACGTGTGGATCGCGCGGGATTGAGGAGGCGGGCATGTGGCGTCAGGTGCTTGCGCGTCTTGCCTCCAGCCTGCTGGTGGCGTGGGGCAGCATAACGGTTGCGTTTCTGGCGCTGCATGCTCTGCCGGGGCGGATCGAGGATATTCTGGCCGGTGATCTCGACTATCCGGGCCTGCGGGAGTCGATCGCGGCCGAGTGGGGGCTCGACCGCAGCCTGTGGGAGCAATATCTCGCCTTTGTCTGGCGCATTGCGCAGGGGGATTTCGGAACCTCCTACGCATTGCGCCAGCCGGTGACGGATGTGGTCTCCTCCCAGCTCATGCCCACCGTTTATCTGGCTGGCGCGGCGGGGGTGCTGGCTTTCGCGATCGCCATCATTCTGGCCGTGCTCACCTCCGGTCGAGGCAGGCTGGCACGGCGGGTGGCCTCGCTTGTCGAGCTCACCTTCGCCTCCACCCCGGTCTTCTGGATCGGCATTCTGCTGCTGATGGTGTTCTCCTTCCATCTGCGCTGGTTTCCGGTTTCGGGGGCGGAGGGCTGGCGCTCGCTGGTGCTGCCCGCCATCACCCTTGCCCTGCCCACGGCGGGCCTGCTGACGCAGGTGCTGCGGGATGCCATCGAGAAGACGCTGGACCAGCCTTTCGTCACCACATTGCGGGCTCGCGGGCTGGGAGAACGGCAGATCCGGGTGCGCCATGTGCTGCGCCATGCCGCCCTGCCGGTGGTAACGCTGGGCGGATGGATCATTGGCGGCCTGCTGGGCGGGGCGGTGATTACCGAGAAGGTGTTCGGCCGGCCCGGCCTTGGCACCACCACGCTGAATGCGGTGCTCTCCCACGATGTGCCGGTGGTGCTCGCTGTCGTGCTGCTGGCGGCCTTCATCTATGTGGCCGCCTCCACCCTGCTTGATCTCCTCTATGTGGTCATAGATCCCCGGCTGAAGGTGCAGTGATGACGGATATGGCGCAGGTTTCCGGGGTACTGGGGCATTTTCGGGCGAAATGGGCGCCGGTGCGGGGCAAGGTGAGCCTCCTTCCCGCGTCACACGCGGGAGGCCTCGACAGCATCCATGGCGGACAGGATGCGCTGGAGCCGGAGCGGCCCCTTGCCACTGGCGGAAAGCGGCGCCACTGGCCGCCGGCGGGTGTTCTGGCCTCCGCCCTTTTCATCGCCCTTCTGGCCCTTGCGGTGGCCGTGCCGGGCCTGTTCTCCAGCTATGATCCGCTGGAGGGGGATTTTCTCGCCATCCTGAAACCGCCGAGCATGGAGCATCTGTTCGGCACCGACAGGCTGGGGCGCGATGTGTTCGCCCGCACCATTCACGGTGCGCGCTACTCGCTGTTCATCGGTCTTGGCGCCGCGGCGGTTTCCGTAGTGTTCGGCGTGCTGCTGGGGGTTCTGGCCGGGCAGAGGAACCGCTTTCTGGATGAAGCCAATTCGCGCCTGTTCGATGTGGTGTCGTCCTTTCCAGCGGTGCTTCTGGCCATGCTGGTGGTGACCTTTCTGGGACAGGGCATGCTCAATATCGCCATTGCGGTGGGCATTTCCGGCATTCCCAAATTCGGCCGCGTGGTGCGCGCCCAGACCCAGCTCGTGCGCGATGCCGATTATGTCACCCATTCCTACATCTATGGCCGGGGCCATCTGGCCGTCTTCTTCCGCCACATGCTGCCCAATGTGCTGGTGGCGGTGCCCGTGACGGCGACGGTCTTTATCGGCTCGGCCATTCTGGCTGTCTCCGGCCTCAGCTTTCTGGGGCTCGGCCCCCAGCCGCCGACCCCGGAATGGGGGGTGATGCTGGCCGAGAGCCGCGACACGCTGCGCGTGGCCTGGTGGCCCGGCGTGTTCCCCGGTGTGGCCATCACCCTCACCGTCATCTCCTTCACGGTGTTGGGGAACTATTTGCAAAACCTGTTCGAGAGGCGGGAGCCGGCATGAGCGTGCAACCAGCTTTCCAGTCATTCGGCACGCAGGGTGAACCTGCATCCCCGCTGGTGGAGATAGAGGGGCTCACCATCCGCTTCCATGGCGCCGCCCCGGTGGTGCAGGGCGTGGACCTGACCATCCATCCGGGGGAGTGCGTGGCGCTGGTCGGGGAATCCGGTTCCGGCAAGAGTGTCACCGCCCGCAGCCTTCTCAACCTGTCGGGGGCGGGTGCGCAGGTGGAGGCCCGCCATTTCCGCATTGGCGGACAGGATGCCTCCGGTTTCGATGCCGCGGACTGGCGCCGGGTGCGGGGCCGCCAGATCGGCCTTGTGATGCAGGATGCGCTGGTCTCGCTCGATCCCCTGCGCCCCATTGCGCAGGAAGTGGGCGAGGTGCTGTCCCACCATGGTCTGCTGCGGCGGGGAGAGATCCGCGCCAGGGTTCTGGAAACGCTTGCGCGGGTGGGTATTCCCGATCCGGACCTGCGGGCCGGCCAGTATGCCCATGAGCTTTCCGGCGGCTTGCGCCAGCGCGCGCTGATTGCCGCCGCCATTGCCGCGGGGCCGCGTCTGGTCATTGCCGATGAGCCGACCACGGCACTGGATGCCACCGTGCAGAAACAGGTGATTGATGTGCTGCGCGCCCGCGTGCGGGATGAGGGCATGGGCTTGCTGCTCATCAGCCATGACCTTGCGGTGGTGGCGGGCATTGCCGACAGGGTGCATGTGATGCGGGCCGGCCGGGTGGTGGAAAGCGGGCCGACGGCGCAGGTTCTCAGCCGTCCGTCCCACCCCTATACGCGCCAGCTGCTTGCCGCCGTGCCGTCCGCCTCCTCGCGTGGCACGCGCCTGTCCTCCTCGCGGATCGAGAAGGAACCAGGGCATCCGGATGGCTCTATCCGTATCGTGCGCGAGCCGCTGCCGCCCCGCACGGCACCCGGTGGAGATGCGGTGCTGGAGGTGGAGGCCATCGCCAAGCGCTATCTGCGCCGGGCGGGAACAGGCGTGCGCGAGAGCTTCACCGCCGCCGAGGATGTCTCCTTCACCATCCGGGCGGGTGAGGTGGTGGGGCTGGTGGGAGAGTCCGGTTCGGGAAAGTCCACCTGCGCCAAAATCGTTCTGGGCCTGTTGCGGCCGGATGCCGGCGCGGTGCGGTTGCTGGGACGGCCATGGTCCGGCATCAGCGAGCGCGGGCGCCGCTCCCTGCGCGCGAAGCTGCAATATATCCCGCAGGACCCGCTCAGCAGTTTTGATCCGCGCTACCGCGTGCGGGACATCATTGCCGAAAACCTTTCCGTCCTTCCGCCCGCGCAGCGGCCCGCCCGCATTGCCGCCCTGCTGGAACAGGTGGGGCTGGATACCGGGCTGCTCGACCGCTCGCCCCGCGCCCTGTCCGGTGGGCAGCGCCAGCGCGTGGCCATTGCCCGGGCGCTGGCGGCGGAACCGGCGCTGATCGTCTGCGATGAGCCGGTTTCAGCGCTCGACATCTCCATTCAGGCACAGGTGATCGACCTGATCGGCGAGCTGCAGGCGCGCCTTGGCACGGCGCTGCTCTTCATCTCCCACGATCTGGGGCTGGTGCATCATGTGGCTGACCGGGTGCTGGTGATGCAGGGTGGCCGGGTGGTGGAGGAAGGGGCGGTGGATGACGTGTTCTTCCGCCCCGCACATGCCTATACGCGCCAGCTTCTGGATGCGGTGCCCAAACCCTTCGCCTCTGTTGCCGCGCCCTTTGGCGGGGCCGCGGCATGACGCGTTTTCCCATTCCCGAGCCGGATGCACTGCTGTGCGTCACATCCGCCCCGCACCGGAGAACTGCCCCTGGCAGGAATGCGGGGGCAATTTCTGGAGCCTGCCATGTCGTCCTCTTCCGCACAGCCTCTGGCCGCCCATGCGTCAGAACATGATGATTTCCACCGCATTCGCGGCCCGCTGGATTTTCCCGAAAGCCCGCTGGCGCAGGCCGCCCGCCAGCCCCTGATGCTGGGGCTGTTCCTGAACCTTCAGGATATCAGCGTTTCCTCATACCCCACCAGCAACAGCTGGACCTTCGATTATAATGCGCAGATCGTCCGCCAGGGCGAGGCGCTGGGGTTCGAGCTGGCCTTCAGCCGCACCCAGTGGCTGCCCAAGGGCGGCTATGATGGCGAGGCCTCGCTCGATGCCTTCATCGCCCTTGGCGCCATGGCCGCCATCACCCGCAAGATGCTGCTCATCTCCACCATCCATGTGCTCTATGGCCCCTGGCACCCCCTGCATCTGGCCAAGTTCGGCGCGACGCTCGACCATATCAGCAAGGGGCGCTGGGGCATCAATATCGTCACGGGGCACCGGGCGGTGGAGCATGAGATGTTCGGCTGGCAGCGCATCGAGCATGACAAGCGCTACACCATGGCGGGGGAGCTGTTCGATACGCTCAACCATTTGTGGACGGAGCCGGAGAACTATTCCTGCGAGAGCGTGCATTCGAGCTGGAAGGTTTCAAACGGCTGGATCACCCCCAAGCCGCTTTATGGCCGCCCCGTTCTGGTCACGGCCACAGGCTCGCCCGCGGGGCTGGATTTCGGCGCGCGCTTTTCCGACATCCTTTTCATCACCTCGCCCGGTGGTGCTCATATCGAGAGCGCGCTGGAAACCCTGCCGGCCCATATCGCCACAGTGCACCGCCATGCCCATGCCGTGCGCCGGCAGGTGAAGACGCTCATCAACCCGGTCATCATCAGCCGCAACAGCGAAAAGGAAACCCGGGCCTATCTGGATGCCCTGCTGAGCCATCCGCCGCGTGCGGAGAAGACCTCCTTCACGAAGGTGCATCAGGACAGTGACGCCCATGCCTGGCGCGGACGCAAGGATGTGACACAGAAGCAGGGCCATGGGCTGGGCGGAAACATCGAGCTGATCGGCACGCCGGAACAGGTGGTGGAACAGATGATCGCCCTGAAGAAGGCCGGCATCGACGGATTGCAGCTCTCCTTTGCGGACTTCCGCGAGGATCTGGCCCATTTCGGCGAGAATATCCTGCCGCTGATGAAGCAGGCCGGGCTGCGGCTGTGATGCCGTGATGCAGATGCCGTGACAAGGCGGGCCCGGGCGCGGGAAGGTTATCCCCGCGCCGGCGCCTCACTCGTTTTCCGAGCGCCCCTGCGGATAGCAGATGATGGAGAGATAGGTCGCCGGCAGGCTGACCAGTTCTTCCGGGCCATGAGGGGCATCGGCATCAAAATACAGGCTGTCGCCGGGCTGCATGTGGAAGGTGTTGTCGCCATGGCGATACACCACCTCACCTGTCAGCATGTAGAGAAACTCCATGCCCGAATGCTGGAAGGTGGGAAAGATGTCCGAATCCTGCGACAGGGTGATGAGATAGGGCTCGACAGTCACCCCGCTGGTGTTGCCCCCGATATGGCCGAGCAGGTTATATTGATGGCCGGCCCGTGTGCCGCGCCGCTCCATCTGCACCCCTTCCCCCGCCTTGACGAAAACCGCGCTGCGCTGGTCCTCGAACCGCTGGAACAGGGCGGTGATGGGCACGCCCAGCGCCTTGGAAAGCGCCTGCAGGGTGGTGAGCGAGGGGGAGATGTTGCCATTCTCGATCTTGGAGAGCATGCCGGCGGAAAGCTCCGTCGCCGCTGCAAGTTCTGCAACAGTAATGCCGAGCTTCTTGCGCAGCGTGCGCACCTCATAGCCGATGGCCAGCTCCAGATTGTTCACCCGCGCCTCGCGCACCGCATGCGGGTTCTGCTGGAGGCTGGCCTTGGCGGCAATCTCGGCCGCCGGCTTGTGCGCTGTCGCGGCCTTGCGCGCGGTTTTGGCCCGGCCGGCGCTCTCCTGCCCTGATGCCTTGCCCGGGGGCGCAGGTGTGGCAGAGGGTTTCGCCTTCTTGGTCGTGCTGTCGCGCATCGGGCCATCCTGTTTGGTCTGTTGCCAGACTAACTGTGCCGCGCATCGCATTCAACGCATCAGCGGGGGCAGTTTCATGCAGATTCTGCCACTTTTGTGGTCAGCCGCGTCTGCTTGTCTGCTTTCTGCCCAGGGCTGATGCAAAGGAGCGGCGCATTTGCAGGCAGGGTGCTTCCAAATAATGCACTGAAAAGAAAAATAGTTTCTGGTAGATAAAATGTTTTGACAAAGCCCCCGGTGCTGCACATCATTCAAATCCAGATGCAGCCGGTGCCTCATCTCATGACATGCGGGGCGGATACTTTCCTCTTCCACTTTGTACATGAAACGGGGTGCGTTCCGGCCGGGCATGTCGCGTATCCATTCCGATCTATTTCGCTCTTCCTGGAATGTGATTGCCAATGCTGTCGTCGTCCGCCCTTCCGGGGTGGGCGGAGCGTGGAAACACGGTTCTGTCTGGAGGCTGGACATGACTATGTCCCCCATCACAAGTCGGCCGCGCCATGGCCGCCTTGCACCGCACCAGTGCGCCAAACGCCATATCGTCATCACGCATGGAGCGGGGCTGGCCGCGTTTGAAGAGGCTTTTGGCGGGCACAGGGAAAGCCTGCGAAGCACCACCCTGATTCATGTGTGCGCGCCGCAACAGGCCGGGCAACTGGAACGGCTGGGCGTGGATGCGCTGCATCTTGCCCCTACCCGGGAAACCGGGCTGGTGAAGTTGCGTGCCGTGCTTTCGGGCGCGGATATGGGCGCGCGTCTCTATATTGCCGGGGAGGAGGATTTCATCGGCCAGGCGCAGGCTGTTGCGCTGGCGGCGGGTATGCTGGGGCAGGCCATTTTCACCGAGCATCGCGGCTCGCCCGCCCGCCTTGTGCAATGCGTGCACTGCAAGGGCTTCACGGATGATGTGATGGAAAGTCCCGTCATCTGTCGCCATTGCGGCACCCATCTTCTGGTGCGCGATCATTATTCGCGCCGTCTTGGCGCCTTCATGGGCGTGGTGATCGATGCCGAGACACCCGGTCTGGTGCCGCCGGCCGAAGCGCTGCCTCCGGTGCCGCAGTCCTGTGCGGAGGCGCGGTCATGAGCGGCGCCGGCATGGAGGTGGTGGTGAGCGCCGCGCAAATGGTTGCCACCGGCATCAGGAAGCTGCGGCTGGCCCGGGTGGATGGGGCGGCTCTGCCCCCCTATTCCGCCGGGGCCCATGTGGTGCTCACCCTGAAGGGGCCGGAGCGGACCTGTCGCAATGCCTATTCGCTGCTCGGCACCACGCTTGCCGGCGGGGTTTATGAGGTCGCCGTGCAGCGCGCGCCCGCCTCACGCGGGGGCTCTGCCTTTGTGCATGAGGGGCTGGAGGTTGGGGCGCGGCTCACCATGTCTGCCCCGCTCAACCTCTTTTCCATCAATCGCACCGGGCGGCATCACGTGCTGGTGGCAGGGGGGATCGGCATTACCGCCATCCACGCCATGGCTGCGGAGCTCGCCGCGCAGGGCGGCTCCTTCGAACTGCATTACGCCATGCGCGATGTCGCGCACGGAGCATTCGCGCAGGAGCTGGTGGCTCGCCATGGCAGCCGGGTGCGCCTGTATGTGAGCGCGCGGGGAGAGCGTTTCAGCGTTCCGCAGGCGCTGCGCCATCAGCCGCTGGGCACCCATCTTTATGTGTGCGGGCCGGAGCGGATGATCGAGGGGGTTCTGGCGGATGCTCGCGCCGAAGGCTGGCCGGAAGCGGCCTTGCATGCCGAGCGCTTTCAGGCTCCGGCCGGTGGCGAACCCTTTCTCGTGCGCCTTGCCCGCTCGGGCCTCACGCTGGAGGTGGGCGCGGACCAGAGCCTGCTGGAGGCCATGGAGGAGGCCGGCGTGGATGCCCCCTGCCTGTGCCGGGGCGGGGCCTGCGGCCAGTGCGAAACCACGGTTCTGGCCGCGGATGGCGAGCTTGTGCACCGGGACCATTACCTCACCGCCGAACAGCGCCGGAGCGGCAAGAGGATCATGACCTGCATGTCGCGCCTGCGCGGGCGTGAACTTGTGCTGGACCTGTGAGTGGAGAGCCTGTCATGACCATCCCCTTCAAGGCCGAAAGCTTTCGCGGAGACTACAGTTTTCGCAACAGTCCTGAAGCCGTAAACCGCTTTCCGTTTCCGTTCGAACGTGACGAATACATGTATTCGGTCAATATCGAGCAGCACAATCCCGGTCCCGCCAATGCGGTGACGGAATTTCCCATCGACATTGACGAGCATTATGTCGCCGAGATGCAGGACCGGGCCATCGTGCTGAAGGAAGATCCTCTGCGCTGCCAGTCTCTTCCCCACATGATGACGGCGGAGTGGGATCTGGTGGAGCTGCTGATGACCTCCATGGCGCAGCACTATCCGGAACATTTCACCCTCAACCGCGATGGTGACCACTGGCACTGGATCAACCGCCCGCTCGTTATCGAGCAGCGCTTCATCTTTGGCGAGGCGGCAACGCTGCCCTGCGGGCCGATGGAATACATCACCCGTCAGTGCCAGGGTGATTTTGCCCTGCTCGACCAGCGCGACAACACGCTCTGGATGGATGCCGGCATGGTCACCACCCAGGCGGACTGGTCGCTGGATTTCAATATCGGCATGAACTTCATGGAATGGCACGCCCCCGTGCCCATGGCCCATGAGCTGGGTGTCTTCGAGCGCGCGCTCAAGTTTCTGCTGAATGTGCAGCAGGGCCAGCCGGTGCGCCGCCTGAACTGGACGATGACTGTCAATCCGCGGCTCGACACCAGCCCGGAGAACTACACCCGCTGGGGCATCGAGAAAGCTTCCGTAACGCCTGAGAATGTGGGCGAGAAACTGCATCTGCGGGTGGAGTTGCAGGCCATGTGGCGCCTGCCGCGCTCCAATGCGCTGCTCTTCTCCATCCGCTGCTATCTCATCCGGCTGGATGAGCTGGTGACGAAGCCGAAATGGGCCCGCCGCCTGCACCGCGTGCTGCGCGATCTGCCCCAGCCACTGGCCGATTACAAGGGCATCAGCGGCAACCGCGCCAGTATTGTGAGCTGGCTCTCCCGTTATGACGATGGTGCGCCGACATCTCCCGGCTGCGCACCGGAGTGAAGCCTTCCTCCGCCAGAACCTCCAAAAGACGGATACTATGAATGACTGCAATCTGGAGATTTTCCGCCCTTGCCGAGCGGCACCGCGCACTGGGCTCCGCCCTCGAGGACTGGAGCGGGATGGGCACGGCCTGGACCTATGACAAGGATCAGGAGGAAGAATATCTGGCCATCCGCACCAAAGCCGGCCTGATGGATGTTTCCGGCCTGAAGAAGGTGCACATCACCGGCGCCCATGCCGCGCATGTGATCGATCTGGCCACCACGCGCGATGTGGAGAAGATCTATCCCGGAAAATCCGCCTATGCCTGCATGTTGAACGAGGCGGGCAAGTTCGTGGATGACTGCATCATCTACCGTATCAGCACCAATAGCTGGATGATCGTGCATGGCGCCGGCGCCGGCCATGAACAGTTGCAGAAGGCAGCCATCGGGCGTGATGTCTCCATCCGCTTTGATGACAATCTGCATGATCTTTCCCTGCAGGGCCCGCTGGCGGTGGACTTTCTGGCCCGCCATGTGCCCGGTATCCGCGATCTTCCCTATTTTCACCACATGCAGACACGCCTGTTCGGCTATGGCGTGATGATTTCGCGCACCGGATATACGGGCGAGCGGGGCTACGAGATCTTCTGCCGTGCGCAGGATGCGGTGGCGATCTGGGATAAAATTCTGGAAGAGGGTGCGGATCTGGGCATCATTGCCTGCCGTTTCACCACGCTGGACCTGTTGCGGGTGGAAAGCTACCTGCTGTTCTTCCCCTATGACAATTCGGAGAAATATCCCTTCCCCGATGAAGGGCCGGGCGACACGTTGTGGGAACTGGGCCTCGATTTCACGGTCAGCCCCGGCAAGACCGGCTTTCGCGGGGCGGAAGAACATGCCCGGCTGAAGGGGCGGGAGAGGTTCAGGATTTTCGGCCTGCTGCTGGAAGGTTCCGAGCCGGCAGATGAGGGTGCGCCGGTCTATTGCGGAGAAAAACAGGTGGGTGTGGCCACCTGCGGCATGTATTCGCCTCTCGCAAAGGCCTCCATGGCCATTGCCCGCCTTGATGTCGACTGCGCCGTTCCCGGCACCGCCCTGGAGGTGCGCAATGCCTCTGGCCCTGTAAAGGCGCAGGCCCATACGCTCCCGTTTGATGATCCGGAAAAGAAGAAGCGCACCGCAAAGGGGTGATGCCATGTCATGGCTGGCCCTTTCCGGGCCCGTCACTGTTTCCAGAGGTTCACATAACAAGATGTCATGGGTGGTCTGCGCCGTGGAATGCGTGCTGGATGATCTTGTCTCCTGAAAGGGAAGGGGGTTCTATGAGCAAATACTGGAAATCTGCCCTGATCGCGTCTGCCGTGCTGCTGCCGTTGCCGGCCATGGCGCAGGAGGCCGCGCCCGCACCCACGCTGAGCGTGGCGGATACTGTCTTTGTCACCATGTGCGCCTTGTTCGTCATGCTGATGATGGTGCCGGGGCTTGCCCTGTTCTATGCCGGTCTTGGACGGGCGAAGAATGTGCTCTCGGTGATGACGCAGGTGGTGGCGACATCCGCCATGGTGGGGGTGTTGTGGATCTTCGCCGGCTACAGCCTCACCTTTGTCGAAAGTCCGTTCCAGGCTGTTATCGGTGGCACCTCGAAGCTGTTCCTCATGGGGGTGGGGCAGAACAGTCTGGTGGGTGAGCTGCCTGAATATCTGTTCATCATGTTCATGATGATGTTCGCCGCCATCACCCCGGCCATCATCATTGGCGGCTTTGCGGAGCGGATGCGCTTTTCGGCCGTGCTGCTGTTCATGGCCATATGGCTGTTCATCAATTATGTGCCCATGGCCCACATGGCCTGGGGTGGCGGCTGGGTGTTCGACATGGAGCCGCAGGATTTCGCCGGTGGCAATGTGGTGCATCTCAATGCCGGCATCGCGGCGCTGCTGGCGGCGCTGATGCTGGGCCCGCGCCTTGGCTACCGCACCACCATGATGGCCCCGCACAACATGACCATGACAACCATGGGCGGATGCATGCTCTGGGTGGGCTGGCTGGCGTTTTGTGGCGGATGTGCGCTGGCGGCCAACGGCTTTTCCATGATGGTGATGCTGAACACCTTCCTCGGCGGAGCGGCCGGCGCCATGGGGTGGATGGCCACGGAATGGCTGCACCGGGGCCGGCCCAGCACGCTGGGGCTCATGTCCGGCGTCATTGCCGGCCTTGTCGCGGTGACGCCGGCCTGTGGCTTCGTCAGCCCCGTGGGTGCGATCGTCATCGCCTTTATTGCCGCGCCGCCCTGCGTCTGGGCGGTGGAATATCTCAAGCACCGCTTCGGCTATGATGACAGCTTCGATGTGTTCGGCATTCACGGCATCGCGGCGGTGGTGGGCGGTGTGCTCACCGTGGTGTTCGCCGCCGAGTGGCTGGGCGGAACCGGCTTTCCGGAAGGGCGCAACATGGGCTCCCAGATGGTGGTGCAGGTGGGGCTCATTCTCTTCAGCATCGTCTATTCGCTCATCAGCTCCTTCATCGCCCTGAAGGTGACGGATGTCGTGGTGGGGTTGCGGGTTGAGCCGGATGACGAAATGGTGGGGCTGGATATCGCCGCGCATGGGGAAAGCGGCTACCGGCTGGATGATGGTGTGGGCGGCGAGCGCCTCTACACCATGGCAACACAGGGCCATGGGCCTGTTTCCGCAGCGGCGATGGCTCCCGCCAAACCGGAACCGGCCAGCCGCTGAAGGGTGCCGCCCCGCCGGGCCTGAAACACCGCCTCCCGCCATTCTGGCAGAAAGCGGGATGCGGACCCAGACCGGAGGGGAAGGGTGGACAGGGTTTCAAACCCTTCAGCGCACATGGAACAGGGGAGCGTGGCAGGCGCTCCCCTGTTTTATTTCCCCATCCATCCTTGAGCCTTGCACCAGAGTGCGCGGATCGTTCTGGGGCAAGCGGATATACCTGTCCTGTCTGACAGGCCGCTGAACCGCCATCCTGAAGTCGTCACCCATGATGCCCCCGTTGCGGCAGCAAGATCCAGGATCGGCCCAAACAAAAACCCCGCCGGCATGCACCGGCGGGGTTTTTGTTTGTCCAGTCCTGAAGCGTGTCAGCGCGGCAGCACCGTCTCGCCCATCAAATCCCTGTCAATGGCGTGGGCGGCCTGACGGCCCTCGCGGATGGCCCACACCACCAGAGACTGGCCGCGCCGCATATCACCCGCCGCATAGAGCTTGGGCACAGAGGTGGCATAGCCCAGATCATCGGCCAGCACGTTCCGCCGCTTGTCCAGCGCCACGCCGGACTGTTCCACCAGTCCCTCGAACAGCGGGTGGGCAAAGCCGATGGCGAGGAAGACCAGATCCGCGCGCAGCACAAATTCCGTGCCGGGCACGGGCTGGCGCTTGGCATCCACCCGGGCGCACTTCACTCCGGTCACACGACCGTTGCGGCCCTCAATGCCGAGGGTCGCGCAGGCGAATTCGCGCTCGGCCCCTTCCGCCTGTGAGGAGGAGGTGCGGAACTTGGTGGGCCAGTAGGGCCATACCGCCAGCTTGTCTTCCTTTACCGGGGCAATGGGGCGGATGTCGAGCTGGTGCACGGAAAGCGCGCCCTGGCGGAAAGCCGTGCCCACACAGTCGGATGCGGTATCGCCGCCGCCCACCACCACCACATGCTTGCTGGTGGCCAGAATGGGGTTTTCCTGCTCGGCCTCGCCACCATTGCGACGGTTCTGCTGCACCAGATAGGGCATGGCATAATGCACGCCCGCCAGTTCCTGCCCGGGCAGGGCGGGATCCCGCGGAGCCTCCGAGCCGCCGGCCATCAGCACGGCATCATGGCCATCCAGCAGCTCCTGAAGCGGTGTGGAGACGCCGACATTCACCCCATAATGGAAGATGACGCCCTCGGCCTCCATCTGCGCCACCCGGCGGTCGATGAGGTGCTTCTCCATCTTGAAATCGGGAATGCCATAGCGCAGCAGGCCGCCGGCCTTGGGCTCGCGCTCATAGACATGCACCTCATGGCCGGCGCGGGCGAGCTGCTGGGCAGCGGCCATGCCGGCCGGGCCGGAGCCGATGATGGCCACGGTCTTGCCGGTCTTCTGGGCGGCGATTTCGGGCTTGATGAAGCCCTTCTTCCAGCCGCGATCGGCAATCGCCTGCTCCACCGTCTTGATGGTGACGGGCATGTCCTCAAGGTTCAGCGTGCAGGCTTCCTCGCACGGGGCGGGGCAGATGCGGCCGGTGAATTCGGGGAAGTTGTTGGTGGAGTGGAGATTGCGGATCGCCTCTTCCCACTCGCCGCGATAGACCAGATCGTTCCAGTCCGGAATCTGGTTGTGCACCGGGCAGCCGGTGGGGCCGTGGCAGAAGGGCACGCCGCAATCCATGCAGCGCGAGGCCTGCTCCACCACCTCGGATTCCGGCAGCGGAAGGGTGAATTCGCGGAAATGGCGGATACGATCGGAGGCGGGCTGATACTTCTGCTCGCGCCGATCAATCTCCAGAAAGCCTGTGACCTTGCCCATGCGAAGATCCTCGCTGAGGGAGCCGTCGCACCGCGTGCGCCGTGGGCTCCATAAGAAATGGAATAATGTGAAGGCATCATGGCGGCACAGCCGTGCCTGTTTGCCATGCCCGCGCCGTGTCACCTTGCGGCCCGCGCGGGGGGCCTGTTTCCGAACCGGAGTGGCGTGCCTCCCCCGCGCCGGGCAGGGGAGGCTGGCTGTGAGGACTTACTCGGCCGCCTGAAGGCCGCGCAGTTTTTCGAGTTCGCGCAAGGCGCGACGGTACTCCACGGGCATGACCTTCACGAAGCGGGAGCGATACTCGGCCCAGTTGTCGAGGATCGTCTGCCCGCGGGCGGAACCGGTGTGGTGCACATGCATGGCGATGAGCTGGTGCAGGCGCTCCTCGTCATGGCGCGACATGTCGGAATGCACGTCGATGCGGCCCTTGAACTCCAGATCGCCGCCATGGTGGTGCAGGCGTTCCAGCAGGTCCTCTTCCTCTTCCACCGGTTCGAGATCGACCATGGAGAGGTTGCAGCGCTTGGCGAAGGTCTTGTCCTCGTCCAGCACATAGGCCACGCCGCCAGACATGCCCGCCGCGAAATTGCGCCCGGTGGGGCCGATGACCACGACAACGCCGCCGGTCATATATTCGCAGCCATGGTCGCCGGTGCCCTCAACCACCGCGATCGCGCCGGAATTGCGCACCGCGAAACGCTCGCCCGCCACACCGCGGAAGAAGCATTCGCCCTCGGTTGCGCCATACATCACGGTGTTGCCGACGATGATGGAGTTTTCCGGCACGATGGCGCTGTTCTCCGGCGGCCGCACGATGATGCGCCCACCTGACAGGCCCTTGCCCACATAGTCATTCGCCTCACCCACCAGATCGAAGGTGACGCCGGCTGCGAGGAAGGCGCCGAAAGCCTGACCCGCCGTGCCCTTCAGCGACACATGGATGGTGTCATCCGGCAGGCCGGCATGGCCATAGCGCTTGGCGACCTGGCCGGAGAGCATCGCGCCCGCGGAACGGTCCACCGAGCAGATCGGCGTCTCGATCTCCACGCGCTCGCCCTTTTCCAGCGCCGGCATGGCCTTGGCGATGAGGGTGCGGTCCAGCACCTTCTCGATGGGGTGATGCTGGCGTTCGGTGTGGCGGATGCCCACCTCCGGGCCCACATCGGCCTTCACGAACAGCTTCGAGAAGTCCAGCCCCTTGGCCTTCCAGTGGTCAATGGCGTGGTGCTGGTCCAGCACATCCATGCGGCCCACCATCTCATGCACGGTGCGGAAGCCGAGCTGGGCCATGTACTCGCGCACTTCCTCCGCAACGAAGAAGAAGTAGTTGATGATGTGCTCGGGCGTGCCCTTGAAGCGCTTGCGCAGAACGGGGTCCTGCGTCGCCACGCCCACCGGGCAGGTGTTGAGATGGCACTTGCGCATCATGATGCAGCCCGCCGCAATGAGCGGGGCGGTGGCAAAGCCGAACTCGTCCGCGCCCAGCAGTGCGCCGATCACCACATCGCGGCCCGTGCGGAAGCCGCCATCGACCTGAAGGGCGACGCGCGAGCGCAGATGGTTCGCCACCAGCGTCTGCTGGGTTTCGGCAAGGCCCATTTCCCACGGCGAGCCGGCATGCTTGATGGAGGTGAGCGGGGATGCGCCCGTGCCGCCCTCGAAGCCGGAGATGGTGATATGGTCCGCGCGCGCCTTTGCGACACCGGCCGCGACCGTGCCCACGCCGACTTCCGACACCAGCTTGACCGAGACATCGGCATCGGGATTGACGTTCTTCAGGTCATAGATGAGCTGCGCCAGATCCTCGATGGAATAGATGTCGTGGTGCGGGGGCGGGGAGATGAGGCCCACGCCCGGAGTGGAGTGGCGCACCTTGGCGACAACCGCATCCACCTTGTGGCCGGGCAGCTGGCCCCCCTCGCCGGGCTTGGCGCCCTGCGCGACCTTGATCTGCATCACGTCGGAATTGACGAGATACTCCGCCGTCACGCCAAAGCGGCCGGAGGCGATCTGCTTGATGGCGGAACGCATGGAATCGCCATTGGGCAGGGGCTTGTAGCGCTCCGGCTCCTCGCCGCCCTCACCGGTATTGGACTTGCCGCCAATGCGGTTCATCGCAATCGCCATGGTGGTGTGCGCTTCACGCGAGATGGAGCCGAAGGACATCGCGCCGGTGGAGAAGCGCTTCACGATCTCTGCGGCAGGCTCCACCTCACTGATATCAATGGGGTTCTGGCCGATTTCCTCCGCCTCGCGGATGCGGAACAGGGCGCGCAGGGTCAGCAGCTTCCTGTCATGCGCATTCACCGAGCTGGCGAAGGCGCGATACTGGTCCTGCGCATTGCCGCGCACCGCATGCTGAAGCTGGGCCACCGTGTCTGGTGTCCAGGCATGGTCCTCACCGCGCATGCGGTAGGCATAATCGCCGCCCACATCCAGCGCCATCCGGTAAACCGGTGCATCGGAGAAGGCGAGCCGGTGGCGGCGCACGGTCTCTTCCGCGATTTCGGCAAGGCCGATGCCCTCAATGGTGGTGGCGGTGCCGAAGAAATACTTGTTCACCAGCTCCGAGGAGAGGCCGACAGCATCGAAGATCTGCGCGCCGCAATAGGACTGGTAGGTGGAGATGCCCATCTTGGACATCACCTTCAGCAGCCCCTTGTCGATGGCCTTGATGTAGCGCTTCACCACCTCCTTCTCGTCGACCTCCTCGGGAATGTCGTCACGCATGGCAACGAGCGTCTCGAAGGCGAGATAGGGGTTGATGGCTTCCGCGCCATAGCCGGCAAGGCAGGCGAAGTGGTGCACTTCGCGTGCTTCACCCGTCTCCACCACAAGGCCCACGGAGGTGCGCAAGCCCTTGCGGATGAGGTGGTGATGCACCGCCGCCGTGGCCAGCAAAGTGGGGATGTCGATCCGGTCCGGCCCGACCATGCGGTCGGAAAGGATGATGATGTTGTAGCCGCCATGCACCGCCGCTTCCGCACGGTCACACAGATGCTGCACGGCCTCTTCCATGCCCGCCGCGCCCTTGTCGGCGGGGTAGGTGATGTCGAGCGTGCGGGTGTCGAACCGCTCTTCCATCATGCCGATGGAGCGGATCTTCTCCAGATCCTCATTGGTGAGGATGGGCTGGCGCACTTCCAGCCGCTTGCGCCGGGCGGTGCCTTCCAGATCGAAGATATTGGGGCGCGGGCCGATGAACGACACGAGGCTCATGACCAGTTCCTCGCGGATCGGGTCGATGGGCGGGTTCGTCACCTGCGCGAAATTCTGCTGGAAATAGCTGTAGAGCAGCTTGGGCTTGTCGGAGAGCACCGGCACGGGCGTGTCCGTGCCCATGGAGCCGACAGCCTCCTGCCCGGTGATGGCCATGGGGGCCATCAGCAGCTTCAGGTCTTCCTGCGTGTAGCCGAAGGCCTGCTGGCGGTCGAGCAGGGACACATCCGTGCGCACGGCGCGGGCATCCACATTGCGCAGTTCCTCCAGCACCAGCTGGGTGCGCTTCAGCCACTCCTTGTAGGGATGGGCCTTGGCCAGTTCGGTCTTGATCTCCTCGTCCGGCACGAGGCGGCCTTCCTCAAGGTCCACCAGCAGCATCTTGCCGGGCTGGAGCCGCCACTTGGTGACGATCTTCTCCTCGGGGATGGTCAGCACGCCCATTTCGGAGGCCAGCACGATGGTGTCGTCGCTGGTCACCAGATAGCGGGCCGGGCGCAGGCCGTTGCGGTCGAGCGTTGCAACGATCTGGCGGCCATCAGTGGCGCAGATGGCGGCGGGGCCGTCCCACGGCTCCATGATGGCAGCGTGGTACTGGTAGAAGGCGCGGCGCTCTTCATCCATCAGCGGATTGCCGGCCCATGCCTCGGGCACCAGCATCATGGCGGCATGCGGCAGCGAGTAGCCACCCTGCACAAGGAATTCGAGTGCATTGTCGAAGCAGGCGGTATCCGACTGGCCTTCATAAGAGATGGGCCAGAGCTTGGAGATGTCCGCGCCCAGCGCCTCGGAATCCACCGAGGCCTGCCGTGCCGCCATCCAGTTCACATTGCCGCGCAGGGTGTTGATCTCGCCATTGTGTGCCACCATCCGGTAGGGGTGGGCCAGCGGCCATGCGGGGAAGGTGTTGGTGGAGAAGCGCTGGTGCACGAGAGCGAGCGCGCTCTCGAAATCCTCGTCATGCAGGTCCGGGTAATAGGCGCCGAGCTGGTCGGCCAGGAACATGCCCTTGTAGACCAGCGTGCGGCAGGAGAGCGAGACGGGGTAGTAGTCGCTCGTGCGTGGGTCCTGCTCATTATAGATGAGGTTGGAGATGACCTTGCGCAGCACGAACAGGCGGCGCTCGAAATCATCCTCATTGGTGATGGATTCTCCGCGCCCGATGAAGACCTGAACATGGTCCGGTTCGGTGGGCAGCACACTCACGCCGAGGGAGGAATTGTCGGTGGGCACATCGCGCCAGCCCAGCAGCACGAGATTCTCGTCGGCGATCGCCTTCGCATAGGTCTGGCGGATGATCTCCTGCCCGTCCTTGTCGCGGGGCATGAAGATATGGCCGACAGCATATGCGCCACGCTCGGGCAGCTCGAAACCGAGGCGGGCGGCCTCCTTCTGGAAGAACCGGTGTGGAATCTGCACCAGCATGCCGGCGCCATCACCCGCGCGCGGGTCTGCACCCACCGCGCCGCGATGTTCCAGATTCATGACGATCTTCAGGCCGTCCTGCACGATGCGGTGAGAGGCACGCCCCTTGATGTCGGCAATGAAGCCGACACCGCAGGAGTCTTTCTCCTGTGCGGGGTCAAACAGGCCGAACGGGGCCGGGCGGCCAGCAATGGTTGCGCCTTTGGTGGCGGTTGATGCTGCGGACCGGGACACGTGAGTGTTCAGACCGTCCGTGCGATCTGTTCCTGCCATGGTATCGTCTCTCTATGTTCGTCCGGCACGGATTGGCTGAAGCCGCCCCGCAATGCCCGTGTCTCGCCCCTTTCCCCCGGCATGTGCTCACACCTGAGGCGTGAACATAATGCAATTTTCGTGCCAGCATGCGCCGGCCGGCGCGCAATCTCTCCTGCTGCATGCAGGTGAATTCAGGTTTTGCGCTTCGGGGGATAGGGCAGTATGGCTTCCCTATCTCTCGGAACATGACAGAAAACAGTCCGGGCGACAAGCGTCTGTAAGGGTTCAAAAGGGGCGGAAAGTGAAAAAATTTCGTTCCGGCCCTCTCAAACGCAACAAGAGAATGGCAAAGAGTGTTGTAACGTAACGGAGTTTCAAGATGTCGACAGGTGGGGCTCTGGCGGCTCTGTCGCACCCCTGCCGCATTGCTGCGCTTCCCTCGGATGCGAAAACTCGGGCTGTTTTTTAGGCAGGTGCACATGAAACAGGCAGTAAAAGGCGCGGGGCTGGGCTGTGTTGCCCTGTGCGCAGGCGTGCTGCTCATGCCCGGGTCGGTGTTCGCCCAATATTATGACGATCCGATCCGGCCGGGCCGCCCCGTCTATGGCGGGCCGCCGCCCACATCATCCGGCCGGGCTGTCCGCCTGTCGCAATATGAGGTGCGGGATCTGGTGCGCGGGCTGGGCTACCGGCGCGTTTCAGAGCCGGTGCTGAACGGCCGCCACTATGTGGTGACAGCCACCGAGGATGGTGCACCTGTCGCCATTCGGGTCGATGCCTATAGTGGCCGGGTCGTGGATGTGCAGCCCTTGATCTATGGGCGCGGCGCGCCTGAGGGCTATTATCCGCCGGAAGCGGTGCCGCCCGCGCAGGGGCGTGGCCGCGGGCAGGGACAGGGACAAGGGCAGGGACAGTGGCAGTCCGGGCGCGGGCCGGTTCCCCTGCCGCCCGCCCGGCCGGAAGCCCTGCCATATGAAGGCGATGTCGCCGTCCCCGCACAACCCGGCGCGGTCTCTCCCGATCCTGGGGGGTATGTGCCGGAAATCGCGGCGGACCCTGCCCATGGAGAGCCTCCGCATATTTCCACCATGCAGCCGCAGGAGCAGGTAGAACGACCCGTTGAACAGGCGCAGCCCCAAGCTGTCCCGCAGGTGACGCCTGCCGCACCGGCAAGGACGGTGGCGGCCGCCCAGCCGCCAGCTCCCGCAGTGCCGCAGGATATCGGCGCGGGGGTGGGCACGCCGGCCACCGGCTCCGCAGGCACGGCCTCTGTTCTTTCCCGCCCGGTCACCGGGCGCTGAGCCGGCCCGGTAACCGGGGAAAGACCGGGTTCCCCTTGACGAACAAACAGGGAACATACATTCTGCGCCCATGGCACAGATGTCCGTTCAGCAGAAACTCGCCATCCTTTCGGATGCCGCCAAATATGATGCCTCCTGCGCCTCCAGCGGGGGAGAGAAGCGCGATTCCCGCTCCGGCGGCCTCGGATCCTCGGGCGGTGCGGGCATCTGTCATGCCTATACGCCGGATGGACGCTGCATCTCGCTGCTGAAAATCCTGATGACGAATTTCTGCATTTTCGATTGCGCCTATTGCATCAACCGCGTCAGCTCGAATGTGGAGCGTGCGCGTTTCAGCGTGGATGAGGTGGTCTCCCTCACGCTGGAATTCTACCGGCGCAATTATATCGAGGGCCTGTTCCTGTCCTCCGGCATCATCCGCTCGCCGGATCAGACCATGGAAGACATGGTCCGCATTGCCCGCACCCTGCGGCAGGTGCACCGGTTCAAGGGCTATATCCATCTCAAGACCATTCCCGACGCCGCGCCGGAGCTGATCCGCCAGGCCGGGCTGTGGGCGGACAGGCTATCCATCAATGTCGAGCTGCCGCAGGACGGGAGCGTGCGGACTTTCGCGCCGGAAAAGCGGCCCGAAACCATTCGCGCCACCATGGCGCAGGTGCGCCTTGAGGGGGAAAGCGCGCAGGAGCGCAGCTACAAGGGGCGCAAGGCCGCCCGTTTCGCCCCCGCCGGGCAGAGCACGCAGATGATCATCGGGGCTGATGCATCCGATGATGTCACCATCCTCAACAGCGCCACCCGGCTCTATACGGGCTACCGTCTGCGGCGGGTCTATTATTCGGCGTTCAGCCCCATACCGGATGCCTCCTCCGCCCTGCCGCTCATCAAGCCGCCCCTGATGCGCGAGCACAGGCTGTATCAGGCCGACTGGTTGCTGCGCTTCTACGGCTTCAGCGCGGAGGAGATCGCAACCGGCGCGCGGAAGGGGCATCTCGATCTGGAGATCGACCCCAAGCTGGCCTGGGCCTTGCAGCATCGCGGCCTGTTTCCTCTCGATGTGAATATGGCCCCGCGTGAAATGCTGTTGCGGGTGCCGGGGTTCGGCGTGCGCACGGTGGATCGCATCATCGCCGCGCGGCGTGCGCGCAGCTTGCGGTTCGAGGATCTCTCCCGCATCGGGGCGCAGATGAAGAAGGCGCGCCCCTTCATCTGCGCCCCAGGCTGGACCCCGCGCAAGCTGACAGACAGCCCGGACCTGCGCGCCCGCTTCACCCGACCGCCCGAACAGTTGAGCCTGCTGTGACCATCGGCATTCATCTGCCCGAAACCGGCACCTTTGCCGCATGGCGCGCTGCCGCCCGGCGGGCCATCAGCCATGGTTTGCCGCCACAGGCGCTGGACTGGGATGGAGGGGACGGCCTGTTCCCGGCAGCATCCCTGCCGGACAGGGATGGGGCATGTGAGGTGCGTGTGCCGCAGGCTTTCCTGCATCTGGCGCAGCAGGTGGTCTGGCACCGGGAACCGGGTCGCTTCGCCCGGCTCTATGAGGCTCTCTGGCGGCTGCACCGGCATGAGGGAGATCCCGTTTCGCCCACGGACGAACTGGGGCGCCGGCTGCATCTCATGGCCAAAGCGGTGGGGCGCGACATTCACAAGATGCACGCTTTTGTCCGTTTCCGGGAGGTGGAGGCGCAAGGTCCACGCCGCAGCTTCGCGGCATGGTTCGAGCCGGAGCATCACAGCCTTGAGCCGGGCAGCGCCTTTTTCACCCGGCGCTTTGCCGATATGGACTGGCTGATCGTCACCCCGCGCCTGAGCGCCCGGTTCGTGGACGGGTGTCTGGAGTTCGAGGCCGGCGGGCAAAGGCCGGATCTGCCGGAAGATGCCACGGAGGATCTCTGGCAGACCTATTTCGCCAATATCTTCAATCCTGCGCGGATCAAGCTGGATGCCATGCGCGCGGAAATGCCGAAGAAATACTGGAAAAACCTGCCAGAAACCCGGCTGATCCCCAATATGCTTCAGGATGCGGAGCAACGTGTCGCGCGCATGCAGGCGGCCGGGGCCAGCGTGCCGCGGGCCGGGGCGCAGCCTGTTTCCACCCGCTATCGCGCCAGCATGCCCCAGCCTGCCGAACAGCCGCAGGCACTGGAGGAGGCGCAGGCCGCCGCACAGCATTGCCGTCGTTGCGGCCTGTGCGAGGCGGCAACCCGGACCGTGTGGGGAGAGGGGGCCGGTGATGCCGCGGTGATGATTGTCGGCGAGCAGCCCGGGGACAGGGAGGATCTGGCCGGTCGTCCCTTTGTCGGCCCTGCCGGCCAGCTTCTGCGCACCGCCATGGCGGAGAGCGGCGTGGAGGCGGACAGGCTCTGGCTGACCAATGCCGTGAAGCATTTCAAGTTCACCCCGCGTGGACAGCATCGGCTGCATGTCAGCCCCAATCGCGGTGAGATCGCGGCCTGCCGCTGGTGGCTGGAGCTTGAGCTGTCCTTCATCCGGCCACGGCTGACGGTGGCGCTCGGCGCTTCCGCCGCACTGGCGCTGACGGGCCGGGAAGGGCAGATGCAGGCGCGCCGGGGCATGGTCGAGACAGGGCTGCATGGCGGCCCGGTGCTCATCACATGGCACCCGTCCTATATTCTGCGGGTGCAGGATGCGGAGCGAAAGGCACAGGCCCGCCGCGAGCTTGGGCAGGACCTCGGGGCCATGCGTGCGCAGCTTGCGCCGGCGGGGTGAGGGCGCATCTGCCGCCCGGCTTTTCCCGGCGGATGGAACCGGATGGGCGCACCCGCGTTGTGGGTGTGATGGCCTTAACGAAACTGGAGCTGAACATGGCTGATGATATCCGTTCTGATCTTGAGCAACAGGTTTCCGAACTTCGCAAGGAAATGGAGAAGATCAGCAAGTCATTGTCTGCCCGTGTTTCGGATGCCGTCGATCAGGCCGGCAGTGTGAAGGAGGAGGCGCACCAGCATGCCGCCGGCCTCGTCAACCGTGTGCGCGACCAGGCGCATGCCGTATCGGATGCGGCGCGGGAGCATCCGGGCACGGCCCTGACCCTGGCGACATCCATCGGCATGATGGGGCTGGCCGCCGGGGTGGTGATCGGCGCGCTGTGCGCGCGCAATCTCAATGGACGTTGAAACAGGTTTCATGACCGGTCAGGGATGAAGTCGCGGGCGCGGCGCAGTTACATGTGCCGCGCCCGTGGCATGTTCATCCAAGGGAGGGCGCCATTGTGCCCTCCCGTGCCGGTGCGCGTGCTGAAGGGTTTCTGGATTCGTGCTGAAATTCATCCGGCAACGGTTTGTGCGCTTCCGCAAGGAGGCGGTGGTGCTGTGGTTCGCCATGCGCGATCCGCAAACCCCGCGCAGCCTCCGGATCGCCTCGATCGCCGTCGCCCTCTATCTGCTCAGCCCGCTGGATCTCATTCCCTTCACCATCCCCGTCCTGGGCGTGGTGGATGACCTGATCATCGTGCCGCTGGCGGTGGCGTGGATCTGTCGTCGCCTGCCGATGCCAGTGCAGGCGCGCGCGCAGGGGCAGGCCAGTCTGTTCATCACCCGCTGGTTTAAATATCCCCTTCTGGCGCTGGCAGTTATTGTCATCGCTCTGGTGCTGGTCTGGGCGGGACTGCTCTGGCTGCTCTGGCGCTGGTGGGGAGGCTGAGATGGGAGTGGTTGAAGGCGGCCTTGTGGCCCTGCGGGACCGGGCAAGGCTGGCCGAGATGACCGGCATCGCGCTGCGTTTCGGGCTGGGGGATATTCTTGCGCGGCTGGGGCTGCGGCATCTGTTCGCCGGCCAGAAAACCCAGCCCGAGGCCACGACGCCGGAGCGGCTGCGGCAGGCGCTGGAAGAGCTTGGCCCCTGCTTTATCAAGCTGG
Organism: Haloleucobacter ellipsoideus; assembly: GCF_052491725.1. NCBI lineage: Bacteria > Pseudomonadati > Pseudomonadota > Alphaproteobacteria > Hyphomicrobiales > Xanthobacteraceae > Haloleucobacter > Haloleucobacter ellipsoideus. The sequence continues at coordinate 232,509 of NZ_JBQWAR010000021.1, forward strand.
GGCAGATTCTCTCCACCCGTTCCGACATGCTGGGCCCGGACTGGATCGCCGAACTGGAGAAGCTGCAAAGCGGCGTGCCGCCCGAGCCATGGGAGACCGTGCGCGCCGAGCTTGTGGCCGCATTGGGAGAAGCACCGGAAGAGATTTTCGCCCATATCGAGACAGAGGCGCTGGCGGCCGGCTCCATCGCGCAGGTGCACCGGGCCCGGCTGAAGAGCGGCGAGGATGTCGTCGTCAAGGTCCGCCGCACCGGGCTGCGTGCAAAGGTTGAGGCGGATCTGCGCCTCATTTCCGCCCTTGCCCAGTTTGCCGAGAAAAGCTGGCCGGATCTGAGCCGTTATCGTCCGCAGGAGGTGATCCACCAGCTGGGGCAGGCGCTTTCGGAGGAGCTGGATCTCGCGTCCGAGGGGCGTAATTGTGAAACCATCGCCGCCAATCTGCGCGCCATGGACGGGATCGAGGTGCCGCGCATCTTCACCGCCTTCAGCACGGAGCGCACGCTCGTGCAGGGTTTCATGGCCGGCCTCTCCCCAACCGACAAGGCAGGCCTTGCCGCACAGGGGCTGGATGGCCGCGTTCTGGCCCAGCGCGGCGCAACGGCTTTTCTGCATATGGCGCTGGTGGATGGGGTGTTCCATGCCGATCCGCATCCGGGAAACCTGCGGGCCTTGCCGCAGAACCGGGTCGGCTTCATTGATTTCGGCATGGTGGGCCGCCTTGGTGGACGACGGCGTGAGCAGTTGCTGGACCTGCTGATGGCGATTGTCGAAGGGCAGGGCAGCGCGGTGGCCCTGTTGCTGCTGGACTGGTCCGGGCAGGCGCCGGCGCGCTTCTCCCAGCTTGAGGCCGGATGCGAGGCCTTTGTTGCACGGCATGGCACCCCGCCCTTGCGGCTGGCCGATGCGGTGCATGATTTCATGGCTCTTGCGCGCGATCATCAGCTGGTGCTGCCATCGGATCTGGCGCTGCTGTTCAAGGCCCTGATCACGGCAGATGGCGTGATGCGCCAGCTTGACCCGGATTTCGATGCCATCACCGTGGCGAAGCCGCTGGTTTATGCGGAAATGAAGCAGCGCTATTCCCCCTCCGCCCTGCTGGGGCAAGGCGGGATATTGGCGCGCGAGGCGGTGGAGGTGGTGCGGGGCCTGCCGGCCATGGTGCGGCTGTTGACGCGGCATCTGCGTCAGGGGCGCCTTTCAGCGGAAGTGGAGCTGAAGGGGCTGGAGCGGATTGGCGGCGATATACGCTGGGCCGCCACACGCCTTGCCGTGGCTATCGTCACCGCAGCCTTCGCGCTCGGGCTTGCGCCTCGCCTCACAGCCTATGGGCCGATGGTGCTGGGGGTGCCGGCCGGCACATGGGCAGGTCTGGCCCTGATCGCCGCCGGCCTGTTGTGGATCATCGCCCCCGGACGGCGCACCTGATACGGATGCAGCCGTCCGTGTCAGGCATCACCGCTCCTACATCACATAGAGCGCGACAACGAAGCCCAGCACCACCACGGCGGCAAGGCCGAAGGTGACAAGCCCGAGACGCTTCTCGATGAATTCGCGCGCCATCGGCCCGAAATAGTGCAGCAGGCCCGCCAGCAGGAAGAAGCGCGCCCCACGGGTGATGATCGACAAGGCGAGGAACCACCAGATATTGTAATGGGCAAAGCCGGAGGTGATGGTCACCAGCTTGTAGGGGATGGGCGTGATGCCCTTCAGCAGGATGACCCAGTGGCCATAATGGTCATAAGCCTCGCGAAAGGCATCGGCCTTCTGCCCGTAGCCATACAGGTCGATCAGGAACTTGCCGACGCTTTCATAAAGCAGCGCGCCGATGGCATAGCCCACCAGCCCGCCCAGCACCGAGGCGATGGTGGCGATGAGGGCATAGCGCCAGGCCCGCTCCGGCCGCGCCAGGGTCATGGGCACCTGAAGCACATCGGGCGGAATGGGAAAGACGGAGCTCTCCGCAAAGGAAACGAGCGCCAGCGCCCAGGGAGCCGAGGGCTTCGCGGAATAGGCGATCACCCAGTCATAAAGTTTGCGCAGCATGGGCACCGTTGGTTTCTGGCCGTCTGGCCCATGCTGGGACTGAAGGGCGGCGGCCGGATGCGCGCCGTTTCCTGGCGCAGGACTGTCGTGATTCTCCTGCCGGACAGCCTGCCTTGGCGCGCGCACGGCTTGCACCGCGCCTCCGCCATTGCAGTCGCCCCAGGCCGCAGCCCTGAGGCAGGGCCCGACCGGATGTCACGGGCCGTGCTCTAGGACGGTCTTTCGCCTGAGTAAAGGCACAAGATGTCACCCAGGAGTTGCTCATGTCACGGTCAGGGTGCCACCATGATGGGCAGGGGCGATGTCAAAGCAAATTGACCCTGCGTAAGTCTGAATACCTTCCTGCGACAGGAGAGTTGCGATTATGCAACGTTGATGGTTTCATATCACCGGTAGATTCTTATATGACAGACAGATCGATATCTTCTGGATCTGTTTTTACGTGCATGTCGATCATGGAGTGGGGGTAATTCTTCGTGGCATCTGCTTGCTTTCGAAAGAATTGATATCAGACTTGTACAGAGCGGAGTCGGCCGATGGAGCGGTTGCTCGAAAACCTTCTCAAGCGTGTCATGCAGCATGGCACATTGACGATGATCCTGGCATCAGGGGCCCGGATCACGGCTGGTGACGGCAATGCGCCACATGTCACGGCGCGTTTCACCACCCAGGCCGCACAGCGGGCCGTGTTCCTCGATCCCGAGCTTTGCCTCGGGGAAGCCTATATGGATGGCACTCTGGTGATGGAGGAAGGCACCATCACCGACCTGCTGGATGTGCTGATGTCCCAGCCCGGTGTCAACAGCGCGTCCCTTTCCGGGCGGGCGCTGGCGCTGGCGCGCCATGCTTGGCGGCGGGTGGACCAGTTCAACCCGCGCGGGCGCTCTCAGCGCAATGTGGCGCACCATTATGATATCGACAAGAAGATCTATGATCTCTTCCTCGATCCGGACCGCCAGTACAGCTGCGCCTATTTCGAGCATCCCGGGCAGAGCCTTGAGGAGGCGCAGCTGGCCAAGAAACGGCATCTGGCCGCCAAGATGGTGTTCTCGCGCGAGGACATGAAGGTGCTGGATATCGGCTGCGGCTGGGGAGGGCTTGGTCTCTATCTGGCGCAGATCGCGCAGGGGCAGGTCACCGGGGTCACCCTTTCGAAGGAGCAGCTGGAGATTGCCCGCCAGCGTGCCGAAACGGCCGGACTTGCGCGCCGCGCCGACTTCCGCTTTCAGGATTATCGCGACGTGCAGGGCCCGTTCGACCGGATCGTGTCGGTCGGCATGTTCGAGCATGTGGGCGTGGACCATTATGGCGAGTTTTTCCGCAAGGTCCGCGAGCTGCTGGATGAAGATGGCGTGATGGTGCTGCACGCCATTGGCCGCTCGGACCCGCCGGGCATCACCAATCCGTTCATCGCGAAGTATATTTTCCCGGGCGGCTATATTCCCGCCCTGTCAGAGGTCTTCCCCCATATCGAGCGGGCGGGGCTGGTGGTGACGGATGTGGAGCTGCTGCGCCTGCATTATGCCGAAACGCTCAGAATATGGCGCGAGCGTTTTCTGGCGCGCCGCGATGAGGCCGTGCGGATCATGGATGAGCGCTTTTGCCGGATGTGGGAATTCTATCTTGCCGGCAGCGAGATGGGTTTTCGCCATCAGGGGCTGAATGTCTTCCAGATCCAGATCGCCCGCCGGCAGGAAGCCGTGCCGCTGACGCGCGGTTATATTGAGAAGGAAGAAGGTCGTCTGCGCAGAATCGAGGAGCAGATCTTGTCTCCCATGCGCCTGGCCGGTGAGTGAAGCCTTTCATCTCTACTCCGGGACAGCCCGTCGCATTCTGGTGCGGCGGGCTTTTTTACATCAGCCGGTGCATATGGACCGATGGCGGCCTGCCCCGCCGGTGGCGGGAAAAGGGCGGTATCGGCGGGCCGATCCGGGCCTTATATCCGGCCCGGAGAATCACCCTGTGCCTAATCAGTGATAAGGAAAATGTGCAAATCTGACGGCAGGCGAATATTTTTTTCATCTTCCATTCTGAAGGGGCGGATGGTGCGTCGCGGGGTGCGGCCGGGCCTTTTCATGATGTCTTCCCCTTGCGGTGGGCGACACGGCTCACACCCTGGTCAAGGGCTGCGCAAATGCCTCTCATGTGTGCAATTTCATGGGGTTGCCGGTGTGCAACTGTTGTGCAACACATGACGCCGATGCGGGCATGTGGTCCGTTTTTTCATCATCGCCATCGCCTCTCCTTCCCCCCGGTCATGCCGCTTTTGCGGGTGTTAAACGAGCGTTTCCGGTGCCTTGTGTCGCAGGGAAGAGAGGGGCGGCGGTCTTGACGAGGCGGGTCCGGCACGATCTTTTCCACGCACAATTGCTAGTCACACCTGAAACGGGGATATGATGTCGGAAGAAAGCCTTCTCGATAACGCGCTCGTCCGCCTTGATGCTGCCGCGGCACATCTCAACATCGATCCTGATGTGATCGAGAAGCTGAAGTTCCCGCGCGAGACCACCAAGGTCCGCCTGATGATCCGCATGGATGATGGCTCGCGCAAATCGTTCCTCGCCTGGCGTTGCCGCTATGACGACACCCGCGGCCCCACCAAGGGCGGCATCCGCTTCCACCCCGAGGCCGATGTGGACGAGGTGGAGACGCTCGCCTTCTGGATGACCTTCAAGTGCGCCGTGATGAATCTGCCCTATGGCGGTGGCAAGGGCGCCGTGCAGGTGGACCCGCGCACGCTTTCCAAGGCCGAGCTGGAGCGCCTCTCGCGCGCCTATATGCAGGCCTTTGCCCGCATCATCGGGCCGGATCGCGATATTCCCGCGCCCGACGTCTACACCAACTCCATGATCATGGGCTGGATGGCTGACGAATATGCGCAGATCGTCGGTCGCGCAGAGCCTGCCGTGATCACCGGCAAGCCGATTGCGCTGGGCGGTTCGCTCGGCCGTGGTGATGCCACTGCCCGCGGCGGCTTCTATCTGGTGCGTCATCTGGCGGAAGATCTGGGCCTGTCCAAGTCCATGCGCGTGGCCGTGCAGGGCTTCGGCAATGCCGGCCAGCACATTGCCCGCCTGCTGGTGGGCGATGGCCACAAGGTGGTGGCGGTGTCTGATTCCTCGGGCGCGGTCTATTCCAAGGAAGGCCTGCATGTGGATGTGCTGCTGGAGGCCAAGGCCAATGGCAAGCCCGTCAGCAGCACCGCCGGGCAGGGCGGCCATGAGCTGATCGACGCGAAGGATCTGGTGGGCGTGGACTGCGACCTGCTGGTGCCGGCCGCCCTCGAGAACATGATCCACTCCAAGAACGCCAAGACCGTGAAGGCCAAGCTGGTTCTGGAACTGGCCAACGGCCCGGTGACCCCGGAAGCCGATGCCCTTCTGGCCGAGAGTGGCGTGGTGGTTCTGCCCGATATTCTGGCCAATGCCGGCGGTGTCACCGTCTCCTATTTCGAGTGGGTGCAGAACCGTCAGGGCTATTACTGGACGGAAGAGGAAATCCACGATCGCCTGCGCACCATCACCGAGCGTGAGGGCCGGGCCATCTGGAATGTCTCGCGCGAGAAGGATGTGACCATGCGCACGGCGGCCTATGTCCATGCGCTGGGCCGCCTGGCCGAAGCCATCGAGGCCCACGGAACGCAGAGCTTCTTCACCAGCTGAAAGCGAAAGGCGCAAGCCGGGTGAAACAGGCAACTGGATCATCATGACAATCGGGCGTCCCATCCTCGTGGTGGGGCGCCCGTTTCGTTCCGGGCAGCAGCTTTATCGGCCCGAATGCTGTTTGCCGCCGCGAAACCGATTGTATTTTGACGCAGGACGGATATAAAGCGGCCTTCACCTGTTGCAGGTTACATCTGCTGGTTGGGGAGGACGCCTTGTCTTATGACGCCCTCTTCCAATTGGGGATGGGCTCAGTCCAGCTGGATGCCACCCAAACGGAAGACTTTTTCGCCGCGCGTGCGCTGATGTCCCGCGCGAAGGTTTCTGGTGGTTTTCATCCGCGCACAGGCCTGCGGTGTATTCACTCCCCTATGGGAATTCCGCCGCGCCACTTTGCGGCGCACATGCAGGCGAGCACCCTGAAAGCATAGACGCAGCCGCCGGTTCCCCCGGCAGGCGCGCTTCGCCCGTGCCATGGTCCGGGCCCGCCCGCTCCGTCACACAGGTTTTTCCCTTATCTGTCACCGTCCCTCCATCTCCGGGGAAACATGTTCCCCCAATTCAGGGCCGGCAGGATCAACTGAAGATGCAGACCCCTTATTACCTCATCGACAAGAGCGCTCTTCTTCGCAATCTGGAGAAGATCGCCCTCGTGCAGGAGCGTTCCGGTGCAAAGGCCCTGCTGGCACTGAAATGCTTCGCCACATGGTCGGTGTTCGACCTGATGCGCGAATACATGTCCGGCACCACCTCCTCCTCGCTCTATGAGGTGCGGCTGGGGCGCGAGAAGTTTGGCGGGGAAACCCATGCCTATAGCGTCGCCTATGCCGATCACGAGATCGATGAGGTGGTGCGCCATGCCGACAAGATCATCTTCAATTCCATCGGCCAGTTGCAGCGCTTTTCCGGGCGCACCGGTTCCATCGCGCGCGGACTGCGGCTGAACCCCGGCGTCAGCTCCTCGGATTTCGATCTTGCCGATCCGGCGCGTCCCTTCTCGCGGCTTGGCGAGTGGAATGCGGAGCAGGTGGCGGCGGTGGCCGGCCAGGTCACCGGCTATATGGTGCACAACAATTGCGAGAATGGCGATTTCGCCCTGTTCGATCGCCTGCTGGGTCAGGTGGAGGACAGGTTCGGCGCGCTGTTTGGCGCGGCGAAGTGGGTGAGCCTTGGCGGCGGCATCCATTTCACCGGCGAGGGCTATGATCTCGATGCCTTCTGCGACCGTCTCAAGGCGTTTTCGGACAAGCACGGCGTGCAGGTCTATCTGGAGCCGGGCGAGGCCGCGATCACCAAAAGCACGACGCTGGAGGTGAGCGTGCTCGACACGCTCTATAACGGCAAGAATCTCGCCATCGTCGACAGCTCGGTCGAGGCCCATATGCTCGATCTCCTGATCTATCGCCAGAGTGCGAAGATGCTCCCCGATGAGGGGGCGCACCGCTACCAGATCTGCGGCAAGTCCTGTCTTGCGGGGGATGTGTTCGGCGATTTCGCCTTCCCGCATGAGCTGAAGGTGGGCGATCGCCTCTCCATTCAGGATGCGGCCGGCTACACCATGGTGAAGAAGAACTGGTTCAACGGCGTGAAAATGCCGTCCATCGCCATCCGCGAGCTGGATGGCACCGTGCGTCTGGTGCGTGAATTCACCTATGACGATTTTTCATCGAACCTGTCCTGAGGTTTGTTCTTCTCTCTTGCATCTGAAAAGGAGGCCCTGGCCCAAATGAAGAGGAATGTCCTGATCATCGGCGCCGGTGGCGTGGGTCAAGTGGTGGCCCATAAAGCTGCCCAGAACAATGATGTTCTGGGTGACATCCATATTGCTTCGCGCACGCTCGCGAAGTGCGAGGAGATCATCCGCTCCGTCGAGGAGAAGAAGAGCCTCAAGGTGCCGGGCAAGCTGCAGGCCCATGCGCTCGATGCGCTCGATATCGAGGCGACGGCAAAGCTCATCCGCGAGACGGGCAGCCAGATCGTCATCAATGTCGGTTCGGCCTTCCTCAACATGTCGGTGCTTTCCGCCTGCATCCAGACCGGCGCGGCCTATATCGACACCGCCATTCACGAGGATCCGCTCAAGATCTGCGAGGATCCGCCATGGTATGGCAATTATGAGTGGCCGCGCCGCGAGGAATGCGAGAAGGCCGGTGTCACCGCCATTCTGGGTGCCGGGTTCGATCCCGGTGTGGTGAACGCCTATGCGCGCCTCGCCAAGGATGAGTATTTCGACAAGATCGAGTCCATTGATATCGTCGATATCAATGCGGGCAGCCATGGCCGCTATTTCGCGACCAATTTCGATCCTGAAATCAACTTCCGCGAATTCACCGGCCGTGTCTGGTCATGGCAGAACCGGCAGTGGACGCAGAACAAGATGTTCGAGATCCGCAAGGAATGGGATCTGCCGGTCGTCGGCACCCAGACCGCCTATATGACCGGCCATGACGAGATCCACTCGCTTTCGCGCAATCTCGATGTGCCGGACATCCGCTTCTGGATGGGCTTTGGTGAGCATTACATCAATGTGTTCACCGTGCTGAAGAATCTCGGCCTTCTGTCCGAGCAGCCGGTGCGCCTGCACAATGGGCAGGAAGTGGTGCCGCTGAAGGTGGTGAAGGCGCTGCTGCCGGACCCGGCCTCGCTCGCCCCCGGCTATACCGGCAAGACCTGCATCGGCGATGTGGTGAAGGGCACGAAGGACGGCAAGCCGCGTGAGGTCTTCATCTACAATGTGGCCGACCATGCGGAAGCCTATGCGGAAGTGGGCAGCCAGGGCATTTCCTACACCGCCGGCGTGCCGCCGGTGGCCGCCGCGCTTCTGGTGGCCAATGGCAAGTGGGATGCAAAGACCATGGTGAATGTGGAAGAGCTGCCCGCCCAGCCCTTCCTCGCGCTGCTCAATGTGATGGGTCTGCCCACCTCCATCCGCGATGAGAACGGGGAGCGTCCGCTGCATTTCGATGCGTGAATGGCTCTGATCCCTCCTGTGGACATGTGAAAAGGCCCGGCAGATCAACTGCCGGGCCTTTTTCATGCGTCCATTTTCCCGCTGCCTCCGGACCGCCTCCTAGAGGAAGGACATCCAGGTGATGAGCGCAAAGCAGGGCAACAGGAACAGGATCGACCAGCCCATATAGCCAAAGAAGCTGGGCATCTTCACCCCGCGGGAGCGGGCGATGGAGAGCACCATGAAGTTCGGGGCATTGCCGATATAGGTCATCGCCCCCATGAACACCGCGCCGGCGGAGATCGCCTGCAGGGTCACGGCCAGCGGGCCCATCAGGGCATGGGGATCACCCCCTGCCAGATTGAAGAAGACCAGATAGGTCGGCGCATTGTCGAGGAAGGATGAGAGCGCCCCGGTCAGCCAGAAATACCAGACATTCACGGGCGACCCATCCGGCGCTGTCACCAGCTCCGCCAGCGGGGAGAAGGCGCCATTCGTGCCGGCGCGCAGAATGGCGATGACCGGAATGATGGTGAGGAAAATGGCGGCGAACAGCTTGGCCACCTCGATGATGGGCTCCCAGTCAAAGCCGTTGCGCTCGCGGATCAGCTTGGGCGTGATGGCGAGGGAGAGCAGCGCCAGCAGCAGAAGCAGCACATCGCGCACGATCCATTGCAGTTCCACCCGCGTGCCGAAAATCTCGAAGACAATGCCGGGCTTCCACAATGCGCTCAGCAGGATGGCGCCGATGATGCCGGCGAGAATCGGCAGGTTCTGCATGCCGCGCAGGCCGATGCCATCGGTATCCGGGGTCGGGTCGGGCAGGGGCGGCATGCTCTTCTCGCGGGCGTGGAAGAAGCTGTCCATCAGGAAAAAGGCGAACAGCAGCAGCGCGGACACCACCAGCATGTCCGGCAGAAGATGGGTGGTGGTCCAGAAGAAGTTCACCCCCTTGAGGAAGCCGAGAAACAGCGGCGGGTCTCCGAGCGGGGTGAGCGAGCCGCCGATATTCGACACCAGGAAGATGAAGAAGATGACGGTGTGCACATTGTAGCGCCGGTTGTCATTGGCGCGCAGCAGCGGGCGGATGAGCACCATCGAGGCGCCGGTGGTGCCGATGAAGCTGGCCAGCACCGTGCCCAGGGTGAGCAGGGCCGTGTTCACCAGCGGGCTGCCGCGCAGATTGCCAGTCACCAATATGCCGCCGGACACGGTGAACAGGGCATAGAGCAGGATGATGAAGGGCAGATATTCCAGCAACCCGGTATGCACCACCTCATGCACCGTGGCGCTCGCGCCATATTGGGCGGTGAAGGGCAGCAGGAAGGCCAGCGCCCAGAACAGCGCCACTTTTCCATAATGATGGTGCCAGAACTGTGTGGCCAGAAGCGGCATCAGCGCCAGGGAAAGCAGCATGCCCACAAAGGGAATGCCCCACAGGGCGGAAAGGGCCGCGCCATCCAGAACCGGCAGGTCGGAAGCTGTTGCCGCGAGCGCGGCGGCGGGGGCAAGTGGAATGGACAGGATTGAAACAAGGGCGGCGCGGAACCCTGCGCCTGCCCATTTGAAACCAGCCATATCCATCCTCCTGTTATCATCTGGCCCGTGTGATGGACTAAAGTCGTATGCCTGCGCAAGGAAAACCGATGGCACCCGCGCACAATGGTTGACCCGGACGCCGGTTTCTGCCCTAGTCCCCGCCATATTCTGACCCCTTGACGGCACCATGACTGAAGAACGCACCGTGGAGCAGGGCTCCGACCGCTATAACGCCCGTGAAGTCGAACCGCGCTGGCAGAAGGCCTGGGCCGAAACCGGCACCTTCCGCACGCGCAATGACGACCCGCGACCGAAATTCTTCGTGATGGAGATGTTCCCCTATCCTTCCGGGCGCATCCATATCGGTCACGGCCGCAACTATGTAATGGGCGACGTGCTGGCGCGCTACAAGCGCATGCGCGGTTTCAACGTTCTGCACCCCATGGGCTGGGACGCTTTCGGCCTGCCGGCGGAAAATGCCGCCATCGAGCGCAACACCCATCCCAAGGCATGGACCTACGAGAACATCGCCTCCATGCGCGAGCAGCTTCAGCTGCTGGGCCTTTCGCTCGACTGGAGCCGTGAGCTCGCGACCTGCGACCCCTCCTATTATGTCGAGCAGCAGCGCATCTTCCTGGATTTCCTTGAGAATGGCCTGGCCTATCGCAAGGAAAGCGAGGTCAACTGGGACCCGGTGGACAACACCGTGCTCGCCAATGAGCAGGTGATTGACGGGCGCGGCTGGCGTTCGGGCGCGATCGTGGAGCGGCGCAAGCTCTCGCAGTGGTTCCTGCGCATCACCGATTTTGCGCAGGAGCTGCTGGAAGGGCTGGATACGCTGGACCGCTGGCCGGAAAAGGTGCGCCTGATGCAGCGCAACTGGATCGGCCGCTCGGAAGGCATGGAAGTGCTGTTCGAGTTTGCCCGCGGCTTCGCCCCGCAGGATGCGCAGAGCGTGAAGGTCTACACCACACGCCCCGATACGCTGTTCGGAGCGGCCTTCCTCGCCCTTTCGCCGGACCATCCCCTGGCGCGCACGCTGGCGCAGCAGGATGACAAGCTCGCCACCTTCATTGCCGAATGCAAGAAGGGCGGCACCTCGGCCGAGGAAATCGAGACCCAGGAAAAGCAGGGTTATAATACCGGCCTGAAGGTGGTGCATCCGCTGGATGCCGAGCGTACCGTGCCGGTCTATGTCGCCAATTTCGTGCTGATGGATTATGGCACCGGCGCGATTTTCGGCTGCCCGGCGCATGACCAGCGCGATCTGGACTTTGCCCGCAAATACAAGCTGCCGGTGGTGCCGGTGGTGCTGCCGCCAAATACCGATCCGGGCAGCTTCGCCATTGATGATGAGGCCTATGACGGCGATGGCACGCTATTCAATTCCGGCTTCATGGATGGCATGAGCGTGCCGGATGCGAAGGAGGCCGTGGCCCGGCAGCTGGAGCGCTTCCGGGTGGGTGATGCGCCGCAGGGCACGCGCAAGGTGAATTTCCGCCTGCGGGACTGGGGCATCTCGCGCCAGCGCTATTGGGGCTGCCCCATCCCGATCATCCATTGCGAAAGCTGCGGCCCGGTGGGTGTGCCGCGCGAGCAGCTTCCCGTCACCCTGCCGGATGATGTGACTTTCGACCGTCCCGGCAATCCGCTGGACCGCAATGCCGCATGGCGCAATGTGCCGTGCCCCAAATGCGGCGCGCCGGCCAAGCGCGAGACGGACACGATGGACACCTTCGTGGATTCGTCCTGGTATTATCTGCGCTATGCCTCGGACAATGCCGAAAAGCCGCTGGACAAGGACGCCGTGGCCCACTGGCTGCCGGTGGACCAGTATATTGGCGGCATCGAGCACGCCATTCTGCATCTGCTCTATTCGCGCTTCTTCACCCGCGCGCTGAAGAAGTGCGGGCGGGTGAATGTGACGGAGCCGTTTGCCGGCCTGTTCACCCAGGGCATGATTGTCCATGAGTCGTACAAGGACGTGCAGGGCCGCTGGCTCTTCCCCGAAGAGGTGCGGCGCGAGGCCGATGGCCGCACGGTGAAGATTGATGATGGCACCCCCGTCACTGTTCTGCCGCCGGAGAAGATGTCCAAGTCCAAGCGCAATGTGGTGGCCCCGGAAGTGGTGGCCGATACATATGGCGTGGATTGCGCCCGCTGGTTCATGCTTTCCGATACGCCGCCCGAGCGCGACAGCGAGTGGACGCAGGGCGGTATCGAGGGGGCATGGCGCTTCGTGCAGCGCGTGTGGCGTCTGGTGAACGAGGCGGTGGCGCTGGGTGCGCCGGTCGGCAGCGACCGGCCCGGGGCCTTCGGGGATGTCGCCCTTGACCTGCGGCGTGCCGCCCATGCGCTGGTTGCCAGGGTGGCCGAGGATGTGGAGCGCCTGCGCTTCAATGTGGCCGTGGCGCATGTGCATGAATTCGCCAATGAGTTCGGCGCGGCCATTGCCCATGCCCGCAAGGCGGGCGAGGTGCCGGCGGATCTGGCCTTCGCCCTGCGCGAGGCCGCGGAAATGCTGGCCTGTGTCGTCGCGCCGATGATCCCGCATCTGGCGGAGGAGTGCTGGAAGCGCCTTGGGCATGATACGCTCATGGCCGAGGCATCCTGGCCGGCCACGGATGCGGCACTGTTGCAGAACGATTCGGTGACCCTGCCGGTGCAGATCAATGGCAAGAAGCGCGATGACATCATCGTCTCGCGCGAGGCGACGGTGGCGGAGATTGAAGCCGCCGTGCTGGAGCTGGAAAATGTGCAGCGGGCGCTTGAAGGGCGCACGCCCAAGCGTATTATCGTGGTGCCGCAGAGGATCGTGAATGTCGTCGTCTGACACAGCCCGCAACGGCGCCGCTCGTCCGGTGTCTTCCCAGTTTTCCGCCACCCGCCCGGCGCGCCAGCGCGCCGCCGGCTGGGTGGTGGCAGCCCGTCTTGCGTTTGTCGGGGTCGCCTCCGCCGCGCTGGCAGGGTGTTTCCAGCCCATGTACGCCGCCGGCAACACCGCGACCGGTGGCCTGGATGTGCGCGAGAAATTGCAGGAGGTCAACGTCCTTGCCATTCAGGGCCGGACCGGCCATGAGCTGCGCAATGACCTGATCTACGCCTTCCAGGGCGGTGGGTCGAACCCTGAGGATGGGCCGCTCCAGCTCTTCGTCAAGGTCACCCCCTCCAAGTCGAGCGCCATCGTCAACAAGCGCTCCGGCCTGCCCGAGAACGAGATCATCCGTCTCAAGGCGGAATGGAGACTGGTGCGGGCGGATGATGACAAGAAGATTCCGCTGGTGAAGGGTACGGCCAATGGCACGGCCACCATTGATGCCAGCTATCAGCGCTTCGCCAATTACAGTGCATCGCAGGATGCGGAAATCCGTGCCGCGCGTATCGTGACCGAGGCGATCAAGACCCAGCTCGTCGGCTATTTCCTGCGCCCGGCGCCTACGGGCAAATAGCCCATGGTTGCCGTGCGCCCCGGCGATGCCGAGGCGGTTCTTGCCCGGCGTGATCCGGGCAAGAATGTCGTGCTCCTTTTCGGCCCGGATATCGGCCTTGTGCGTGAGCGCGCCGATGCGCTGGTGCGCGCTGTCGTGACGGATGCCAGCGATCCCTTCGCCCTTGTGCGTCTGGAGGGGGATGAGCTGTCAGCCGATCCGCGCCGGCTGATTGACGAAACCAGCACCATCGGCCTGTTTGGCGGCGAACGGGTCATCCGGGTTCGGGCTGGCGCGCGCAATATCGTGCCGGCGCTCAAGCCCGTGCTGGAGGGGCCGCCCGGTGCGCTGGTGGTGGTGGAGGCCGCAGACCTCAAGCGGGGCGCGCCCCTGCGCAATCTGTGCGAATCCGCTTCCAACGCGCTCGCCATCGCCTGCTATGCCGATACCCAGCGTGACCTTGCCCGGCTGGTGGACAGCATGCTGGCGGAAGCCGGCCTGACCATAGACCGGGATGCGCGCGAGCTTCTCGTCTCCCTCATCGGGGGGGACAGGCTGGCCTCGCGCGGGGAAATCGCCAAGCTGGCCCTTTATGCCATGGGCAATGGCCGCGTGACGCTGGAGGATGTGCGCGTCATCATCGGTGATGCCTCCGCCCTTGCGCTGGATGATGTCGTCGACTCGGCCCTTTCCGGTGACACGAAAGGCGCGGTGGTGGCGCTGGCAAAGGCCTTTGGCGCTGCCACCCGGCCGGATGCGGTGCTGGGTGCCCTTTTGCGCGGGCTTTCCGCGCTTCACCACATGGCATTGCAGATGGAAGGCGGCCTGAGTGCGGACCGGGTGGTGGAGAAAGCGCGCCCGCAGATCCACTTTTCCCGCCGCCCCAAAATCGAGAAGGCCTTGCGCGCCTTTGGTGCGGAGCGGTGCCTGAAGGCCATGCTGGCGGTGGATGAGGCCATTCTTGCCGCCCGTCGCAATGCCGCTCTCGCCCCCGCGATTTGCGAGCGCACAGTCCTGCAGGTGGCGCAACAGGCGGCCCACCGCCGCGTCTAGCGCCTCTGCGGCAAGACTGCCCTTGCCGCCAGCCATCATGACATGAGATAATGCGGTTTCGGCCTGGGGTGCCGCACCGCGCGGCTGAGATCATACCCATCGAACCTGTCTGGATCATGCCAGCGTAGGGAGGTTGCCGATGAGCGCCAGCTTGTCGTCCCATTCAATATCGTCCCCCCTCTCCGCCCGGAAGGCGCGTCCGCGTGTCGCCATTGTCGGAGCCGGGGTCATGGGCTTGTCCATCGGCTGGCGTCTGGCCCAGGCTGGCTGTGCGGTGGAAATCTTCGATGCCGGCGTGGCCGGCCAGGGCGCCAGCCATGCAGCGGCCGGCATGCTGGCCGCCTGCGCGGAAGTGGAGCCGGGTGAGGAGCGGTTGCTGGATCTGAACCGCGCCAGCCAGAAGCTGTGGCCGCAATTTGCGGCGGATCTGGAAGCCGCCTCCGGCGAAAGCGTCGATCTGCGCACCGAGGGCATCATCACCGTGGGGCTGACTGCGGATGATGGCGCGAAGCTGCGCCACCTCTATACGCTTCAGCAGGCGCTGGGGCTGCCGGTGGAGTGGCTCAATCCGGCCGAGGCCCGTCGCCGTGAGCCGCATCTGGCCACGCGCCTTTCCGGGGCCATTCTCACGCTTGAGGATCATCAGGTCGATAACCGCAAGGTGGTGATCGCCCTGAAGGCGGCCCTCGGGAAGGCCGGCGTGGCACTGCATGAGCATTGCCCGGTGAGCCGGGTGGAGACGGAAGGGGGCCGGGTGCGCGGCATCATTGCCGGGGAACGGCAGGTTGCGGCGGATGTGGTGGTGCTGGCGGCCGGGGCATGGAGCCGGGGCGTGGAGATTGCCCCCGCGCCCGCATTGCCCGTGCGCCCGGTCAAGGGGCAGATGCTGGCGGTGCAGATGGACCCTGAGGCCCCCCTGCTGAACCATGTGGTCTGGGGGCCGGGCATCTATCTCACCCCGCGTCGTGATGGCCGCCTCATTCTGGGCGCGACGACGGAGGAGAAGGGCTTTGACACGCAGATCACGGCCGGCGGGCAGCTGGCCCTGCTGACCCATGCCTGGCGTGTGCTGCCCACCATCGAGGAACTGCCGATCATCGAGCAATGGGTCGGCTTCCGCCCGGGCAGCCGGGATGATGCCCCCATATTGGGGCCAAGCGCGGAGGTGGACGGGCTGGTCTATGCCACGGGCCACCATCGCAATGGCATTCTGCTGCTGCCGGTCACGGCGCAGGCCATTGCCCGTTTCGTGCTGGATGGCGTGCTGGATGATGTGGTGCAGCCCTTTGGCGCGGCCCGTTTCAACCGGCCGGCCGCGGCGGAATGCGTGTGAAGGGAATGTGAAATGGTGTCGCTGAAGGTGAATGGAGCCGAAGAGCAGCTTCAGGTGGCCACGGTGGCAGAGCTGCTTGAGCTGAAGGGCATGTCGCTGGACCAGAAGGGCATCGCCGTGGCGCTGAACAGCGCCGTGGTGCCGCGCCGGACATGGCGCGAGACCCGACTGAAGAATGGCGATGAAATCGAGATCATTACGGCCCGCCAGGGCGGTTGAGACAGGGCAGGACAAAACGTGAGCACGCAGAACGACCCGCTCGTGATTGCCGGGCGGACCTTCAATTCCCGCCTGTTTCTGGGCACGGCGGGCTATCCCAACCAGCAGGTGTTTCTGGATGCGCTGGAGGCTTCGGGAGCGCAGATGGCGACAGCCTCCATCCGCCGCATCTCCCTCTCCGGCTATGAGGAGAGCCTGACGGATCTTCTCACCGGCCGGGTGCATATCCTGCCCAATACCGCCGGCTGCCAGACCGCGAAGGACGCCATCCTCACCGCGGAACTTGCCCGCGAGGCGCTGGAGACGGACTGGGTGAAGCTGGAGGTGATCGGCGATCGCGAGCTGCTCTACCCGAATGTGGAAGAGCTGCTGAAGGCGACGGAAGAGCTGGTCAATCGCGGCTTTGTGGTGCTGCCCTATTGCAATGATGACCCGGTGACCTGCCAGAAGCTGGCGGATCTGGGGGCGGCGACCGTGATGCCGCTGGGGTCGATGATCGGCACGGGGCTGGGCATTGCCAATCCGCACATGATCGAGCTCATCTGCGCCCGCTCGCCGGTTCCGGTGGTGCTGGATGCGGGTCTGGGCACGGCTTCCGATGCCGCGCAGGCCATGGAACTGGGCTGTTCCGCCGTGCTGCTGAATACCGCCGTTTCCAAGGCGCTGGACCCGGTGAACATGGCCCGCGCCTTCCGTTTCGGGGTTGAGGCCGGGCGGCTGGCGCATCTGTCCGGGCGCATTCCGAAGAAGCTGCATGCGGAAGCATCCAGCCCCGAATTCGGGCTGATCGGCGGCTGAGCATGGACCGGAGCCTGCCTTGCCCGCCATTGCTGCTGATTACAGACCGCACACAGGTGCGGGGTGATCTTGCGGCGGTGGTGGAGGCGGCCTGTGCGGGGGGCTGCCGCTGGGTGAGCATCCGCGAGAAGGATCTGCCGGAGGCTGAGATTGCGGCGCTCTTCTCCCGCCTGCGCGCCGTGACAGCGCCCTGTGGCGCGGTGCTCACTTTGCATGGCGCGGCCGCACAGGCGCAGGCTGTGGGAGCGGATGGCGTGCATCTGCCCGCCGGTTCTGATGCTGGTGCGGCACGCGCCCTGCTGGGCCCGGGGGCGCTGATCGGTCTTTCCGTCCATGGCGCGGATGAAGCGCGGACGGTGCAGGCGGGCAGCGTGGATTATATCACCGCCAGCCCGGTTTTCCTCACCCGTTCCAAGCCCGGTTATGGGCCAGCCCTGGGGCCGGAAGGGTTGCAGCGCTTCGTTCTGGCCTCACCCGTTCCGGTGCTGGCGCTGGGCGGCGTGTCTATCGGGACGCTTGCAGGCTGCATGGAGGCGGGGGCTCAGGGCGTTGCCGTCATGGGTGAGATGATGCGTGCAGACCAGCCCCAGGACATGATGGCGCAATTGCTGAGCCAGCTTCCGCCGCCACAGGGCTGAGAGGTTTTCCGCTGCGTTCATGCCTCGTCTGGTGCGGCTGTGCCGGTGAAGGTCCACGCGCCGGTGCCGAGGGCAGGGCCGGCCTTGTCCAGAACCAGCGGGCTGCGGGAAAAGGTGAGGGGGGTGCGCAGGCCGGGAATGCCTTCCGGCGCGATCACCATACCGCGCGCCGCGATCTGCGGGTCGCCAATCGCCTCCGCCACCGTATTGATGGGCCCGGCCGGTACGCCGGCTTTCTCAAGGGCCTCAAGCAGATCGGTGCGGGTGCGGGCCATGGTCTTTCCGGCAATGCGGGCGCATAGGGTTTCGCGCTCCGCCACACGCTGCGGATTGGTGGCATAGGCCGGGTTGGCCGCCATATCCGGCAGGTCCAGCGTCTGGCACAGGGCGGTGAATTGCCGGTCATTGCCGCAGGCGATGATGAGATGGCCATCTGAAGCCGGAAAAAGCTGGTAAGGCACAATGCTGGGATGGGCATTGCCCATGCGGTGCGGCACCCCGCCCCCTGCCAGAAAGCTCATGGCCTGATTGGCCAGCACGCCGACCCCGGTATCCAGCAGGGACAGATCAATCCTCTGCCCCAGCCCGGAGCGGGCCCGCTCGGCCAGCGCGGCCTGAATGCCGATGACACCATAAAGCCCGGTGAAGATGTCAATCCAGGCAACGCCCACCTTCTGCGGCTCGCGCCCGGGCTCTCCCGTCAGGTCCATGATGCCGGACATGCCCTGAATCATGAAATCATATCCCGGGCTCAGGGCGCGCGGGCCATTCTGGCCAAAGCCGGTGATGGAGACATAAATGGCGCGCGGGTTCAGCGCGGCGACACTCTCATAATCAAGGCCAAACCTGGCCAGCGCCCCGACCCGGAAATTCTCCACCACCACATCGGCCTCTGCGATCAGGGCCTTCACCCGGGCCAGATCTTCAGGCCGGGAGAAGTCGCAGGTCACCGAGCTTTTGCCCCGGTTGGCGGCGTGGAAATAGGCGGCCACCTTCTCCGTGCCGCCCTTGCCATCCGGCCGCTCGATGAAGGGCGGGCCCCATGTGCGGGTGTCATCCCCGCCGGGCGCTTCCACCTTGATGACGCTGGCCCCCAGATCCGCCAGCGTCTGGCCAATCCACGGGCCGGCCAGAATGCGGGCCAGCTCCACCACCCTGAGGCCATGGAGAGGAGGCAAGGCGGAATCTGTCATCGGGAAAGGTCCGGGGCTTGGGCGGGGAATCAGCGCCAGCATAGACATGTGCGGCAGGTTCTGCCTGCTGTTGCAGGTTGCAAAAGAAAAGGGCCGGTTTGCACCGGCCCTTTCCAGATCAGAGTCCTGAAAGACGATCAGTCTTCCTTGGAGTCGCCGTCAGCTTCGCGCTGCTTGAGCGCGGCGCCCAAAATGTCACCCAGCGAAGCGCCGGAATCCTGGGAACCGTACTGCGCCACGGCTTCCTTCTCCTCGGCGATTTCCATCGCCTTGACGGAAACCTGCACCTTGCGCGCCTTGCGGTCGAACAGGGTGACGCGGGCGTCCAGCTTGTCGCCAACAGAGAAGCGCTCGGGGCGCTGGTCGTTGCGGTCGCGGGCGAGTTCCGAACGCTTGATGAAGGAGGACAGGTCGGTGCCGGTGAGCTTCACCTCGATGCCGCCATCCTTCACGTCGGTCACTTCGCAGGTCACGACAGCGCCCTTGCGGACGTCGCCGGCCTCGGCGAAGGGATCGCCGGAGAGCTGCTTGATGCCGAGCGAGATGCGCTCCTTCTCGACGTCCACGTCGAGCACCACGGCCTTGACCATGTCACCCTTGCGGTACTCGTCGATGACCTGCTCGCCCGGACGGTTCCAGTCGAGGTCGGAGAGATGGACCATGCCGTCCACATCGCCGTCGAGGCCGAGGAACAGGCCGAACTCGGTCTTGTTCTTGACTTCGCCTTCGACAACCGCGCCGGGAGCATACTTCTCGGCGAAGGCTTCCCAGGGGTTCTGCAGGGTCTGCTTGAGACCGAGCGAGATGCGACGCTTGGCGCTGTCCACTTCCAGAACCTGCACTTCCACTTCCTGGGAGGTGGAAACGATCTTGCCGGGGTGAACGTTCTTCTTGGTCCACGACATTTCGGAAACGTGGATCAGGCCTTCGATGCCCGGCTCCAGTTCCACGAACGCGCCGTAGTCGGTGATGTTGGTGACGCGACCCTTGAAGCGGGCCTGCACCGGATACTTGGCCTCGATGCCTTCCCACGGATCGCCGAGGAGCTGCTTCATGCCAAGCGAGATGCGGTGCGTCTCGTGGTTGATCTTGATGATCTTCACCTGCACCGTCTGGCCGATGGACAGCACTTCGGTGGGGTGGTTCACGCGGCGCCATGCGATGTCGGTGACATGCAGCAGGCCGTCAATGCCGCCCAGATCAACGAACGCACCGTAATCGGTGATGTTCTTGACCACGCCCTCGATGGCCTGACCCTCTTCGAGGTTCTGGACCAGCTCGTGGCGCTGCTCGGCGCGGGTCTCTTCCAGCACGGTGCGGCGGGAGACCACGATGTTGCCGCGGCGGCGATCCATCTTCAGGATCTGGAAGGGCTGCTGCGTGTGCATCAGCGGAGCGACGTCGCGGATCGGACGGATGTCGACCTGCGAACGCGGCAGGAAGGCCACTGCGCCGTCGAGGTCGACGGTGAAGCCACCCTTGACCTGGTTGAAGATGACGCCGTTGACCTTCTCGTTGGCGGTGAACGCCTTTTCGAGCTTGACCCAGCTCTCTTCGCGGCGCGCCTTGTCGCGCGAGAGAACGGCTTCGCCCATGGCGTTTTCAACGCGCTCGAGATAGACCTCGACCTCGTCGCCCACCTGAATGGTGTTCTCGCGGTTCGGGCCGGCGAACTCGCGCAGGGCCACGCGACCTTCGGTCTTCAGACCGATGTCGATGATCGCCAGATCCTTTTCGATCGCGACCACGGTGCCCTTGACAACGCTACCTTCCTGAAGGTCAACGCGGCCGAAGCTTTCGTCGAGAAGAGCGGCAAAATCTTCGCGGGTGGTTTCTACGGACATTCGTACTCCGAATTCTGTGCGCCAGCGTCTGGTGTTGCATGGCCTGAACCATCCGGATGTTCGGCACTCTCGCGGAAGAGTGCAAAACAACCACCGGGAAACCGGCGGGCCAGCGCGAAGGCCGGACGGAACAGACATTTCAGATGAAATGCTCTGGTGAACAGAGCGTGTCGATGCGCGCTGAAGTGAAAGCCAGGCGGGCTGCCTCCGATGATCCGGGCCGCGTATCCCGCGGAAACCCTTGCCCGCCAAAGACGGCTCTCCCTTTCTGGAAGAGCGCAGCTTCGAACGGGGGCACCATTAAGCGAAAAATCCCCCCCATGCAAGGCGCGCACAGGCTTTCGGCACAAGAAAACCGGCAGTTTCGGCTGCCGGTTTACTTAATCTCTGCAAGATGAAGGGCCTGTGCCCCGTTCAGCGGCGCGCGGCCTCCACCTTGTCGCGCAGGGCGCGGGCGGCGGCCTGCGGGTCATCCGCGCCGCAAAGGGCTGAAACAACAGCGATTCCATTGGCGCCGGCACGGATCACGTCCGGCACGCAGGCCCCGTCCACCCCGCCAATGGCGACGATCGGCAGGGTGGTGAGGGCGCGCATGGCGGCAATGCCTTCCGCCCCGATCGCGGCTCCGGCATCGGCCTTGGTGCCGGTGGCCTTGATGGGGCCGGTGCCGAGATAATCCACGCCGGTGAGGTCGGAAGCGGCAAATTCCTGCGGGCTGCCGACCGAAAGGCCGATGATGCGGTCCGGCCCCAGCAGGGCGCGGGCATCCTGCGGGCTCATGTCATCCTGCCCCACATGCACGCCATCGGCCTGCGCCGCCAGCGCCACATCCACCCTGTCATTCACCAGCAGGGGAATCCCGTGCGGGGCGAGCAGCGCCCGGAGCGCACGCGCCTGTTCCACCAGAGCGCGGCCATGGGCGTGCGGATCCCGCAATTGCACCAGGGTGACGCCGCCCCGCACAGCCGCCGCAACCGTCTCCTCCAGTCCGCGCTCCGCGGTCAGGCGTGGATCGGTCACGAGATACAGGGAGAGATCGAAAGAGCGAGCCAAGGCATTGCCTCCGGTAGGAAAAAGCTGAAAGGCCACAGGAGCGTGCCCGCCCGCGGAGGCAGGGTCAAGAGCCGCCCGCTCCGGGGTGCGTGGGGTGATGCAGGGGAGGCACGCTGGGCGCATGTCGGCAGTTTCTGCGGCCAAATCCCTGTGCGCGCATTGATCTGAGGCGCTGTGTGTGTCATTTGCAGCGCACAAATCCTGTCCCGCCGGGCTTGCCTTCGCCTGCCCGCACCATCGCGTTGGACCCCTAATGAAGTTGCGCAATATCGCCATTATCGCCCACGTTGACCACGGCAAGACCACGCTGGTTGACGAACTCCTCAAGCAGTCGGGGGCGTTTCGAGAAAACCAGCGCGTCGCCGAGCGCATCATGGATTCAGGCGATATCGAAAAGGAACGCGGCATCACCATCCTTGCCAAGGCCACTTCGGTGGTGTGGAAGGATGTCCGCATCAATATCGTCGATACCCCCGGCCACGCCGACTTTGGCGGTGAGGTTGAGCGTATCCTGAACATGGTGGATGGCGCCATCGTGCTGGTGGACGCCGCCGAAGGCCCCATGCCCCAGACCAAGTTCGTGGTGGGCAAGGCGCTCAAGATCGGCCTCAAGCCCATCGTCGCCATCAACAAGGTGGACCGTGCGGACGCCCGCCCCGCCGAGGTCATCAATGAGGTGTTTGACCTGTTCGCGGCGCTGGACGCCACTGACGAGCAGCTCGACTTCCCCATCCTCTACGGCTCCGGCCGCTCCGGCTGGATGGCCGAGAGCCCGGAAGGCCCGATGGACCAGGGCATGGCCCCGCTGTTCGATCTGGTGCTCAAGCATGTGCCGGAACCGACCGTGGAGGAAGGCCCCTTCCGCATGATCGGCACCATTCTGGAAGCCAACCCCTTCCTCGGCCGCATCATCACCGGGCGCATCTCCTCCGGTTCGGTGAAGCCGAACCAGACCATCAAGGTGCTCTCCGGCGACGGTTCGCTGCTGGAGCAGGGGCGCGTCTCGAAGATCCTGGCTTTCCGTGGCATCGAGCGCCAGCCGATCGAGGAAGGCGTGGCCGGGGACATCGTCGCCATTGCCGGCCTGTCCAAGGGTACCGTGGCCGACACCTTCTGCGCCCCGGAAGTGACCGAGCCGATGGTCGCCCAACCGATCGATCCGCCCACCGTGACCATGACCTTCATCGTGAACGACTCGCCGCTGGCGGGCACGGAAGGCGACAAGGTCACCAGCCGCGTCATCCGCGACCGTCTGCTCAAGGAAGCCGAAGGCTCCGTGGCGCTGAAGATCGAGGAAAGCCCGGACAAGGACAGCTTCTTCGTCTCCGGCCGTGGCGAGCTTCAGCTGGCCGTGCTGATCGAGACCATGCGCCGCGAGGGCTTCGAGCTGGCCGTCTCGCGTCCGCGCGTGGTGTTCCAGAAGGACGAGGATGGCACCATTCTCGAGCCAATCGAGGAAGTCCTCATCGACGTGGATGAGGAATATTCCGGCACCGTCGTGCAGAAGATGAGCGAGCGCCGGGCCGAGATGGTGGAGATGCGCCCCTCCGGTGGCAATCGCCAGCGTCTTGTGTTCTACGCGCCCACCCGTGGCCTCATCGGCTATCAGTCCGAACTGCTGACGGATACGCGCGGCACCGCCATCATGAACCGCCTGTTCCACGAATATGCCCCCTACAAGGGCGAGGTGGCCGGGCGCGTCAATGGCGTGCTGATCGCCAACGAGCCGGGCGAGGCCGTGGCCTATGCGCTGTGGAACCTCGAGGATCGCGGCCCGATGATGATCGAGCCGGGCTGGAAGGTCTATCAGGGCATGATCGTGGGCATCCACAACCGCGACAATGACCTTGAGATCAACGTGCTGAAGGGCAAGAAGCTCTCCAACATCCGCACCACCTCCAAGGATGAGGCCGTGCGCCTCACCCCGCCGATCCGCATGACGCTGGAACGCGCCCTGGCCTGGATTCAGGATGACGAGCTGGTGGAGGTCACGCCCAAGTCCATCCGCGTGCGCAAGCGCCTGCTGGACCCGAATGACCGCAAGCGTGAAGAGCGCCGCCGCGAGGCCGAGGGCGTTTGATCCGCATATTCCCGGCTCTCGCGCGGAGCCGGGGTTCGCAACAGGAAAAGGGCCGCCTCTCATCCGGGCGGCCCTTTTTCATGCGCGGCTTTTACAGGCGGGTGACGCTTTGCGCGGCGGGAACAAGGCCCATCTCATGGGCGATGCGTCGGCGAATCTCGTCCTGCCGCGCACGCACCATCCCGGGAATGAGAAACAGGTCGGCCAGCACCCACAGAACCCCGACCAGCAGAAGACAGGTGATGATCTGCAACACCGCGCTGCCCGGGCGGCCGAGATAAAAGCGGTGCGCCCCCAGCAGGCCGAGGAAGAACCAGAAGACATAGGCAAGCAGCATGCTCGGCCCCTCATTGGTGAGGCGCGCCTCGATATAGGCCTGCTGCTGAAGATCCATCGACATGAGTGTGTTCCAGTGCGGAAGAGCGGTGCGGGGGCCGCCATATGTGGTGCCTGCTGTTTTGACCTGTTGCCGACATCGGGGCAAGCTGGCTGAAAGACTGGGGCCCGGCCCGGAATGAGCAGACATGTTTGCCCTTTGTGAGGCCGGATGCCGGGAGGGATGCGATGAGCCATCTGAGCGATGAACACATGCCGGCAGACAGGGCTGTGGAAATGGTGCTGCCGCCCCGCACCCGGGATATTGGCGGCATGCGGGTGGGGCGCATTCTGCCTTCCGCGCGCGGGCAGATGATTGGCCCCTTCATATTTTTCGACACTCTTGGCCCTGTGCGCCTCGCGCCCGGCGCGGCGGAAGATGTGCTGCCCCATCCCCATATCGGCCTTGCCACAGTGACCTATCTGTTCGATGGCCACCTCACCCATCGCGACAGTCTGGGTTCCGAGCAGGTGATCGTGCCCGGAGCGGTCAATCTCATGTCGGCGGGGCGGGGCATCGTGCATTCCGAGCGGCATGGGGAGGCCGTAAAGGCGCGGGGCGGGGTCTTGGCCGGGGTGCAGACATGGCTGGCCCTGCCGCAGGGGGCGGAGGAAAGTGCGCCGGCCTTTCATCATGTCGGCGCTGAAACCCTGCCGGAGATCGAGGATGGAGGGCTAAGGCTTCGCGTCATTCTGGGGGAGGCCCATGGCCTGCGCGCGCCGGTGCCTCTGGCCTCGCCAACCCTGTATCTGGAAGCCATCCTGAAGCCCGGCGCCAGCCTGCCCGTGGATGCGACCCATGAGGAACGCGCCGTCTTCATCTTCTCCGGGGAGGTGGAGATTGATGGCATGACATTTCCGCCCGGCCAGCTCGCGCTGATCCGTCCCGGTCTCTCCACCCGGTTGCGCGCCCATACCGATGCCCGGCTGCTGGTGCTGGGCGGCGCCAGTCTGGATGGGCCACGCTATATCTGGTGGAATTTCGTCTCTTCGGATGTCGAGCGCGTGCGGGCGGCCGCAGAGGACTGGAGACAAGGGCGCTTTAATGGACGATTTGCGCCCATTCCCTGCGATCATGACAGCTTCATTCCCGCGCCTGCTGACGGGCCGGGCCGCCCGCGGGCACAACGGCCCCGCACCTGAAAACACCCCGCACCTGAAACGAGGCAGGCCACGCCGCCTCGTTTGCTTCATGAGGGTCAGATCGGCACGGGCCGGCAGATCCGCAGCAGGTGCCTATTCCTTCTTCGGGTTCTCCGGTGGCTCATCCTCTCGGGCGCACAGCTCCGGTGGGTCACGCAGGAACGAGGGAGGGTCACTGGCGGGAAAGCTTTGCTCCAGCTCCTCGTCCAGCCGGTCATTGACCGCGCGCGGGGTGAGGCAGCTTTCCGGCTCCGGTGCCTTCTGGCCTTGTGTTTTCCTGTCTTCAGGATGGGTCTGCGGTTTTGTCATCGCGCACCTCCTTGAAGAGACAACGTGGCGGAGGCCATCCGGTTCCCGTCCGGCCTTCAGCGGCTCCCCGCCTTGCGCAGCAGCACCGCCACCGGGCTTCTGGCCAGGGCGTCGGAGCATTCCACCCGGCCCAGACGGCTGTCCACCTCGCGCCCGCTGAGAAGGTCCTCGAACGGGCCATGCATGCCTGTCGGCAGCACCACGGCGGTGTCAGCCCAGCGCAGGGGAGGAATGCGGGGCAGGGGATTGCGCGCCTCCAGCAGGCGGAAGGCCAGCCGGCTCACCAGCACGATGAGTTCCTGCTCCTGATGCCGCCGGATAAAGGCGAGCACATTGTTTTCCTGCCGCCCCTCGGTGACCAGCGGGGCATAATCTGCCTGTGCAAACAGGGCTGGGCAGGTGGCGCGGGCCTGAAGCAGGCGGGTGATGAGGGCGTGCTTCACGCGCCCATCCTGCCAGTTCTCCAGCAGCAGATCCGGCGGCAGGCTTTCTCCTCCCGCATGGGGCAGGCTGTGGGCGGCGGGGGCCGAACCCAGCGCAAAGTCCCAGCCCATGCGCTGGTGCTCCAGCGCCGGAATGCCGGGTATGGTCAATTTCAGCACACATTGCGTGAGCGCATTGAGCGCTCCTGCAGGGGCGATGCGGCTGGCGAGGGTGGCCATGAGCTGGCGGGCCTCCGCCCCTGCCGCCCCTTCCATGAGGGTGGCGAGGAAATCGGTGCAGCCGCGTTCGTAATCCGTATTGGGAAAGGCGTGGCTGGTGCGCAGGCCGGCGGAGCGGATGGTGTTGCGCAGCCAGAGCCGGGCCATGTCATGCAATTCACCCAGCGCCAGCGGGTCGGCGGCGCGCGGGGGCAGGGGCCAGCTGGCCAGAAGGGCCTGATAGAGAAGGATCTCGTCACAGGAATCAGGGGCCGCGCCATCCATGAGACGGGTGCGGAAGGGAGCGGTGAGCTGCTGAAGCGTGCGCACCAGCTCTCCCCATTCGCGCGGGGTCTCGCTCAGCACCGCAAGGCGCATGCGGGCATCCTCGCCCAGAAGGGGGGCCGGGCCGGAGGTGGCGACAGGGGCAAGCGGGCTGCGCCCGGCCCGCGCGGACATGCGTTCATGAAAGCCGGATGGCCGCAGGCCCATCAGGGTCGGGTCGCTCCCCGCCTCATTGCGGGACAGCAGGCGGCCATAGCGGCGGGGCAGGGCCTCTTCCACAGCCGCCAGATGAACGGCGGCGGTGAGCTGCTCGAAGCGGGCCAGCGCCCCGGCCCGCGCGCCGCTGATCTCGATATCGGCAAGGTCCCGGCTGGTGCGTCCGTCAAGCCAGGCGGCAACATGGTCGGCGGCGGGCTGGTCGAGCGGATGGATGCGGTGTCTGGCCCGCATCATGGCATCCGCAAACTGCCGGCTGCTGCCCTCGCCGGGGCCGGAGATGCCGCCATTCATGCGCGGCACGCGGAAGGCGATGACGAGTTCCTCGATGACCCGCCGGAGGGCGGCAAGGCAGAGATCGCGCGTGGCAAGGTCCGCGCTTGCAACATCATGCAGGGTGCGGGCGAGGGCGTTCAGCTCCGGGGCCAGCCGCTGGCGCAGCACTTCGCGCCGGGCCTGCATGTATTTGTCATCGAAACGCTGGCGGTCTCCGGTGGCGGCCATCCATATATCCGAAAGCGCGCCGCTGGCGACCGCATCATGCAGCACGGCGCCAATGGCCTCCTGCGCATCGGCGCCGGTGCTGCCGGCAAGGTCGGCGCAGTGCGGCATGGCCGCGCCCGGAGGAAGGGCGCAATCCGCCAGCATGAAGGCGGGGCCCTGCGGGGCCTCTTCCGGCCGGCGCCCGGCAAGGCTGCCCAGTTTCAGGCGCAGACGGCCGGCATAGGCTTCAGGGTCGGCCAGCAGATCCCATCCGATGATGGAAAAACCATCAATATGGCCCTCTGCATAGAGATTGAGCAATGTGGAGTGGGTGGCGTCAAACACATCCGGGCGTTCCACCCGCACGGCGACAAGGTCCGGCGCATCGAGCCGGCAGCGCCAGTTCAGCTCGTCACGGGCGGTGCGCCACCAGGCCAGCCGATAGGACTGGCGCTCCAGCAGATCATGCAGCCGGGCGCGGCCTTCCTGTTCATGGCCATCAAACGCCGCGAGCGAAAGGGCGATGGCACGCCGTCCCTCGGCCGTGCCGGCCTGAAGGCTCAGCTCCCGGCGTACGGCGCGAATGGCCTCAAGGTCCGGCCGCAGGCGGGAGAGGCCCTTGAACAGGGTGCTCATCACGCTGGCGGCAGGCAGGTGGCAGGCTTCCAGAATGCGCGGATAATCCAGCGGACAGACCGGGAAGCTATGGTTGCGATGGCGCAGCACAAAGCGCCCGGGCCCGCTTTCAAAGGCCAGCGTCAGCGCCCCTTCGGCCAGTGCCGCCCCATAGGGCCGGTCCAGAAAGGGGGCCAGAAGCTTGTGGCGCAGATGCCCCTCGCCGGAGCGCCAGTCGATATCGAACCAGTTGGCGTAAACGCTGTCGCGCCCCCATTCCAGCACATCCTGCCAGACAGGATTGTCCGCCCCGCCCGCTGCCATGTGACCGGGCGCGATGTCGGCAATCAGGCCCATGCCCCGCCGGTGCAGGGCGCCCGCAAGGCGGCGCAGGGCGCTTTCCCCGCCGATTTCCGGGTCTATGACAGCGTGATTGACCACGCCAATCCGGCCGGGAATGCCCGCCCGGGCGGAAAGAAGAGGCGAGGTGCGCACATGGCTGACGCCAAGTTCCGCCAGCCGTTCCACCAGCGGCAGGGCGGCATCGAGCGGAAAGTCCTTGTGAAAATCGAGATGGGCAAGGGCGCGCGGTGCTGTCACGGCTGGCCCCGCTTGTGGCCGGGCATGGCGCATGCACAGGCAGGTCTTCCCGCATCCTTCATGCCAGGGAGAGCCGGAAAGGCGGAAGAGCACACATTATAATAAGGGCAGCCCTGTGGCCGGCCGTTCATTCTGCCTGGGCCAAGCCGGCCCGGCGCATCCTTGCGCACGCTGTTCCCTTCCCCAGTCGCCCCGTCGGCCATGAAACAGGGCCCTCCCTCCGCCATGTGGTGACGCGCGGAAGGCATTGCCGCCAGCATAAGCGGGCCCCTTGTTTCCCAGCCGCGCGAGTGTAACGGCCTTCCTTGCCGGAGAGAATATTGTTTCGTCTCCGCAGGGGTTTTCACTGTGGTATTTGCATCTTTCCGCGGCATCAATGGCACAGTTCATGCACCTGATCGCGCGAATTTGGCCACAGATTCGCCTTTTCAGGGGTGCGCGAATCAAAATTGGTATTAAAATAAGGCGAGCCAGCCGGATGCCGGTGCGGGCGGCTTGCGAGGGGCCGTTTTCTCTCGTAGCCTTTAGTATATGACGCTTGGTCAATCAGCTTTGCAAGGCGGCTTTCTGGTGAAACAGAAGGCATAAAACAGTCGGTTCATGCTTTGGCGCGGCCTGTGCCTGTGGCAAAGCGGGGGATAAGTCAGGGTGGATGGCGACATTCCGCCGCAGCGCGCGTGAGTCACGTCCCCCTTTGTAGTTTTGATATGTATCAAGGCTAAATTAGGCTTCGGGCGCATGGTGCGCGCGAAGCTCCGTAGGTGCAGCTTTACGCCTCGGCGCAAGGGGTTCTGCAATGTCGACAATTCAAGATCCAATCCAGACCCCGGCGAAGTCCATGCGGTTTGGTGAGGTGGGTCTTCTGGTGGTGTTCGCCGCCCTGGCCTTCTTCTCCATCATCGTCGCCGCCAAGGCCTATACGCCGGAATATGGGTTCCACGCCTATCTGTTCGCGGCCTTCAGCATTGCGGCAGTGTTTGTCATTGGTAACCGGTACATGGACCGTCCCGCGGAGCCGATTCCGCAGGTTATCAATGGCAAGCCGAACTACAATTTCGATGTGGTGAAGGTTGGCACAATCTTCGCCGTTGCCTGGGGCATCGCCGGCTTCCTCATCGGTGTGTGGGCTGCGCTCCAGCTGGCCTTCCCGGCCTTCAACTTCGATACGGAATGGGTGTCTTTCGGGCGTCTGCGTCCGCTGCACACCTCCGCGGTGATCTTCGCCTTCGGCGGCAACGTCCTGATCGCCACCTCATTCTATGTGGTGCAGCGCACGTCCCAGGCCCGCCTTGCCGGTGAACTGGCGCCGTGGTTCGTGATCTGGGGCTACAACTTCTTCATCGTCATTGCCGGTACGGGCTACCTGCTGGGCATCACCCAGTCCAAGGAATATGCCGAGCCGGAATGGTATGCGGACCTGTTCCTGGCGGTGATCTGGGTCACCTATCTGCTGGTGTTCGTCGCCACGCTGTGGAAGCGTCGCGAGCCGCACATCTATGTGGCGAACTGGTTCTATCTGGCCTTCATCATCACCATTGCGATGCTGCATATCGGCAACAACCTCTCGGTGCCGGTCTCCATCTTCTCGCACAAGTCCTACATTCTGTGGGCCGGCGTGCAGGATGCGATGTTCCAGTGGTGGTATGGCCATAATGCGGTGGGCTTCTTCCTGACCGCCGGCTTCCTTGCGCTGATGTACTATTACATCCCCAAGCGCGCGAACCGCCCGGTCTACTCCTACCGCCTGTCGATCGTGCACTTCTGGTCGCTGATCTTCATCTATATCTGGGCCGGCCCGCACCATCTGCACTACACGGCGCTGCCGGACTGGGCGCAGACTCTGGGCATGACCTTCTCGATCATCCTGTGGATGCCGTCCTGGGGTGGCATGATCAACGGCCTGATGACCCTCTCCGGCGCGTGGGACAAGCTGCGCACCGACCCGGTCATCCGCATGATGGTGGTGGCTGTGGCCTTCTACGGCATGTCCACCTTCGAGGGCCCGATGATGTCGGTGAAGGCTGTGAACTCCCTCAGCCACTACACCGAGTGGACCGTTGGCCACGTGCATTCCGGTGCGCTGGGCTGGGTGGCCTACATCTCCTTCGGCGCCATCTACACCATGGTTCCCTGGCTGTGGAACAAGAAGGACATGTACTCGCTGCGCGCGGTTTCCTGGCACTTCTGGGTCTCCACCCTCGGCATCGTGCTCTACATCTCGTCGATGTGGGTGGCGGGCATCCTGCAGGGTCTGATGTGGCGCGCCTACACGCCGCTGGGCTTCCTGGAGTATTCCTTCATCGAGTCGGTGGAAGCCGTGCATCCGCTGTACGTGATCCGCGCTATTGGCGGCATTCTGTTCCTCACCGGTGGTCTGATCATGGCCTGGAACGTGTGGAAGACCATTACTGTCCCGCAGACCGAGGAAGAGCGTCAGCTCGCCCTCGCGGCCGCGGAATGAGGAGGACCAAATGGCTGCTAAGGGTTCGTCCATCTGGTCCAAGCACGGGATCTTCGAGAAGCACTCCTACTGGCTGATGCTCGGTATCCTGCTGGTGGTGTCCATCGGTGGTCTCGTCGAGATCGCACCCCTGTTCTATCTCAAGAACACCATCGAGAAGGTGGAGGGCATGCGGCCCTACACCCCTCTCGAACTGGCGGGGCGCAACATCTATGTGCGTGAGGGCTGCTACAACTGCCACTCGCAGATGATCCGTCCGCTGCGTGACGAGATCGAGCGCTATGGTCATTACTCCCTGGCTGCAGAGAGCATGTATGACCATCCCTTCCAGTGGGGCTCCAAGCGTACCGGCCCGGATCTTGCCCGCGTTGGCGGCAAATATTCCGACCAGTGGCATCTGGAGCATCTGAAGAACCCGCGCGCCGTGGTGCCGGCTTCCATCATGCCCGCCTATCCCTGGCTGGCGAAGACGAAGCTGAACACCAAGCACATCGCGGAAGACATGCGGGTGCTCGCTCTCATGGGCGTGCCCTACACGGAAGAGATGATCGAGCACGCTGAAGAGGACCTGAAGACCCAGGCCACCACGGATGCGGACTCCGAAGGTCTGGATCAGCGCTACCCCAAGGCGCAGGTGCGCAACTTCGATGGCAATGCCGAGGATATCACCGAAGCTGACGCCATCATTGCCTATCTGCAGATGCTGGGCACGCTCGTGGACTTCAAGCTCTACGACAACAAAGCCAATGTGAGGTGATGATGAACGAGACCTATTCGTTTTTCTCCTCGCTGGCGCAGACCTGGGGTTTGCTGCTCTTCGTCTTCGCCTTCCTGCTGGTGCTGGCCTATGTCTTCTGGCCATCCCGCAAGCGCAAGAAGGACTTCGAGGACGCGGCCAACATTCCGCTCAAAGAGGATTGATCCCGTGAGCTCGACAGACAATTCTTCTCATCAGGGACGTCTCGACGTCGCCACGGGTGTGCGGACCACAGGCCATGAGTGGGACGGCATCGAGGAACTGAACAATCCGCTGCCGCGCTGGTGGCTGTGGGTGTGGTATGCCTGTATCGTCTGGGCAGTCGGCTACTGGATCGTGTATCCGGCATGGCCGCTGCTGAATGGTCCCACTCCGGGTATCTGGGGCTGGAACCAGCGGGCGCAGATCCAGACCGAAATGGACCAGCTGCATGCGCTGCGTGCGGCTTCCATCTCCAAGCTGGCGGACGCCTCGCTTCAGGAGATCGAGTCCACTCCGGCGCTGCTCACTCTGGCGCGCGCCCAGGGCCGTGTGGCCTTCGCCGACAACTGCGCCCCGTGCCATGGCTCGGGCGGCGGCGGCGCGGTGGGCTATCCGAACCTGAACGATGATGACTGGCTGTGGGGCGGCACGCTCGAGCAGATCAACCAGACCATCAAATATGGTGCGCGTTCGGGTGATGATCAGGCCCATGTGGGCGACATGCCGGCTTTCGGGCGTGATGGCATCCTGAGCCGTCAGGAAATCTCGACCGTTGCGGACTATGTCCTCTTCCTGGCCGGTCGCCAGCCGGATGCCGGTGAGCGGACGGAGAAGGGCAAGGAGCTGTACATGGCCAACTGCGCGAGCTGCCATGGTGACGAAGGCAAGGGCAATATGGAGCTGGGCGCTCCGAACCTGACCGACGACATCTGGCTCTATGGCTCGGACAAGGCAGTGATCGAGTATGGCATCTATAATGGCCGCGGCAATGTGATGCCTGCCTGGATCCATCGTCTGGATCCGATCACCATCAAGGCGCTGACCGTGTATGTGCATACTCTGGGTGGCGGCCGCTGACCTGCGGCTCCGCTTCAGGACATAATGACGCAAAAGCCCCCGGAGCCAGCTCTCCGGGGGCTTTTGTTTTGAAGGGCTTACAAAAGGTCGCGCGACAGAACGTCAGGGGTGGCTACGCACGGTGCCCGAGATGTGACATTGTAGGACTGTAATGATTCCAACTCTTTCCTGATATGATGATATCAGGGTGAGGTGAGGTACAGGCCCCCCGGATGCTGATGCGCCGCCGGGTCTGGAGGTCAGGATCACGGATCATCATGTGCGGGCCGGCGCTTTTTTCAGGAAGAGCGTGGCGGATGCACAGTTACAATGCACCCTGATGGACAATGGCAGCGCGTCTATGAAGCCCGAAGCTCACACAGCCAGTTCAGACATCGGATCGGATGATGACATCCCGCTTTATGAAGCGAGAAAGCAGATTTATCCGCAGAAGATCCGTGGTCGTTTCCGCTCCATCAAGTCGGCGATGGCTTTCATCGCGCTTGGCATTTTCTACCTGCTGCCCTTCGTGCGCTGGGATCGCGGTCCGGATGCGCCGGGTCAGGCTGTTCTGATCGATTTCGTTTCCAAGCGGTTCTATTTCTTCTTTCTGGAGATCTGGCCGCAGGAATTCTACTATGTCGCAGGCCTTCTCATCCTTGCCGCGCTCATCCTGTTCCTGATGACAGCCTTGGCGGGCCGTGTCTGGTGTGGCTATATGTGCCCGCAGACCATCTGGACCGATTTGTACATGATGGTGGAGCGCCTCGTGCAGGGCGACCGGCGCGAGCGGATGCAGCTTGATGCGGCCCCGATGAGCCTCAACAAGTTCGTCCGCAAGTCCCTCACCCATACCATCTGGCTGGTGATCGCGGTCGCTACCGGCGTCTCGTTCGTGCTCTATTTCGCCAATGCTCCCACCCTGCTGTGGGAGATGGCGACCCTGCAGGCACCTGCGGCGGCCTATATCACCGTGGGCATCCTGACCTTCACCACCTATGCGCTGGCCGGCCTCATGCGTGAGCAGGTGTGCACCTATATGTGCCCCTGGCCGCGTATCCAGGCCGCGCTGACCGATGAATATGCGCTGAATGTCACCTATGCCTATGACCGTGGCGAACCGCGCGCCTCGATGAAGAAGGCGGCCGCCGCGCGCGCCGCCGGCAAGCCGGCAGGGGACTGCATCGATTGCGGCCAGTGCGTGAATGTGTGCCCCACCGGCGTGGATATCCGCCTCGGCATGCAGCTCTCCTGCATCCAGTGCGGCCTGTGCATCGATGCCTGTAATGCCGTGATGGACAAGGTGGGCCGCCCGCGTGACCTCATCATGTATGACAGCGAGGCCAATCTGGAGGCCCGCGTCGAGGGCAAGCCGCATGTGCGCCGCATCATCCGCGCGCGTACGGTGCTCTATACGGTACTCATCCTGTTTGTGAGCGGGCTGATGCTGGCCACCCTTGTCAACCGCTCGACCGAGGGCGTGGCCGCCATTCATGACCGCAACCCGCTGTTTGTCCGGCTTTCGGATGGTTCGGTGCGCAATGCCTATACGCTGCGCCTGACCAACAAGCAGTTGCAGGAGCGCACATTCGGCCTCTCCATCGCGGGTGTGCCGGGGGCGACGCTGCAGGTCATCGGCGATGATGCCGGCGCCCTGACCGTGGATCCGGACCAGACCCGCGAGATCCGCGTCCTTGTGACCACACCGGAGAAGTTGCCTGCCAAGGCATCCTTGCCTATCACATTCCAGATCCGCGACGTTGCAACCGGCGTGGAAGCGAAGGTGAAGGACCACTTCATCGGGCCATGAGGCCGTGACCATCGGATGACAGGAACGACGCCGGAACGCGCAAGCGCTGGCGTCGTTCCGGCTTGCAGGAAGGTATGAGACATATGGCCAAATCAGCCAGCGCGCCGCGTGCGCCCCGTCAGATCACGGGCCGTATGGTGCTCATTGCCATATGCCTGTTCTTTCTGGTGATCTTCACGGTGAATTTCATCATGGCGCGCTTCGCGATCACCACCTTTGCGGGGGTGGAGACGGAAAGCTCCTACAAGGCCGGGCTTCAGTTCTCGCAGGAATATGCAGCCGCCGAGCGGCAGAACGATCAGCACTGGACGGTGGATGTCGAGATGATCAATCCCGGCGGCACCGCACGCAAGCTGGATGTCACGGTGCTGGATGCGGAAGG
Organism: Haloleucobacter ellipsoideus; assembly: GCF_052491725.1. Lineage (NCBI taxonomy): Bacteria > Pseudomonadati > Pseudomonadota > Alphaproteobacteria > Hyphomicrobiales > Xanthobacteraceae > Haloleucobacter > Haloleucobacter ellipsoideus. The sequence continues at coordinate 267,456 of NZ_JBQWAR010000021.1, forward strand.
GGTGCCGCTGACGGGGCTTGTCGCTCTCGGTCGCTTTGCCCACCCCACGGACCGGCGCAAGGATGTGGAACTGGATATGGAGCCGCTGGGTAACGGGCATTATCAGGTTTCGACCGATGCAGCCCCCGGCCAGTGGGTTCTGGTGATCGATTTCATGAAAGGGGACGAGCGCGTGTTTCGCTCGCGCAACAGGATTTACCTGCCCTGATGGTGGCCCGGTGGAAGGGGCTGCCTTCCGCCGGTCGCGTGTCTGGCCATGTCTCCAGACTTCGGATTGCGGATAGACATATCATCTGGCTCTCATGGCGGGCCGGTCACAGGCGGGGCACTCCAACCGGGTTTGCAGATGTCGGAAGCGGTCGATTATTCCCTGTTCGTGATGCGTGATGGCGATGGGCTATCGCATATGAGCCTCGCCATTGACGGGATTGATTGCGCCGCCTGCATCGGGGAAATCGAGGATGGCGTGAAAAGCCTGCCCGGCGTTGTCCGTGCCCGGCTGAACTATACCACCCATCGCCTCACCGTGGCCTGGGGAGATGAGGGTACGCCCACCCAGGTGGTCCAGCGGCTGGAGCAACTGGGATACCGCGCCCACCCCTTCGCCGGCCGGGTGGAGGACGAGGAGGCAAGGCGCGCCCACTGGCTGCTGCGCTGCCTTGGTGTTTCCGGCTTTGCGGCCATGAACATCATGCTGCTCTCGGTCTCTGTCTGGTCCGGCAAGGTGAGTGACATCACCCCGGAAACGCGGGACTTCTTCCACTGGATTTCCGCGCTCATCGCCCTGCCGGCGGCGGCCTATGCCGGCCTTCCATTCTATCAGAGCGCCTATCGGGCCTTGCGCAACGGCTCGGTGAACATGGATGTGCCGATCACCATCGGCATCATGCTCGCGCTTGGCATGAGCGTGGTGGAAACCGCTCTCAGCCAGTCCGATGCCTATTTCGACAGCGCCGTCATGTTGCTGTTCTTCCTGCTGGCGGGGCGGTATTTCGACCATGAGGCGCGCCGGCGCACGCGCGCTCTGGCGGGCAATATTGCCGCCCTGCGGGGCGAAATGGCCCAGCGGCTGGATGCGCAGGGCACGCCCATTCTGGTGCCGGTGCAGGCCCTTCAGCCAGGCGATACCATTCTGGTGGCCCCGGGTGGGCGCATCGGCGCGGATGGCGTGGTGCTCTCCGGCCGCTCCAGCGTGGATGAAAGCCTGGTGACGGGTGAGACGCTCGCCCGCCCGCTGCATGCCGGGGAAAGTGTCTATGCCGGCAGCCTGAATGGCGAGGGGGCGCTGCATGTGCGCGTCACGGCCGGGGGCGAGAACACGCTGGTGGATGATGTCCAGCGCCTGCTGGACGGGGCGCTCGCCGAGAAGGGGGCCTATGTGCGGCTCGCTGACCGGGTCTCGCGCTATTATTCGCCCATGGTGCATTTCACGGCCCTGTGCTCGGCCATTGGCTGGCTGCTGTATGGGGCGGGGTGGCATCAGTCCATCCTGATCGCGGTGGCGGTGCTGATCATCACCTGCCCCTGCGCGCTGGCCCTGGCGGTGCCCACGGTGCAGGTCACGGCCATGGGGCGCATGTTCCGCTCCGGGCTGCTGGTGAATGCCGGTGATGTGCTGGAGCGGCTTGCCCCTGTCGATACGGTGGTTTTCGACAAGACCGGAACACTCACCTTGCCCGAGCCGAGCCTGCGTGTGCCGGCCGGAGCACTGGCGGCAGATGTCGAGCTTGCCGGGCGTCTGGCCCTTTCCAGCCATCATCCGCTGGCCCGCGCCGTGACCCACAAGGCCAAAGGCGGGCCGCTGGAGCAGGTGACCGAAACGCCGGGAGCGGGTGTCAGCGCCATATATGAGGGGGAGGAGGTGCGCCTTGGCAGCCTCTCCTTCTGTGATGCGCGACTGCCGGAAGACATGCCGCCGACCGCTTCCCTCATCGCCTTCCGGCGGGGGGATCGGGCCATCGTGCTCGGGGTGGAGCAGGCGCTGCGCCCGGATGCACGCGCTGTGGTGGATACGCTGAAGGCGCGCGGGCTCGATATCTGGATCCTTTCGGGCGACCGGCCCGAGGCTGTCGCCCCCGTGGCGCAGGTGCTGGGCATTGCCAATGCGGTTGGCGGCCTCAAGCCCGCCGACAAGATTGCCATGCTGGAAAGCATGAAGGGCGAGGGGCACGGCGTCTTCATGGTGGGAGACGGGCTGAATGATGCCCCCGCGCTTGCCGCCGCCACGGCCTCGCTTTCCCCCGCCACCGGCGCGGCGGTGACACAGGCCCATGCGGATGCGGTGTTCCTTGGCCGTAATCTCGCCCCGGTTCTGGAGATGGTGGATGTCTCCCGAAGGGCGGCTCATCTCATGCGGCAGAATCTGACACTGGCCATTCTCTATAATGTGATCGCGGTTCCCCTGGCCGTGGCCGGGCTTGTCACGCCTCTGGTGGCGGCGCTGGCCATGTCCGGCTCGTCCATCATCGTCACGGTAAATGCCTTGCGTGCGGCGCGGCGAGGGCGCAAGGATGGAGCCCCTGTCGTGACCGGATTGAAGGAGGCCGTGGCATGAACGTCCTCGTCTATCTTATTCCTGCGGCCCTGTTTCTGGGCTTTCTCGGCCTGCTCGGCTTTTTGTGGAGCATGAAGAGCGGGCAGTATGATGATCTGGACGGGGCAGCCGTGCGTGTCCTTTCCGATGATGACCTGAAGAAAGACGAATGAACCGCCCCGTGCCTGCGGCACCGCCCCGGGCGGGCATGCTGGTCTGCATCTGCGATCCGCAGTTCGACCCGCCCGCCAATGACAATGGAAACAAGAGTGTTTCCACCCTGGCGCTTGCGCTGGGCTTTGCCTTTGCGGTGCTGGCGCAGACGGTGGCTTCCGCGGCCCTGCCGCTGGCGGGCGCACAGCTCGCATCCCGCCCGGATATGGCCACATGGCCGTTTGCCGCCATGCTCGCGGGTGCGGCGCTGGCCTCTTTCCCGGCGTCCTTCCTGCGCGATACATTCGGGCGGCGGGCCGGCTTTGCCCTTGGCGCATCGCTGGGCATTGCCGGAGGGGCGCTGCTGGTGGCGGCACTCATCCAGCGCCAGTTCGCATGGGCCTGCCTTGGCGCCTTGTGGCTGGGCATGGCGCAGGGCTTCTCCTTCTTCTATCGGCATGAGGCGGCCGCCGCGAGCGGGCGGCCCACGGCCGCCAGCGCGGGTGTGCTGACAGGGGGCGTGCTGGCGGCACTGGCCGGCCCCACCCTTGCAAGTTTCGCCGAGGATCTCGTTGCCCCCTTCTTCCTTGTGGGCGCGGCGGGGCTGGCGGCGGTGGCACATGCGCTTTCGCTCGGGGTGGCCGTGTCCCTCGCGCCGGACCCGCCCCCCATCTTCCGGCCAAAGGAAACCGCACCCCTGAGCGCCATTCTCTGGCCGACAGCCTTGGGGGCACTGGCATGGTTCGGCATGAACGCCATCATGTCCGGTGCGCCTCTGGCGCTGGTGGCCTGTGGCATTGGCGAGGCGGCGGTCTTCGGCTTCATTGCCCTGCATGTGGCGGCCATGTATGCGCCGGCCATTCCGCTGGCCTTTCTGGGTGAGCGGGTGAAGCCGGTGTTTCTGGCGCTGGGCGGGCTGGCGCTGGTGGCGCTGGCGGTGCCGCTGCAATATGCCGGAACGCCGGAGACGATCACGGCGGCCCTCATCATTGTGGGGGCGGGCTGGTCTGTTGCCACGGTCGGTGCAACCGGCTGGATCTACCGTGCCGGCACACCAAGCCGCACGGCGCTGGCGGTGCATGATGGCAGCCTGTTCCTGTTCGCCATCATTGGTGCGGGGCTCGGGGGCGTTCTGTTCTGAACCCGTGCGAGACGCTTTCGCGGGCGGGAGACAGAATCGCTCCAACCTGCGTGTTTTCCATGTGAATTAGGCTTTTGCCGCTCGAAATGGCAGGCCGACGCGTGCCATGTTAGGCGCCGCGGCCGGTCCCTGTTGCCCGGTGTGCCGCCAGAGTGGAGATGCTGCCTTGAAACACCCCTTTTCGCTTTCCGGCTCCACCGCGCTGGTCACGGGTTCCGTGGCTGGGCTGGGCTTTGAAATTGCGCGGGGTCTGGCGCAGGCCGGGGCGCATGTGCTGGTGAATGGCCGGCATGGGGAACGGGTCGAGGCGGCGGTGGAGGTCATCCGCGCCGAGGGCGGGGAAGCTTCCGCCCTTGTGCTGGATGTGTTCAATGCCGATGCGGTGCGTCGCGCGCTGATGCAGGCGCCGCCGCTGCACATTCTTGTCAACAATGCCGGCGCGCGGGACAGGCGCAGCCTGCTCGACATGGAGATGGCGGATTTCCGCACCCTGGTGGAGCGCAGCCTTCTGGCGCCGGTGGAACTCACCCAGCAGGTGGCGCTGGGCATGGTGACGCGCGGCGTGGCCGGGCGCATCATCAATATCACCTCCATTGCCGGCCATATCTCGCGGGCGGATGATACGGCCTACACCACGGCCAAGGGGGCGCTGACATCCTTCACCAAGGCGCTGGCGGCGGATCTCGGTCCGCATGGCATCACGGTGAACGCCATCGCGCCGGGCTATTTCCTCACCGAGCCGAATATGGCCATGGGGCAGGACAAGGGCGTGCGGGAATGGCTTGCCCGCCGCACCTCCCTGGGGCGCTGGGGCAAGCCGGAGGAGGTGGCCGGGGCGGCGGTGTTCCTGGCCTCGCCGGCGGCATCCTATGTCACCGGCCATGTGCTGGCGGTGGATGGCGGCTATCTCTCCCATTTCTGAGAGGGGCAAGCTGAACAGGCGGGCTCAGCGGGTCCAGAAGCGCGGTTGCAGCAGCACCAGCGCGGTGAGGATTTCCAGCCGTCCAAGCATCATGGCCAGCGTCAGCACCCAGATGGCGGGGTCCGGCAGACTGACATAATTGGATGAGGGCCCCACCACCGGCCCCAGGGCCGGGCCCACATTGGCCACGCTGGCGATGGAGGCGGTAAAGGCGGTCACGGTGTCCAGCCCCATCACATTCAGCGTGATGGCCACTACCGCGATGGTGAACAGATACAGGAACACGAAATTCAGCACCGAGGCGACGACATCGTCCTCCACGATCGAGCCGCCATAGTGCAGCGGAAACACCCCGCTGCGAAAGCAGATGCGCTTGAGATGCTGGCGAATGGCCTTGGCGGTGATGGCCACGCGCATCGCCTTCAGGCCACCGGAGGTGGAGCCGGTGCACCCGCCGATGAACAGCAGCACGAAGAACAGGGCATCGGAAGCCGCGCCCCAATGGGTATAGTCCACCGCCATGAAGCCGGTGGTGGAGATAATGGAGGAGACGGTGAACAGCGCGCCGCGAAAGGCGGTCTCCCCCTGCGCCACGCCCTGCCATGTCTGCTGGAGGAAGGAGGCGAAGGTGAAGACCAGCACGATGAGGAAGAACACCCGCACTTCCGGGTTGGTATAAAGCCGGCGCACATCCCCGTTCATGGCCCGCACATAAAGGGTGAAGGGCAGCGCCGCGATCAGCATGAAGACAATGGCGACATATTCCACCGAGGGATTGTTGAACACCATGATCGAATAGTCGGAATTGGAAAACCCGCCGCTGGAGACCGTGGAAAGCGCCAGTGTCACCGCATCGAACCCGCCCAGGCCGGCGATGGAATAGCTGGCGATGCAGACGAGAGTGAGCAGCACATAGACGGTGAGCAGCCCCTTGGCGATGGCGTCCGTGCGCGGCAGGAACTTCTCGGATTTATCGGATGATTCCGTGCGGAAGAGCTGCATGCCGCCGATGGACAGCATGGGCATGATGGCGATGGCGATGGCGATGATGCCAATGCCGCCAAACCATTGCAGCAGCACCCGCCACAGCAGGATGCCGGGGGGCTGGGAATCCAGCCCCGACATGACGCTGGAGCCGGTGGCCGTAAGGCCCGACATGCTCTCGAAGACCGCATTGGTGAAGGAAAGCTGGGAGCGGCCCCACATGAAGGGCAGGGCGGCGAACAGCGCCAGCACCACCCAGACGCTGCCGGTAAGCAGGAAAGCCTGTCGCAGGTCCAGCTTGCGGGTGGCGCTGGAGCGCCCGCTCATCCACATCAGCACCCCCACGAACAGGGTGATGGCCGATGAGGCGAAGAAGGCGCCATGGCCGCCGGAGTGCGAGATGAAATCCACCACCGCCGGCAGCAGCATGCTGATGCCCAGAATGGAGAGCAGGATACCAAGGGTCGCCACCACGGGCCGCGGGTCCAGCACCGATTTGGTCTGGGCCTCGATGCTGGGCAGGGGGGTCGAATGCACCCGCATGCGTGATGTCGCTCAGTTCAGGGTGCGTCTTGCATCGGGCAGGTCCAGCGAGAAGGCGGGTACCTCCACGCTGAAGCGCTCCCCGCTCTCGCAGATCATATCATAGCTTCCGTGCATGATCCCCGTGGCCGTGGAGAGGGGCACGCCGCTGGTATATTCGAAATGCCCGCCCGAAGGGAGCACGGGCTCCTCGCCCACCACGCCCGCGCCATGCACTTCCTCCACACGCCCCAGGGCATCGGTGATGATCCAGTGGCGGGCCTTGAGCTGCACGGTGGTGGTTCCCAGATTCACCACCTCGATCGTATAGGCCCAGAAATAGCGGTTCTGTTCGGGCGCAGAGCGTTCCGCCACATAACGCGGCGTGACCGTGACCTGAATATGCCGGGTGGTGGCGCGGTACATGCCCGATCCGTCTCCTTCACGGCGGGCGGCAAGGGCCGCCCGTCCGGGACGCAAGATGAAAGCCATACGGGCGCAGGATTTGCGCGCCGGATGATGCGAAATGCCGCGGACCATAGCACAGTGCAGGCACGAAAGGCATGGGGCGCAGGGGGCTCAGCTCTGGCGGGTGGCGACGTAGCGGGCTGTTTCCACAAGCGTCCCGGCGCGGGCGCCGAGGGGGGCGAGTGCCGCTTCGGCCTGCTCTACGCACAGGGCAAGGCGTGCGCGGGCCCCTTCCAGCCCAAGGGTGGAGACCAGCGTGCCCTTGCCGGCCGCTTCATCCTTGCCCACCTTCTTGCCCATGGCTTCGGCCGAGCCTTCCACATCCAGAATGTCATCGGCGATCTGGAAGGCGGCGCCCAGCGCCTGCCCATAGGCCACCAGCGCGGCGCGCTCCTGCGGGGCGGCCTCGCCCAGTATGGCCCCGGCCTCACAGGAAACGGTGAGAAGGGCTCCGGTTTTCATCGCCTGAAGCGCAATGATCTCCTCAGGGGAAAGGGGCAGGGGCATGCCATTGGCGAAGCGGCCCTCCGCCGTCAGGTCCAGCATCTGTCCCCCCACCATGCCGCCCATGCCGGCGGCCCGGGCCAGCGCCCGCACCAGGGAAATGCGGACCCGGGGGCTGGGGTGGGCCTCCTCGTCGCAGAGCAGGTCGAAGGCAAGGGTGAGCAGGGCATCGCCGGCCAGAATCGCGGTGGCCTCGTCAAAAGCCTTGTGAACAGTGGGCTGGCCGCGGCGCAGGTCATCATTGTCCATGGCCGGAAGATCATCATGCACCAGTGAATAGCAGTGCACGCATTCCACCGCGCAGGCCGCCGCAAGGGCGCGAGACTGCGGCACGCCAAACAGGGCCGCGCTTTCCAGCACCAGAAAGGGCCGCAGCCGCTTGCCACCGGCCAACGCCCCATGGCGCATGGCTGCCATCAGCCGCTCCGGGCGCTGTTGCTCACCGGGCAGGGGGGTATCGGCCAGGGCGCGGGCAAGGCGGTTTTCGGTTGCGGCGGCGGCGGCTTCAAGCCGGGCGGTCAATGCGTGGGTCACGGACAGATCCCGCTTCACGAGGACTGGACCCATGGCAGGCATGCCATGGGCGGTTCGATCCGCAAGGCTTTAACACGCCTGTGCGGGGCGGGGCCAATGGTTCCGCTGCGTGCCGATATGCAGGCAGCGGGTTATGTCGCCGGGCTTGTCATGTTACAGCCCATCTTCATCCGATAGTGGCAAGGAACCGGCCTTGGTTTACACTCCACAGGCAAGGCAAGGAGGGATGAGAGGCATGGGCAAGGTGCTGCTCCGCATTCTGTGCGTCATCATCCTTGTGCCCATGGTGCTGTCCGTTCTCTACAACTGGGTGAATCCTGTCTCCACGCTGATGATCGCGCGCTGGGTGAGCGGCCAGCCGGTGGAGCGCATCTGGACCCCGCTCAAGGACATCTCGCCGGTCGCGATCCGCACGGTGGTGGCCTCGGAGGATTCCGCCTTCTGCACGCACTGGGGCATCGATATCGCCGAAATCCGCCGGATGATGCAGCGGGCGGACAGTTTGAGCGACATGCGCGGCACCTCCACCATCTCCATGCAGGTGGTGAAGAACCTGTTCCTGTGGCAGAAGCCGGAAATTCCCCGTAAATTGCTGGAAATACCGCTGACCTTCTGGCTCGATCTGGTGATGAGCAAGGAGCGGATTCTCGAAATTTATCTCAATATTGCCGAATGGGGGCCGGAGGGGCAGTTCGGCATCGCTGCCGGGGCGAAAAAGGCGTTCTCCGTGCCTCCCGAAAGGTTGAGCGCGCGGCAGGCGGCCCTTTTGGCCGTGATGCTGCCGAACCCGAAGCACCGGCGGGCGGAGGCCCCCTCCACGGTGGTTGCCCGCCTCGCCACACGCCTTCAGAACCGGGTGGTGCGGGCGGGTCCTCAGGCGGCATCCTGCGTCACCCCGAACAGGTGATCCTGAAACTGGCACTTGATTGAAATGATTACAGGGGCCAGATGTGGAGGCAGAATTGTTCCACCGCTTTCGGGAGCATCCCCCGAGCATCGCTGAACCGGCCCCTGGGCGGGGAGACGCCAACCGATGAATGACGTGCCGCATGTCTGATGACCGTAAAGCCGCGACCACCGCACCGGCCCACCGCAAGCTTTCCCCCGCCCTGAAGCTGGGGCTGGAGCTGGGGCCGCTGGTGATCTTCTTCCTCGCCAATTCCTATGCCGGCATCTATATGGCAACCGGCATCTTCATGGTGGCGACGCTGGTCGCGCTCTTCATCATGTGGGTGCTGGCGCGCCGTGTGGCCATCATGCCGCTGGTTTCGGCGGTGCTGGTGTTCGTGTTTGGCGGATTGACCCTGTGGCTGCAGGATGACCACTTCATCAAGCTCAAGCCGACGCTGATCTATCTGGCGCTCGGCGTGGTGCTTCTCGGCGGGCTGGCCTTCCGCAAGCCGCTGATGCCCTATGTGTTCGATGGCATGATGAAGCTGACGGATGAGGGCTGGCACAAGCTGACCCTGCGCTGGGGCATCTTCTTTCTGGTGATGGCGGTGCTGAACGAGGTCGTCGCCCGCTCTGTCTCCACCGATACATGGGTGGCCTTCAAGACCTTCGGCTTCCTGCCCTTGACGGTGATTTTCGCCATGTTGCAGGCTCCCCTGATGGCCCGCAGCGAGCTGAAGGGTGAAGCCGGAGAGTAAGGCGCAAGACACCTGTCCCGTTCCGGACTTGACAGGCACCAACCCGACCACCCACAAGCACCCCCAGAGGGTTAGGAATGCTGACGAAAAAGGGCAAATACGGCTTGAAGGCCGCAGTTCATCTGGCGCGGTTGCCTCCGGGCGCCTCCACCCAGGTGGCGGAGATTGCCGAGACCAACCAGATCCCGAAAAAGTTTCTGGACGTGATTCTGGGCGAACTGCGCAATGCCGGCTTTCTGGCCAGCAAGAAGGGCAAGATGGGCGGCTATCGCCTGGCCAAGCCGGCGGAGGAGATCATCGTCGGTGAGATGATCCGTGCGCTGGATGGCCCGCTTGCGCCTTTCCCCTGCGCCAGCCGCAACTCCTACGAGCCGTGCGAGGATTGCGACGTGGACAATTGCGAGGTCCGCATCCTCATGGTGCGCATTCGCGATGCCATGGGCACGGTGCTGGATGCCTACACGCTGGCCCAGATGCGGGACCTCTCGCAGGAGCAGCTCGCCTCCTTCGTCGATTATATCTGATCCGTCCGGCCCGCCTTCCCGGCCTCACTGCTGAGAGGCCAGGAAGGAACGGAAGCGGGCAAGGGCGAAGACGAAGAACAGCGCGCCCACCGCAAAGATGGCGAGCAGGTGCGGCCAGACAATATCCAGACCCGCCCCGCGATAGAGAATCGCCTGCGCCAGCGCCACGAACTGGGTGGAGGGCGAGACCTGCATCACGTTCTGCAGCCAGTAGGGCATGCTTTCGAGCGGGGTATAGCCGCCGGAAAGCATGTTCATGGGCAGAACCACAAGGATGAACAGCAGCCCGAACTGCGACATGGAGCCGGCCATGGTGCCCAGAAAGATGCCGAGCGCGGCGGTGAAGAACAGGTAGAGCGCCGTTCCGAACAGGAACAGGGTCACCGAGCCTGCAATATGCATCTCCATCCAGAGTTGCAGCACCACCAGCACCGCAAAGATCACGCACAGCAGGATGACCGAGCCATTGGCGAGAATCTTCGCCAGCATGATCTGCGATGGCCGCAGCGGCAGCACCAGCAGATGTTCCAGCGTGCCATGCTCGCGCTCGCGGATGAGCGCCGCGCCGGCCAGAAGGACGGAGAGCATGGTGATGTTGGAAATGAGCCCCATCGTGCCCGTGAACCAGGATGATTCCAGCCCCTGATTGAAGGCGGCGCGGATCTGGAGTTCCACCGGGTTTTCTATCGTGCCCCCATTTCGGGCGACGAAATTGTTCACCTCCTGCTGGAAGATGGCGGAAAGCTCTCCCGCGCCGAGGCCGGCCTGCATCAGGGCGGTGGCATCAATCAGCAACTGGGCGGTGGGGGAGCGTCCGGCCAGCACATCCGCCTGGAAGTTCGGCGGAATGTTCAGCACGAATGTATAGCGGGCCGCGTCCATCTCCTTGTCCACCTCCCCGGGCGCGAGCGCGGTGGGGGGCTGGAAGCGGGGCGGCAGGAGGGCATCCAGCAACACCTGCGAAAGGGGGGAGTTGTCCTCGTCCACCACGGCGATGGCCGCATGATTCAGGTCATGGGTCATGCCCTTGGCCTGGATATAGATGGCCAGCGAGAAGGCATAGATCACCAGAATCAGCAGGGCGCTGTCACGCCACAGGCTGAGCAGTTCCTTCCCGAACAGGTGGCGGATATTGGCCGCACTGGAATTGCGGTGCATGGTGACAGTGCCGGCGCCATGGCCGGGTGTGGGCTGTTGCGCCATCTCAGGTCTCCTGTTTGCGCAGGATGAGGTGGGCGGCCAGCAGCAGGACCGGCCAGAACGCCAGCGTGGAGAGGATGAAGGGCAGAAGTTCCATGAAGGACAGCCCCTTGGTGAAGGCGCCGATGCTGATGCGCAGGAAATAGGTGGTGGGGAAGAGAATGCCGATCACCCATCCCATTCCGCTCAGCGTGGCTACCGGCTGAAGCAGGCCGGAAAACTGGCTGGCCGGCATCATGGTGCCGATGGCGGTGCCGAACAGGGCGGAAACCTGCGTATTGGTGAGGGTGGAGGCAAACAGGCCTATGGCGGTGGTGGCCAGCACATAGGCCAGCGCGCCCAGCGCCAGCCCGGCGAAGGAGCCCTTCAGCGGCACGCCAAAGACAAACAGCGCCATCAGCGTCATCATGAGGAAGTTGAAAAAGGCCAGCCCCACATAGGGGATCTGCTTGCCCAGCAGGAATTCCAGCTTGGTGACGGGGGTGACATAGAGATTGGTGATGGAGCCCAGCTCCTTCTCCGTCACCACCCCGAGCGCCGTCAGCACGGCGGGAATGAAGATGAGCAGCAGGCCGATCACCGCCGGCACCATGGCATCCACGCTCTGGAAGGCCTGGTTATAGCGGTACCGCACCTCCAGCGTCGCCGGAACGGGGATGGCAATGCCCGCTTCCTTCGCCTTCTCTTGCACAAAAAGCGTATGCACCGCCTGCACATAGCCCTGAATGGTCTCGGCCCGGAAGGGCATTGCGCCATCCAGGGTCACCAGCACCTCCGTCGGGCGGCCGGAGCGCAGATTCGCTCCGAATTCCGGCGGTATCTCTATGGCGAAGGTGATGTCATTGGAGGCGAGTCCGCGCTCCAGATCCGCCGGACTGTGAAGCGGGGGCTGGACGATGAAATAGGGCGAGTGCGCATATTCATCAATATAGGAGCGGCTTTCCGGGGTCTGGTCCCGGTCCAGCACGGCAAAGCGCAGATTGTCGACATCCAGCGTGATGCCGAAACCGAAAATCAGCATCAGCAGGGCAGTGCCCAGCAGTGCGAAGGACAGGCGCACCGGGTCTCGCTGCAGCTCCAGTGCCTCGCGCCAGGCATAGGCGCCCACGCGACCGGGAGAGAAGAGGCGGCGCTTGTGGGGCTTGGCATCGGCCGGGGGTGGCGGCGTGGCATGGGTCTCTGCCTCGCGCCCGCCCATTTCCATGTAGGAAATGAAGGCTTCCTCCAGCGAGGCGGCCTTCTTGGCGTCCTTCAGCTCCTGCGGCGTGCCGGTGGCGATGACACGCCCGGCATGCATGAAGGAGATGCGGTCGCAGCGCTCCGCCTCGGTCATGAAGTGGGTGGAGACGAAGATCGTCACCTTCTCCTCGCGCGAGAGACGCTGGAGATGGTCCCAGAAATTGTCACGCGCCACCGGGTCCACGCCGGAGGTGGGCTCGTCCAGAATGAGGATTTCAGGCCGGTGCAGGATCGCCACTGCCAGCGAGAGGCGCTGGCGCACGCCAAGGGGCAGCCCCGAGGAGAGCGCATCCATATAGGGTGAAAGGTCGAAATCCTTTTCCAGCGTGGCGAGGCGTGCTGTCGCGTCCGCCGGTTCCAGCCCGAACAGGCGGGCATGCAGCTCCATGTTCTGCCGCACCGTGAGCTCGCCATAGAGCGAGAAGGCCTGGGACATGTAGCCGACACGCCGGCGTGTCTCGATATCCTTCGGGTTCACCTTCACGCCGAAGAGGCTGGCCTGACCCTCGCTCGCCGGCAGCAGGCCGGTGAGCATCTTCATGGTGGTGGATTTTCCGCAGCCATTGGAGCCGAGAAAGCCGAAAATCTCGCCCTGGCGGATGTCGAAATTCACATCGTCCACCGCCACGAAGCTGCCGAAACGGCGGGTGAGACCGCGCGCGGCGATGGCGATGGGCGCATCGGGGGGAATGGGAGCGGCGGGGGCGTCAGTCGTCGGCTGTCCGCGCTGGTCTTCCGGCAGAAGGGCGATGAAGGCGCGTTCCAGATTGCTCTCGCCCGTGCGCTCCAGCAGCTGGGCGGGCGAACCATCGGCCAGGATGCGGCCGGAATCCATCATCACCACCCGTTCGAAGCGGGCAGCCTCGTCCATATCCGATGTCGCGACCAGAAGGGTCAGGCCGGGGCGCTGGGCGCGGATGATGTCGATAAAGTCCCAGAACTGGCGGCGCGAGAGCGGATCGACACCGGTGGTCGGCTCATCCAGCACCAGCAGGTCGGGGTCATGTACCAGCGAGCAGCACAGGCCCAGCTTCTGCTTCATGCCGCCGGAGAGCTTGCGCATCAGCCGGTCGGTAAAGGGGGTGAGGCCGGTGGCGGCCAGAAGGGGGGCCACGCGCTCGCCACCAATATCGGCATTCTCACCGAACAGGCGGGCGAAGAAGGCGATATTCTCGGCGACGGTGAGATTGGGATAGAGATTGCGCCCCAGCCCCTGCGGCATGAAGGCGATGCGGGCCTGCGCCTCCTCCCGGGGGTAGCGCTGGGCCATATCCTTCTCCAGCACCTCGACAGTGCCTGTCTGGATACGCTTGGCGCCGCAGATGAGGCCCAGCAGGGTGGATTTGCCCACCCCGTCCGGCCCCACCAGCGCAACGGATGCGCCGGTGGGAATGGTGAGGTCCACCCCGTCCACCGCCATCTGGCGGCCATAGCGGTGGTGAATGCCGGTGAGGTTCAGGGCAAGAGACGCCTGAACCTTGGACGCCCGGGCCCCCCCGCCGGCACCTGCGGTTGCCTGTGTTCCCTGCTGCCCCCCGGTGGCGGAGTGGGTCACTGCACAACCTCTCTGTCTTTCTTCACATCGCCCTCAGCCGGTGCGGGGGCAGGCGCCTTGTCGGATTCGGCGGGAATGGCGGCCAGTCCCGCATCCAGCCATGCGGGCCACTGGGCATCGGGATCGACCCGCACATAGCCCTCACCCGTCACACCGGTCTTGGCCTGCTCCAGATGCGCATTCACCAGCGCCTGCGGCACGCGCAGCTTGACGCGGAACATCATGCGGTCACGCTCGGAGCGGGTTTCAACCTGCTTGGGCGTGAACTGCGCGCGGGCGGAGACGAAGGACACCGTGGCAGGCAGCACCCGGTCCGGCAGCGGCTCCAGCACAAGGCGGGCCTCACTGCCAATGGCCAGTCGCCCGGCATCGGCCGCCGGCAGGAAGACGGTCATGTAAACATTGGACAGATCGAGCAGGGTGAACACCTTGCCGCCTGCCGCAAGCACCTCGCCCGGCTCAGCCAGACGGTAGATCACGCGCCCGGAAACCGTGGCGACAAGCGTGCCGTCATCCACCAGCCGCCGCAGCCGGTCCACTTCCGCATCCGCGGCGCGGATGGCGGCCTCATTGGCGGCAAGGCTGCTTTCCGCCGCGGCCAGGGCGGCCTGCGCGGTGGTGTGGCTGGTGCGATACTGGTCCACCTTCTGCTCGGTCGCAAAGCCCTTGACGACGAGGGCCTCCTGCCGGCCCAGCTCCTTGGCGGCCAGCTCCATCTCGCCCTTGCGCTGCTCGATGACATGGGTGGCCTGGTCGCGTGCCTTGCGCGCCTGCGCGGCCTGCGCCTCGGCGCTGCGCAGGGCGGCCACGGTCTCCGCAACGTCCATCTGCGCGACGATCTGCCCCTTGGTGACGAAGTCACCTTCTTCCACGAGCACGCTCTCCACCCGGCCGGGGGCCTTGGTGGCGACATCAACCTGCGTGGCCTCCATGCGCCCGTTGCTCGAGGCGAAGCCCGGCGGCAGGGTGCGCGCATACATGGTGTAATAAATATAGACGCCTGCGCCGCACAGCAGGGCAAGAACGACCACAAGGATAATGGCGAGCAGGGAGCGCTTCATGGGCTTTGAACTCTCCGGAAATGGCAAGTCTCGCCCAAGAAAGGACGATCGAACCATTCAGTCAATGCGCGAAACGGAAGAAAAGCACAAGAGCGGGTTTACCACACGCTTTATGGTGCAGGGCTTCGCTCAAGGCTGAAACATGCCCGGCCTGATGCGGTAAACCCCGTCTGTGTCCCATAAGCAGCGCGGAAGAGCCGGGTCTGGCGGGAAGGAGCGGGAGGGCAGTTGTGCACAATGGGTGCCTGCGGCAAAGGGCATCGCCCTCAGTGCCCATGCGGTCGCGGTCGCAGGGGTGGGCCGGTTGCCGGCATCACAAGAAGCCCCATCTGCCGGGTGGCGGCGGGGCCGGCCGATGATGGGCCGGCCCCGCATGGTGCGGTCAGTACAGGGCGCTGTTGGCGGACCGGTTGGCCGCATATGGCGTGGGGCGGATGGAGGTGGTGGTCACCGTCCGCGGGGAAAGGTCCGAGGCGGGGCGCTGGGCCGCCGCAGGCTGGGGCGCGCGCTCCACCGGCTGGTGCCTGGCAACGGCGCGCGGGGCCTGCGCAACGGGCGCCGGAGCGGCTGCGGACTTCGCCGCCCGGGCCGTGGCCATTTTCCCGTTGCTTGCCTTGTCCATCTCCACCATCTGGGAGAGGGTGCCGAAGCGGTAGCCCTTGGCGGCAAGATCATCCAGCACCTGCGGCATGGCGTCCACCGTGGTGGGGTGAATGTCATGCGCCAGCACGATCGCCCCGGGGGTGGCCTGTTCCACGATACGCTGATGCACCAGCTTGGGGTCGCGGTTCTTCCAGTCCAGCGGGTCGATGCTCCAGTAGATGAAGCTGATGCCCAGCGTCTTGTTCAGGTGATCCTGAAGCGGGCCGCGCATCGCGCCATAGGGCGGGCGCATATAGACCGCATGCTGGCCGGTGGCGTTGAAGATGGCGTCATCCGTATCGGTAATCTGCTTTTCGGCAGCCGCAACGGTCAGCTTGGGAAGCTGGGGGTGGTTCCACGAGTGGTTGGCGATCTCGTGGCCTTCCTCGGCAATCCGGCGCAGCAGCTCCGGGTGCTGGGCGGCGCGGCTGCCCAGCACGAAGAAGGTGGCGCGCACCCCGCGTTCCTTCAGGATATCGAGCAGGCGCGGGGTCGTGGAAGGGTTCGGCCCATCATCGAAGGTGAGCGCGATATAGGGCTCGTCCACCTGGAAGGAGCGATAGGCCGGCAGGCGCTTGTGGGCCACGCTTTCCGCTGTCGCATTCTCGATGGCTTCGCGGCGGATGCGGGCGGCCTCGCGCACCTCCACGGCGGCGAGCAGGATGGCACGTTCCTTTTCGCGCTCGGCCTCGGCCGCGCGGGCCTCACGCGCCGCCTCCGGTGAGGGAGGCTGGACGATGAAGGTCTTGTGCGCAAGGGCCACGGCCTTGGGCGAGGAGTGCGCCTCGGCGTGGGCCTGCCCGCCGATGAAGGGCAGGGAGGGCCCGAAGGCATAGGCCGCTCCGGCGACACCGAGCGCCAGACAGCCGGAAAGAAGCAGGAGCGGTTTCACTTGGCGACTTTCTGTACTGCTAAAAAGATCTGTTCCAAGCATTCAGCAAAGTCATGGATAAATCGTGAAGCTGTCCCGGCGTCATCACACAGGATGATGAAAAAACGCGCCGGGCGGGGCCGGGCTGGAGATTGCGGGGCGAATCGGAAAGAATGGGGGCGGGTGTCCATTGCATGGTGCAGTGCGGCAGGTTTTCTCAGCGCTGGTCGGGCCGCCGCGCGGAGAACACGTGCCCATGGACAAACCCTCTTCCCGGCAGAAGCCGCCGCGCGCCCATATTCTGGCCGCTCGCGCCTTCGAGGCTCTGGACCGTTTCCTTCATGTCGAGGCTGCCAGCGGCATCGTGCTGCTGCTCGCCGCGCTGTTTGCGCTGGCCTGGGCCAATTCCCCGGCGGCGGAAAGTTATCATCATCTCTGGCACATGCCTTTTTCCATCGGGCTGGGGGATTTCGTCTTTCAGCGCCCGCTCCATTTCTGGATCAATGATGCGCTGATGACCGTGTTTTTCCTTGTCGTCGGCATGGAAATCAGGCGTGAGATGCATGAGGGGGCCTTGAAAGACCTGCGGCAGGCCGCCTTGCCCATCGCCGCGGCGCTGGGGGGCGTGGCCGTGCCGGCGCTGGTCTATCTGGCGCTGAACCCCTCAGGCCCCGGTGCATCCGGATGGGCGGTGCCGACGGCGACGGATATCGCCTTTGCTGTCGGTGTTCTGGCGCTGCTGGGGCGCTCCATTCCCGGCAATATCCGCGTGTTTCTTCTGGCTCTGGCCATTATTGATGACATCATTGCAGTGCTCATCATCGCCTTTTTCTATTCCGGGGGGCTGGATTATGGCGGTTTTTTCATTGCCGCCGCCGGAATCGTCCTCATTCTTGGTCTGCAGGGGCTCGGCATCGGTTCCGCCCTTGCCTATGTGGCACCGGGCGCGCTCCTGTGGTTCGGGCTGCTGATGACCGGCGCGCATCCGACCCTCGCCGGTGTGGTTCTGGGCCTGATGACGCCGGTGCGTCCCCTGCGTCTGGGCGAGGCGCCGGCAGACCTTCTGGCCCGGACGGTGCAGGCCCTGACCGGGCGCGGCGGGACGGCGGACCCGCACCATATGGCCGCTCCCCTGCGCCAGATCCGGCGGGCCCAGCGTGAAATGCTGCCGCCGGTGACGCGGGTGCAGATGGCGCTGCATCCCTGGGTGGCCTTTGGGATCATGCCGCTGTTCGCCCTGGCCAATGCCGGGGTCAGTATCGGCGGGGTGGATCTTTCGGACCCGGCCCCGCAGGGGGTGATGCTGGCGATCGGCATCGCGCTGGTGCTTGGCAAGCCGGTGGGCGTTGTCGGGGTGAGCTGGCTGATGGTGCGCCTTGGCCTGTGCCGCCTGCCGCCGGGCGTGACATGGGGCGGCATCGTGCTGATCGGCCTTCTGGCGGGGATCGGCTTCACCATGTCGATCTTCATCGCCATGCTGGCCTTCGGCGATGCGAGCCTGTTGGGCGCGGCCAAGCTGGGCGTGCTTCTGGGATCGGTGATCGCGGCGGTGGCCGGCCTGTCCTGGGGCGTTCTTGTGGTGCGGAAGGCGGGCTGAAAAAAACTCCCGGCAAGAGACCTGCCGGGAGTTCATATCTGCTTAGTTCAGGGGCACGACCTTGGGTGTGCTCGATGTCTCCTGCCGGCGGGCGGCTTCCCTGAACACCGTCAGCATTTCCTGCAGGCGGGACTGTTCCTGCTCTGTCGGCTTTGCGCCAACCGTATCGAACAGCTCGATGATGCGGGTCACCTCGCGGATATCCTGTGCGCTGGCGCGGGCCAGCAGGGCAGGCATGGCGGCAAGGGCGGCATCCTGCGCCGTCATCATGATGACGGCCTGTCGGCGAATGATGTCGCGGAAGGTTTCCGGTGACAGGTCGCGCAGATTGGGGCGCAGTTCAAAGGCCAGATTGTACTGGCACTCATCCACCCTCAGGCTGTCCGCATTGATATAGGAGAGGGCGCGGATGCCCGCTTCCAGCAGCCCGCCTTCTTCCGCCTCGGCGTGCAGGGCCTCCAGCTCGCGGGCGACAAAGGCCCGGTATTCCGGGGAAACACCCGGATGCGGCCGCACCGCCTGCCCGGGATGGGCGTCAAGGCCGGAAAGGGCCGTGACGATCGGAGAACTGTAGATGATCTCGAACCAGCGTTCGCAGGCATTGTCCCGCATGTCCCGCCAGCTATCCAGCGCGCTGGAGATCAGCTCGGACATATCCTCCTGCACCTTCACGAACAGATTGTCCTCCCCGACAGGGCGACGGTTCTCGCGGACATGCTGTGCGGCCTGCTCGTTCAGGCGCGCCATTGGATTCTGCGAAGACCAGTATTCATAGGAAATGCGCAGCGGGTGCAGCTTCTGCATGATCTGGGCGGTCTGGGATGTCACCATCATCCGCACCCAGGGCTGCATGAAATTGCGGTAGAGACCCAGATTGATGTCCGAGATGCGGGCGAGGGTGGCGAACCGTCGGTCGCTTTCCTCGTCGGGCTGGACGATCTTGCGGACATCATCAAGGTCGCGCCGCTCGATGGCCATGGTGTAGTCCTGCCCGCCGGCCGTGCAGTCATCCCCTTCCGGCTCGCTGATCACGGCCTGGTAGAGCCCGGCCGGCATCAGGTTGATGAGCTCGATATTGCTGGCGAACTTGCGGTGCTCCTTGCGCCCGACAGAGCCGGAAACAAAGATGCCCAGATGGCCGATGCTCTCATGCATCGCATAGACGATGGTCTGGTTGTGGCCCAGCACATCGTCATCGTTCTCATACAGGTCGGTGATCCAGCCCAGGGCCTGCGGGGGCGGGGTGATATTGTCACCCATGGAGCAGAACACCACGATGGGCGAACGGATATTGCGCAGGTCCAGACGAATGCCGTCGGATGTGACCAGCTCGGCCGAAGAGAGCTTGTTGCCGACAAACAGGTTGTCGACAATATACTGCATCTCCACATCATTTAGCAGCACATGGCCGCCCCAGTATTTCTCGAATCCGAGATAGCGCTCCGCCTCCGTGTCGATATTGGAATAGAGGTGGTAGTTCTTCTTCCAGAAGGTGTTGGCCGGGTCGAGATTCTCGAAGTTCTGCACGAGGGATGCGCCATCGAAATGGCCGTGGCCCAGATCCCCGGCCAGCGCGGTCATCCAGCTTCCGCCGAGCATGCCGCCGCTGTAGCGCATGGGGTTCTTGCCCTTCCAGCCCGCCCAGTAGGAAAGCGGCGCACCGGCGACAATGATGGGGCCGAACAGTTCCGGACGCATGGCCGCCGTCATCAGGATCTGCCAGCCGGCCTGGCAGTTTCCGATCACCGCCGGCTTGCCGCAGTCCGGGTGCAGGGAGATCACCTTTTCCAGAAAGGCGGCTTCCGCCCGCATCACGTCCTCAACCGTCTGCCCGGGTACGGGATAGGGGCCAAAACCGATGAAATAGCAGGGGTGCCCGGCCTGCAGCGCCGCGCCAATCTCGCTGTCCGGCTTGAAGCCGCCAATGCCGGGGCCATGCCCGGCGCGCGGATCGACAATCACGAAGGGGCGCTTTGTCGGGTCGGTGGGAATGTCATCGGGGGCGGGAATGCGCACCAGCCCGTAATTCACCGGCCGCGGCAGGTCCAGGCCCAGCATGATGGGGGTGGCGGGAAAGTTCAGCACATTGGGTACGGTCTCGGCCATATGGGCGCGATACTGGTCCCCCCGCTGGCGCCGGACATCGGCATAGAGAATGCCACGCTGCCAGGCATCCGTGAGATAGGCGGATGCGGCGGTGGTCATCCCGCCGAAGTCCTGCAAGGATTTCTCGATCAGTCTGGAAGTTGGCGCGGGCGTGATCTGTGGCATGGTGAGGGAACTCCCTGTCTCTTCCGCAGT
Organism: Haloleucobacter ellipsoideus; assembly: GCF_052491725.1. Lineage (NCBI taxonomy): Bacteria > Pseudomonadati > Pseudomonadota > Alphaproteobacteria > Hyphomicrobiales > Xanthobacteraceae > Haloleucobacter > Haloleucobacter ellipsoideus. Next base: position 287,856 of record NZ_JBQWAR010000021.1, read on the forward strand.
CCGTTCCGGCCCATGATAGCAGAAGGGCCGGCACAAGCGGAGCCATGATGAGAACTATAGAATAGCTCTGCTTTGTGCCGTGAGGATGGCAGGATTTGACGACGGTTCCGCAAAATATCCTTGCCATACTCCCGTGCAGTATATAGTCACAGGGCAGGCAAGATACTCTCCCCCAGTATGGTTGAAGGATGCCCCACAGTCCTGAGGAAAAGAAGAAGGTGCTCACCCGCCTCAAGCGCATTCGCGGGCAGGCGGAGGCGCTGGAGCGCGCTGTTGATGCGGGGACGGAATGCGGGGCGCTGCTTCAGCAGATCGCGGCATTGCGCGGGGCAGCCAACGGGCTGATGGCGGATGTGCTGGAAAGCCATCTGCGGGAGACATTCATCCAGACCGGAGCCGCACCCCAGGCCGCATCTCAGGCCGGGCCCGCCGCACCGGAACAGGGGATAGCCCCATTCGATGCGCATGAGGAGATCGAGCAGATCATGCGCATCATCCGCACCTATCTGAAATAATCGTTCCGTACAGAAGGACACAGGCCATGAAGTCGCGCGCAGCCGTTGCATGGGAGGCCAACAAGCCGCTCACCATCGAAACCGTGGAAATCGGCGGCCCCAAGGCTGGCGAAGTGCTGGTGGAAATCATGGCCACCGGCGTGTGCCATACCGATGCTTACACTCTTTCCGGCCTTGATTCCGAAGGCAAGTTCCCCGCCATTCTCGGCCATGAGGGCGCGGGCATCGTGCGTGAGGTGGGCGCGGGCGTCACCACCTTGAGGCCCGGCGACCATGTGATTCCGCTCTATACGCCCGAGTGCCGCCAGTGCAAGACCTGCCTGTCGCAGCGCTCCAATCTGTGTACCTCCATCCGCGCCACGCAGGGGCAGGGCCTGATGCCGGATGGCACCTCGCGCTTCTCCTGTGATGGTGGCGAGGTCTTCCATTATATGGGCTGCTCCACCTTCTCCAACTTCACCGTGCTGCCGGAGATCGCGCTCGCCAAGGTGCGCGAGGACGCCCCCTTCGACAAGATCTGCTATATCGGCTGCGGCGTCACCACCGGCGTTGGCGCGGTGATCTACACCGCCAAGGTGTGGCCGGGCGCGAATGTGGTGGTGTTCGGCCTCGGTGGCATCGGCCTCAATGTCATTCAGGCCGCCCGCATGGTGGGTGCGGACAAGATCATCGGCGTGGACATCAACCCGTCCAAGGTCGAGATCGCCAGGAAGTTCGGCATGACCCACTTCATCAATCCGCGCGAAGTGGGTGCGGACAAGGTGGTGGCGGCGGTGGTGGATGCCACAGATGGCGGCGCGGACTTCACCTTCGACTGCACCGGCAATGTGGATGTGATGCGGCAGGCGCTGGAATCCTGCCATCGCGGCTGGGGCACCTCTGTGGTCATCGGCGTTGCGCCGGCCGGTGCGGAGATTGCCACCCGGCCGTTCCAGCTCGTCACCGGGCGCGTGTGGAAGGGCTCGGCTTTCGGCGGCGCGCGCGGGCGCACCGATGTGCCGAAGATTGTCGACTGGTACATGGAGGGCAAGATCAACATTGATGATCTCATCACCCACATCATGCCGCTGGAAGAGATCAACACCGCGTTTGACCTGATGCACGAAGGTTCGTCCATCCGCTCCGTCGTGAAGTTCTGAGGCAGGACATGAGCATTGCTTCTTCCGAACTGGAAACGGTCTCCACCTCACTGGCCCATGGCGGCATTCAGGGCGTGTATCGTCACCTCTCGCGCGAGACCGGCACGCCGATGACGTTCGCCGTATTCGTGCCCCCGCACGATACCGGCGATCAGCTGCCCGTGCTGTGGTATCTCTCCGGCCTCACCTGCACCCATGCCAATTGCATGGACAAGGGCGAGTATCGCCGCATGGCGACCGAGCTTGGCCTCATCATCGTGCTGCCCGATACCTCCCCGCGCGGCGAGCATGTGCCGGATGAGAAGGAGAACTGGCAGTTCGGTTCCGGCGCCGGCTTCTATCTGGATGCCACGCAGGAGCCATTCGCCGCGCACTACCGCATGTACAGCTATGTGACGGAGGAGCTGCCGGAGATCATCGCCGCGCATTTCCCGGCGGATATGGAGCGGCAGGGCATTTTCGGCCATTCCATGGGCGGGCACGGGGCGCTCACCATCGCGCTGAAGAACCCGGAGCGCTTCCGCTCCGTCTCGGCCTTCGCGCCCATCGTGAAGCCTTCGGTGGCGGACTGGTCGCGCCCGGCGCTGGAGAAGTTTCTTGGGCGCGATGAGGCGGCATGGCGGGACTATGATGCCTGCCTGCTGATCGAGGATGGCGCGCGCGTGCCGGCCATTCTCATCGATCAGGGCAATGCCGATCCTTTCCTCAAGACCGGCCTGATGCCGCAGCATCTGGTGGAGGCGTGCGCGGGAACGGACATCGCGCTGGAGCTGCGCATGCGCCCCGGCTATGACCATTCCTACAATTTCATCTCCACCTTCATGGATGACCATCTGCTCTGGCATGCGGCCAAACTGGCCGGCTGAGGGGCATGACATGTGAACAGATGAAGCGCCGGCCCCCTGTGGCCGGCGTTTTCATGTGAATGGAGAGGCTTTGCCGCGCCCTGTTCTGTGCTGCCGCCATATTGTGAACGGACCGGTCTGCTCCTGAGAGGTTCAGGAGATCCGGCATGGCCCGTGCGGCCTGCGCCGGCTTGCCTCCTGAACGGCGGAACCGGAAGTGAGGCGCACCATGATGGATTCCAGGCAGGTCTCGGGTCGTTCTGCGCGGTTCCGGCGCCGGGCCGGGCTCTGCCTGCTGGTGCTGGTTGTGGTGGCCGGCACGGGCTGGACCATGGCGGCGCTGTGGTTTCAGGCCCCGCAGGCGCTGCGCATGGTGCTGATGGCCTGTGCGGTGGTGACCGGGGCGGGTCTCATCTGGCTCGCCAGCCGCCGGCCGGCGCGGGCATGGGCCGGGGTGCTGGTGGCCGGCGTGGCGGTGGGGCTGTGGTGGAGTTCGATCCTGCCCCGGAATGATCGCGACTGGGCGCCGGATGTGGCGCATATCGTGACCGGGCGCGTGGAGGGGAACGCGCTCACGCTCTACAATGTGCGTGACTTCGAGTGGCGCGGCGAGAATGATTTCACCCCGCGCTGGCAGACACGGCGCTATGATCTGGACCAGCTCAATTCGGTGGATCTGTTCAGCTCGGTCTGGGCCAGCCCGGCCATTGCCCATACGCTGATCGGCTTTGGTTTCGCCAATGGCGAGCGCATCGTCTTCTCCATCGAGATCCGCAAGGAAAAGGGCGAGGCATTTTCGGAAATTGGCGGCTTCTTTAAGGAGTTCGAGCTCGCGCTCATCGCCTCGGATGAGAATGACATCATCCGCCTGCGCACCGATGCGCGGGGGGAAACCGTCTCGCTCTTTCCCCTGAAGGTGACGCCGGAACAGGCGCGCCATCTGTTGCTGAGCTATGTGGCGCTGGGCAACCGGCTGGCGGAACAGCCGGAATTCTACCAGACTCTGACCTCGAACTGCACCACCATCATCTATCAGCTCGCCCGTCTGGCTCATCCTGGAATACCGTTTGACTGGCGCATTCTCCTCTCCGGCTATCTGCCGGATTATCTGCATGAGCATGGCATGCTGAAGGATGGCGGCCCGCTGGACGAGATCCGGCGGCAGGCTGTCATCGCCCCGCAGAATGGCCGCGCGGAACCCTATTCCGCGGCCATTCGCGCGCCCTGATCACTCTTTCCCCTCCCGCGCCATTTTGCCGGAGAAGATGTCCGCGATGAAGCGGGAGGAGGGGTGGTGCGCGCAGAAGGTGAGGGCGGCAATCAGGATCGGCACGCCGATGAAGGCGCCGGCAATGCCCCACAGAAAGGCGAAGAAGAACACCGCGAACAACACCAGAAACGGCGAGGTGGAGAGCGCCGCCCCGGCAATGCGCGGCTCCACATAACTGCCGGTGAGGAACTGGATGACATTGAGGCTGATGAAGATGAACAGCGCCATCTGCCATGAGCCGAGCTGGGCCAGGGCGAACAGGGTGGGCAGCAAGGTGGCCATGAATGGCCCGATAAAGGGAATATAGTTCAGCGCAAAGGCCAGCGCCCCCCAGGCCAGCGCCAGTTCCAGCCCGGCGGCAAGGGTGAAAAGCCAGACGATGAACCCGGTGGCGATGCTCATCAAAGTGCGCACCACCATGTATTTCTGGAACTTGCGGGCAATATCGGCGATCGCGGCCAGGAGGAAGGCGCCAAGGCCGGCCCGCTTGTCCGTGCTCCGGCTCAGGCGCTGCAACTGGCTCTCCACCGTGGGCACTTCCAGCAGGCCCAGCAGCACATAGACGAAGGTGAAGATGAGGAAGCTGGTGAGGCCCTGAAGGCGGCTGGTGATATCCTGAAACACCCGCAGCATGGAGCGCACATTCACATGCTCGGCAACCACGGCGCCCAGCACGAAGCCATGCCCTTCCAGCCAGATGCCAGCCTGCTCATACATGTCCTGAAAGCGGCTGGCATTGGCGAACACCCACTGGCCCACCCGACCCAGCCCCCAGATGATGAGATAGGTGAGCGCACTCACCACCACCAGCGTGATGACGAGGGTGGAGAGCGTGGCCAGCATGGGGGAGATGCGCCGTTCCAGCCGGCTCTGGAGCGGCCAGACGACGGCGATGATGAACAGGGCGAAAGCCACCGGCGCAAAGATGTTCTGCGCCAGCGCCAGCGCAAGGCCGAGCGCGACGGCTGCTATCAGGCCCACAAGCACCTTCATGATGATCTCCGCCCGAATGTGTCCGCGTGCCGGTTTTGCCATTCAATCCATGGCAAAAATGCTCTAGAACCTTCTTCAGGTCCACGGGGATGATGCGGCAGGTGGCCATGGCGTGGGGGCATAACCTTTTTGCATGGCGCGGGCCGGCTTTCCGGCGCACGCGCATGGTGTTGGCCGGGCCTGTTCCCTTCAGGGCGTGGATGGGTGTGCTGCTGGGGCTGGCGCTGGCCGCCTGCGCGCAGCGCGAGGGTGTGCTGCTCCCGGTTGATATCGATGCGCCCGCCGGCTCCAGGGTGGACATGCTGGTGGCCACCCCCCGTGCGCCCAGTGATGCGCCGGGCGTGGTCTTTTCCGGGGAGCGCAGCACCTCGCTCTCCCTCGCCAATGTCGTGGTGTCCGTGCCGCCCAACCGGCAGGTGGGCACCATTCAGTGGCCGCGCCACATCCCTCCGGACCCGACGCGCGAATTCGCCGTGACCCGGGTGGACCCGCTGACCAAGGCCGGGGCCGCGAAATGGTACAACACCCAGCCGGCGAACCGTCGGCGTGTGCTGGTTTTCGTGCATGGCTTCAACACCCGCTTCGATGCCTCCGTCTTCCGCTTTGCCCAGTTCATTCATGATACGGATGCGAATCTGGTGCCGGTCCTGTTCTCCTGGCCTTCGCGCGGGCGGGTGAGCGAATATATCTATGACCGCGAAAGCACGAATTTCTCCCGCGCCGATCTTGCCACCGTGCTCGAAGAGGCCGCGCGCAGCCGCCATGTGGATGAGGTTGTGGTGCTGGCCCACTCCATGGGGGCATGGCTGACCATGGAGGCGCTGCGCGATCTGGCGTTGCGCAACGGGCGCGTTCCGGCCAAGATTTCCAGCGTCATCCTGGCCTCCCCCGATCTGGATGTGGATGTGTTCGAGCGGCAGATGGAAGAGCTGGGGCCCAAGCGCCCGTATGTCGCGATTTTCGTGGATCGCCATGACAAGGCGCTGGGGCTCTCCAGCCGGCTTGCCGGGCGCGTCACCCGCGTCGGGGCGATGGACATGAGCGATCCGGCCTATCAGGAGCGTCTCGGGCAGGGGTCGAATATCGTGGTGCTGGACCTGACCGCCCTGAAAGGGGGCGATGCCCTGCAGCACAGCCATTTTGCCACCACGCCCCAAGTGGTGCAGCTGTTCGGGCAGAAGATGATGGATGGCCAGCGCATGGATGAAAACACCGAAGGGCTGGACCGGGCGACCCATACCATGCGCCTCGTGGCCAGCACCCCGATCGAGCTGTTCGTGGGCGGCGTGACCGGGCAGTGACGAGATGCGTGAAGGGCGCCCTCAGGCCCGTGTGGCAGCTGGGCCCTTCCGCCACTAGGGCGATGAGGGGCGGAACACCTTCCGGTGGGCTTCGGCCTGCGCGATGATGAAGTCCTTCATCCGCTCCGTGCGCTGGCGATAGCGCGGATTTTCATGGGTCACCAGCCAGTAGGAGCGCAGGAAGCTGATCTCCTGCGGCAGCATGCGCACCAGATGCGGGTGCTGTGCCGTTATGAAACAGGGCAGCAGGGCGATGCCCACCTGATGGCAGATCGCATCGACCTGGGTCAGAATGTTCGAGATCTGGAGATCCGCATCGCGGTGCGGCAGATAGTGGCGCAGATAGTCATGCGCCGGTGTGGGCAGCATGTCGGGAATATAGCCGACGACGAAATGCTGGTCGATTTCGGAAACCGTGCGCACTTCATCATGGTTTTCCAGATAGGCGCGGCTGCAATAGAGCCCATATTCATATTCGCACAGCTTGCGCGAGATCAGCGGGCCCTGTCTGGGCCGCTCCATCATGATGGCAATATCGGCCTCCCGCTTGGTGAGGCTCAGTATGGAAGGGTTGGCGACCAGCTCGACCTTCACATCCATCATGTCTTCCGGCAGCAGATGGAGGCGCCGGACAAAGAAGCTGGAAGAAAATCCCTCCGGCATGGTCAGGCGGATGGGGCCGGAAAGACTGTTTACTTCCTCTGATGCTTCGGACTGGATGCGGATGACCGCGCTTTCCATCATCTGGACTTCACGCGCCAGCCGTTCTCCCGCCTCGGTGATCTTGTATCCGGAAGGGGAGCGATAGAACAGGGGCATCTGCAATGTGGCTTCCAGCGCCGTGATGCGGCGGCTGAGGGTGGAGTGATCCAGCCCCAGACGTCGCGCGGCCACGGTCAGCCGACCGATCCGGGCCACGGCCAGAAAGGCTTTCAGGTCATCCCAGTCGAGTTCGGGTATATGGGAATTTGCGCACATGCGCTTTGTGTGCATGCGAATTTACAACAAGGCAAGGGGGTTTGTAGCGTGAGCTCCAGCCTGATGACCCGTTGAGAAGTCAGTCGGGCCAAGGGAACGGAAACTCCTGGAGCAGCCAATGTCCATGTTTGAGAAACTCCGCGCGCGTGAAGCGGATGGTAACCCGGTGCGTGTCGGCATCATCGGCGCCGGCAAGTTCGGGTCGATGTATCTGTCCCAGGCCAATCGCACTCCGGGTGTGCATCTCGTCGGCGTATCGGACCTCAATCCGGCGGGTGCCAGAGAGTCCCTGCGGCGCGTGGGCTGGGCGGATGAAAAATTTGCCGCAACCTCCTTCGAGGAGGCGCACAGGAGCGGCGGCACATGCATCACCGACAATGCCGCCGACATGATCGCCAGCCCCTTCATCGATATCGTGATCGACGCCACGGGCCATCCCGCGGCGGGTGTGCGCCATGTGCTTCTGGCCTGCGCGCACAAGAAGCACATCATCATGGTGAATGTGGAGGCGGATGTTCTGGCCGGCCCCCTGCTGGCCCGCAAGGCGGCGGAAGCCGGGATCATCTATTCCATGGCGGCGGGCGACCAGCCCTCGCTCATCGCGGAACTGTGCGACTGGGCGCGCTGCAGCGGCTTCAATGTGGTGTGCGCCGGAAAGGGCACGAAATATCTGCCGATCTACCACAAGTCCACGCCCGATACCGTATGGGGCCATTATGGCTTCACGCCGGAGCAGGTTGCCGGGGGCGATTTCAACCCGAAGATGTTCAACTCCTTCCTAGATGGCACGAAGTCCGCGCTGGAGATGGCGGCTGTGGCCAATGGCTGTGACCTGCTGCCCCCCGATGATGGCCTGCTGTTCCCGGCCTGCGGGGTGGATGACCTGCAGACCATTCTGCGCCCGGAGGAATATGGCGGCATTCTCAAGCGCCGCGGCACCGTCGAGGTGGTTTCCTCGATCGAGCGCGATGGTCGCCCGGTCTTCCGGGACCTGCGCTGGGGTGTCTATGTGGTGATCGAGGGCGAGACCCAGTATGTGCGCGACTGCTTCAAGCAGTATGGCCTTCTCACCGATTCCACCGGCCGCTTCGCCGCCACCTACAAGCCCTATCACCTCATCGGCCTTGAGCTTGGCGTTTCGGTCGCCTCCATCGCCACCCGCCAGGAGCCGACAGGCCGCACCCGGGGCTGGAGCGCGGATGTGGTGGCCGTGGCCAAGCGCGCCCTTTCTGCCGGGGAAATGCTGGATGGCGAAGGCGGTTACACCGTCTATGGCAAGGTCATTCCGGCCGCCACCTCCTCGCGTCTCGATGCCGTTCCGATCGGCCTTGCCCATGGCATGAAGCTCAAGCGCGCCATCCCGGACGGGCAGGTCGTGTGCTGGTCCGATGTCGAATATGACGCCGGCGACGAGACCATCAAGCTGCGCAAGGAGATGGAAAGGCAGTTCCTCATCTCCGCCTGAGCCGTGCGGCCCCGGCAGCGGGCGCACCCGTCGAATGCAAGAGATATGACCCAAAGCGGTCTGACCCGAGAGAACTGACATGGCACATGACAACGCATCCAAGATCCTTGGTGTGAAACTCGACAATGGAACGCGCGTGACGCATGGAGCCGGCGCAAACGTGAAGCAGCCGCTGGAAGGCTTCCCGGTCACCATGCATGAACTCTATACAGGCCATGATGATGGCGACACCCTCTCCTTCGAGGGACAGTTCGGCTTCATCGAGTTTCATCCCGATTGTCGCCTTCCCCGGCATGTTCACATGATCCGGGATGAACAGAGCGCTGAACTGCGCATGCTGCCGGAGCGTATTCTTGTGCTCAACGGTGTGGGCATCACCGAGCTGTGCGGCGAATATTTCGTGGTGCCGGCAGGAAGCCTCGTGGATATTCCGCCCGGCGTGCCGCACACCTGGAATGCCTGCCCGGCGGGCATCAGGCTCCCCGATGGCACGGTTTCGGATGGCCATTTCACGATGGTCTACAACTATTCCGAAGAAACAAGCTTCTTCGCGACAGAGCAGACCGAGCTTCTGACCGGCCCGGAGCAGTATATTCCCTACAAGGGAGACCTGCAGAACATCCGCTTTCCGGTGATGACCCGCGAGGAGGTGGTCTCCCGCGCGCGCTATGTCTGGAACAAGGACCTGCGCAACGATCTCGAACTGGCGTGATAGGGGCGGATAGCCGCCTGTATTGAAGGAAGAACATGGCCCGGCAGGCTGCATGCACGGGCCAGTCAAGGGCATGCGCCAGACAAGGGCGCATGCCCCACAAAAGGACCGGAAACAGGTCCGCGGCAGCACCAATCCATATCGGGAGGCAAAGGTGACGGAAACACCAAAGGAGAACCGCGGCATCATCGCGGGTATTGGCCGCATACTGGGCAAGATTCCCGGTGCGCTCATGATTGTTCCGCTTTTTCTTGGCGCCACAATCAATACATTCTGCCCTGAAGTGCTGAATGTCGGCAGCTTCAGCTCCGCGCTGTTCCGGGATGGAACCGGCGCTTTGCTTGGCCTGTTCTTTTTCTGCATGGGTGCGCAGATCGATTTCAGGCAGACATCGGCAACCGTGCAGAAGGGTGTCGCCATTCTGCTTGGAAAAGCCTTTATCGGTGGCGCCATCGGCCTGATGGTGGCCTTCTACATGCCGGGCGGCACATTGTGGGGCCTGACGCCGCTGGCGATCATCGCGGGCATGACGAACTCGAACTCAGCGCTTTATGTGGCCCTGACAAAGCAGTTCGGCAATGCATCGGACCGGGGCGCGGTTTCGGTCATCTCGCTCAATGACGGGCCGTTCATCACCCTGCTCATTCTGGGCACGGCGGGCCTTGCCGCCTTCCCCATGGAGATGCTGATCGGCTGCCTGATGCCGCTCATCATCGGCTTCCTCGTCGGCAACAGCTCTCCCGAGGCGCGCAGGTTCCTGGCTCCAGGTGAGGCGCTCCTCATTCCGTTCCTGGGCTTCGTCGTCGGTCGCGGCATTGATTTCTCCATGCTGCTCCAGGCCGGCATGCAGGGGGTTCTGCTGGGGGTGGCCACGGTCATCTGCTCGGGCGTGTTCGCCATGCTGTTCCTGCATGCCATGCATGTCATCACCCGCCGCCCGAAGGCCACGCGCAACCTGATCTCCGGGGCTGCCGAGTCCACCGTCGCCGGTAATGCCGTCGCCACACCCGCCGCCGTTGCCCTGCTGGATCCCAGCTACCGGGCCATCGAGGCGATCTCGACATCACAGGTGGCGGCTGCGACCATCACCACGGCTCTTCTGGTCCCGTTTCTGGTGATGGCCGTTTCGCGCTGGCAGTATTCGCGCGGCATTTCGCCGGAGGCGGAAGAACACTGGATCAATACAGGCAGTGTCGAGGGCGCACCCGAGCCGCGCCTGAACGAGCAGCCCGCCTGATTGCGCGTTGCGGGAGCGCGGTGCCGAGACACACGCTCCCGCACATCCATATTCTCTGGCCGCATCATGGCCATGGAAGGAATGAGACATGACGACAAACCCCTTCATCAGCCTCGACCGCAGCTATCGCAATTATATTGATGGCAGTTTTGCCGAAGGATCATCGGGCCGGATCGATGTGATCAACCCCGCCACGGGTGATGTCATCGCCCGCGTGCCCGAGACTGACGCCAGCGAGGTGGACCGGGCCGTTGCGGCGGCCCGCCGGGCGCAGGATGGATGGGAGCGTCTGCCCGCCATCACGCGCGCCGGCTATCTGCGCCAGATCTCGGCGAAAGTGCGCGAGCACCGTCTCGCCCTGGCGGATGTCATCGTCAAGGAACAGGGCAAGGTGCCCGCCCTTGCGCAGGTGGAGGTCGATTTCACCGCCGACTATATCGACTATATGGCCGAATGGGCCCGCCGGATCGAGGGCGAGGTGCTGACCTCGGACCGGCCCAACGAGACCATGCTGCTGCTGCGCAAGCCGGTGGGTGTGGTGGCGGGCATCCTGCCGTGGAACTTCCCCTTCTTCCTCATCGCCCGCAAGATGGCGCCGGCGCTGGTGACAGGCAACAGCATCGTCATCAAGCCCAGCGAGGAAACGCCGATCAACGCCTATATCTTCGCCGAACTGGTGGCGCAGACGGACCTTCCCAAGGGTGTGTTCAACCTCATCGGCGGATATGGACGCACGGCGGGCGAGGCGCTGGTGGCGCATCCCGGCGTTGATCTCATCACCTTCACCGGCTCGGTCGGCACCGGCTCCCACATCATGCAGGTGGCGGGGCGCAACCTCACCCGCGTCAATCTGGAGCTGGGCGGCAAGGCCCCGGCCATCGTGCTGAAGGATGCGGATCTGGATCTGGCCGCCACAGCCATCTTCAATTCGCGGGTCATCAATACCGGGCAGGTGTGCAACTGCGCCGAGCGTGTTTATGTGGCGCGCGAGGTGCATGACGAGCTCGTGGGCAAGCTGAAGGTGCTCTTCGAATCCACCCGCTATGGCGACCCGTCGGTGGACGAGGATCTGGACATGGGCCCGCTCGTCAATGCGGCCGGGCTCCAGAAGGTGGCCGAGGCGGTGGATCTGGCCCGCAAGCAGGGGGCAACTGTTGTCACCGGCGGCAAGGTCGCCGACCGGGGAACCGGGTTCCATTATGAGCCGACCCTGATCTGCGGCGCCACGGCGGACATGGACATCATGCGCCGCGAGACCTTCGGCCCGGTTCTGCCGGTGCAGAAGGTGGAGAGCCTGGAAGAGGCCATCGCCCTGGCCAATGATTCAGACTATGGCCTCACCTCTTCCATCTATACGCGGGACCTGAACTCGGCACTGAAGGCCGCCCGCGAACTGAAATTCGGCGAAACCTATATCAATCGCGAGAATTTCGAGGCGATGCAGGGCTTCCATGCCGGCCGCCGCAAGTCCGGCATCGGCGGGGCGGATGGCAAGCACGGCCTGTATGAGTTTACCGAAACCCACGTCGTCTACATCAAGGGTGAATGAAGCATTCGCCCCTGGCCGGGCACAGGTCTCCCTCCCTCCCCCTCCTGTGCCCGGCTCCTTTCCTGATGTCCTGCATGACGCATGAGGGCAGAGGCCGCGTGTTCGGCACCGCGTGTCCGCCCGCGCTTTCGCCCTTCCGGGGCAGTTGCCCGGCGTCATATGCTGCGAGCGATCGAATGTGAGGATGCCTCATGCAGTTTTCCGCCAATCTCGGCTTCTTGTGGAATGACCTGCCCTTGCCGGATGCGATCCGCGCCGCACGCAAGGCCGGGTTCGATGCGGTGGAATGCCATTGGCCCTATGCGGTTCCGGCAGCGGAAACCGCGGCGGCGCTGGCTGAAACGGGCCTGAGAATGCTGGGCCTGAACACCCGGCGCGGCGGCCCGGAAGACAATGGCCTGCTGGCGGTGCCCGGCCGGGAGGCGGAGGCCCGCGCGGCGATTGATGAGGCGATAGCCTATGCCGTGGCCACCGCTACGTCCTCTGTCCACGCCATGGCGGGGGTGGCGGAAGGTGCGCGGGCGCATGAGACCTATCTGGAAAACCTGCGCCATGCCTGCGCGCAGGCTCGTCCCCATGGCATCACCATTCTGATCGAGCCGCTCAACCCCTATGATGCACCGGGCTATTTCCTGAAGAATGCGGATCAGGCGGCGGCGATCATCGCCGAACTGAACCTGCCGGAGCTGCGGCTGATGTTCGATGTCTATCACCAGCAGATCACGGCGGGTGACATTTGCCGCAGCTTTGAAAGGCTGCTGCCGGTCATCGGCCATGTGCAGATGGCATCCGTCCCCGCCCGCGCCCACCCGGATGAAGGCGAGGTGAACTACCATACCGTGCTTTCGCACATGCGCCGGCTTGGCTGGACACGACCTGTCGGCGCGGAATACCGCACCCATGGCCCGACCGAGGAGACGCTCGGCTGGATGCAGGCCTATAGCCGCATTTAGAGCCATGCTCCGCATGTCCGGGGTGGATGGAGCGGCTGTTCACGGGCCGCTCCATGCTGACAGACCTAGCGTGAGAGCAGGGCCCGGGCCAGTCCGGATGAGGGTGTCTTGCCGAGCAGGGCGTAGGTTTCCAGACCCACGGCGGCGAGCGCTTTCAGGTCTATGCCCGTGTTCACGCCCAGCCCCTCCAGAAGGAACACCACCTCCTCGGTGGCGACATTGCCGGTTGCGCCCTTGGCATAGGGGCAGCCGCCCAGCCCGCCGACGGATGCATCGAAGCTGCGCACGCCCAGTTCATAGGCGGTGAGAATGCAGGCCAGCGCCTGCCCATAGGTGTTGTGCTCATGCAGGGCCAGCGCCTCCAGCGGCACGATGCCCGAGAGCGCGTCAAACACGCGGCGCACCTTGCGCACTGTCCCCGTGCCGATGGTGTCGGAAATGGCGATCTCATAACAGCCGCGTTCATGCAGGGCGCGCGAGACGGAGACGACAGCCTCGGCGGCAATATCGCCCTCATAGGGGCAGCCGAAGGCGCAGGAGACATAGCCGCGCAGCTTCACCCCATCCTGCGGCGCACGCTCGAAAATGGGGGTGAAACGCTCCAGGCTCTCGGCGATGGAGCAGTTGATGTTCTTCTGCGAGAAGCTTTCCGAGGCGGAGGCAAAGACCGCGATTTCCCGCGCCCCGGCAGCCACGGCCGCCTCATAGCCCTTCAGGTTGGGCGCCAGAACGGGGAAGTCGATTCCCGCATGTCCGGATACCGCCTTCAGAACCTCATCGGAGCCGGCCATTTGCGGCACCCATTTGGGCGAGACGAAGCTGCCCACCTCGATGATCCTCACCCCGGCCCGGATCAGCCCCTCGATCATGTGGACACGCTGCCCCACGGACAGGGGGCTGGCCTCGTTCTGGAGGCCGTCGCGCGGTCCGACCTCGATGATGCGCACTGCGTCAGACATTCATGCTCCTGTTTGGCAAAGCGGCACGGTCTGCCGCAGGAAATCGATCAGCACCGGGTCTGCACCATAGGCGATATTGATGCGCAGTCCCTGTGGCTTGTGCTCGGCCTTCTCGGGATAGAAAACGCTGGATGGCGCAAGGAAGATACCCTGCTTGAGCGCGGCGGCATTCAGCGCCGCCTCATCGGTCGTATCCGGCAGGGGCAGCCAGACATAAAACCCCCGCCCGCCCGGAACACCGGGGCTGAAGCCGGCCTGGGTCAGCGCCTCAAGCGAGGCCTTGTGGCCGGCCCGCACGCGGGCGATGAGCCTGTTGAGATGGCGCGCATACTGGCCGCGCAACACGCAGTCCAGCACCATCTGTTCCACCTGCCCGGATGACGAGACCATTGTCACCATCTTCAGGTTCACCAGATCATGCACCTGCCGGGGATCGCCGCAGATATAGCCGCAGCGCAGGCTGGCGGAGAGGGTCTTGGAGAAGGAGCCCAGATACAGCACCCGGTCCCTCAGACCGAGGGCGGCAAGGCGGGGCAGGTTGCCGGGCAGGATATCGGCAAAGACATCATCCTCCACCAGAATGAAGTCATGGGCTTCCGCCGCGCGCATCAGCAGGAAGGCATTGGCGGCGCTGAGCCCACCGCCCGAGGGATTGTGCGCCTGGGACTGCATGAAGAACAGGCGCGGGCTGACGCGGGCGAGCGCTGCCTCCAGCTCGGCCATGTCCGGCCCATGGGGCTTGCGGGAGATTGGCACCACATGAACCTGCGCCAGGGCCAGCTTGGCGAACAGGGGGTAATAGCCGGGGCTTTCCACAAGGACCGTGTCGCCGGGCTTGAGATGGTGGCGGATGATGAGATCGAAGCTGTGATTGATGCCATGGGTCAGCATCACCCCGTCCGGGCTGGTCTGGATGCCGCGCTCGGCAAGGCTGCGCACCAGCCATTCGCGCAGGGGGCGCAGGCCCCAGGGGGAGCCATAGCCATGCTCATCCACCGCCCGGCCGGGGCGGCTGCGCGTGTTGGAGCGGCGCAGCTCCATTTCCTCCATCCAGTCCGGTGGCGGGCGGCCATCCCCCGGGCGCAGGACATAGTGCTGGTCGAGCTGAGCGCGCAGGAGCGAGACGATGCTGATGGCCTCATCCACATGCGGGGCCTCGACCCGCTCCGGGGGCATGCGGTTGCCTGTGACATAAACGCCCGAGCCGCGCCGCGACTCCACCAGCCCGCGCGCGGCAAGCTGCTCGTAAACCTCCGATATGGTGTTTTTTGAAACGCCATAAAGTTGCGCGGCCTCGCGGATGGACGGCAGGCGTGTGCCGGCATTGTAGCGGCCGGCCAGAATCTGCGCCTTTACTTCATCCGCAATGGTTTTTGCCCGGCTCACAGGCACTCCCGCGCAAGGATATGGGACAGTTCGCGCCCTTTATTGGACCAAACTGTCCCTTGTTTGACGGTCAAATTTTAGGACAATTTGATGGCGATGCAAGGGCATTCAGAAGAAACCCAGTGGAGGGAAAAAGTGCAGGTCGTCAATTCGCGCCTTGAGAACATGCGTAATCTTTCGCCGGCCGAGCGGCTGGAAAAGCTCGCCGAGGCCACCGGGATCGATGCCCAGGCCGCGACCCGCCTTGCCGGGAATGCCCTGCCGCTGGATCTTGCCAATGGCATGATCGAGAATGTCATCGGCACGTTCGAGCTGCCGCTGGGGGTTGCCACCAATTTCCAGATCAATGGCCGTGATTATCTGGTGCCGATGGCGGTGGAGGAGCCCTCTGTCGTGGCCGCCGCCTCCTTCATGGCCAAGCTGGTGCGTGAGTGCGGCGGCTTCCAGACCTCGACCACCGCCCCCATCATGCGGGCGCAGATCCAGATTCTCGGCCTGAGCGATCCTTATGGCGCGCGCCTGAAGATCCTTGCCGGCAAGGATGAGCTGATCGCGGCCGCCAATGCGAAGGACACCGTGCTGGTGGGCTTTGGCGGCGGGTGCAAGGATGTCGAGGTCCATGTGTTCCCCACCTCCTCGCGCGGGCCGATGGTTGTGGCCCATCTGCTGGTGGATGTGCGCGACGCGATGGGCGCCAACACCGTCAACACCATGGCCGAGACTGTCGCGCCGATGATCGAGGCGCTCACCGGCGGCACGGTGCGCCTGCGCATTCTGTCCAATCTGGCGGATCTGCGCATCGCCCGCGCCCGCGTGGAGCTGACCGAGGAGGTTCTCACCACCAAGGCCTATGAGGGCCGTCGCGTCATTGACGGTATCGTCGATGCCTATGAGTTTGCTGCGATCGACCCCTATCGTGCGGCGACCCACAACAAGGGCATCATGAACGGCATCGACCCGGTGGTTGTCGCCACCGGCAATGACTGGCGCGCGATCGAGGCCGGCGCCCATGCCTATGCGGCCCGAAATGGCCGCTATACCAGCCTCACCACCTGGGAAGTGAACACCGCCGGCAACCTTGTCGGCACCATCGAGATGCCGATGGCGCTGGGCCTTGTGGGCGGGGCGACCAAAACCCATCCGGCGGCGCAGGCGGCGCTGAAGGTTCTGGGCGTCACATCCGCCACCGAGCTGGCCGAGATCACCGTCGCTGTCGGCCTGGCCCAGAACATGGCAGCGCTGCGCGCGCTGGCGACAGAGGGAATCCAGCGTGGCCACATGGCCCTGCATGCCCGCAACATCGCCATCGGCGCCGGAGCGAGCGGGGCCGAGATCGACGCTGTCGCGCGCGAACTTGCCGCCAATCATGATGTGCGCGCCGCACGGGCGCAGGAGATCCTCGCCCGCCTGCGCGGCGAGGGCTGAGCCTGAAGTCTCTCCCGGCGGCCATGTCCTGCAATCGGCAGGGCATGGTCTCCGGCAGGACCGGTCAGGGTTGGCGGCCCATCCGGCGCTTCGGCGCATGGGCCGCTGCCGCCGGTCATCCGCGATCGCAAAGGGGAGGACCCAACGCCCCCCAGGACAATGAACATTCCAGGGAGAACGCTTATGTCTCTTGCCGAGAAACCACCGGCAGCGGAAACGGACCTTGCCGAAGTCTGGGGCGATATCGTCTCGCGCCGGCAGCTGGCCATCAGTCTCGTCATTGGCGGTGCCGTCAGCATCGCATTCTATTTCACCGCCCTGCGGCTGCTCACCGGGATCGGCTCCACCCCGGCCATTGACCGGGCGCTGGCCATGCTGGTTGGCATTGTCGGCTGCCTTGTGGGCGGCTTCATCTGTGCGCAGATCTTCAAGCCCAAGCGCCACCTGAGCGAGGATGCCGATGGCTCCGACGCCTGGCGCATGGAAATCCTCCAGCAGATCGAAAGCGAGGAAGGCGAGATCGGCGATGCCCGCGCACTGCCCGCGGTGGTGCAGCAGGAAATGAAGGAAGTGGGGCTGTTCGACCTGTTCGACCAGTATCACCAGAACCAGCTGAAGCAGAAGGCGCACTGAGATGGACGGATTGATGTATGAGATCCTGATCGCAGTGGCCATGGGCCTTCTGGGATCGGTTCTGTTCTCGCTGATCGGGCTTGTGTCCGGCACCGATGAAACCACCACCATCGCGCCCATCACCCTGCTGGTGGTGTTGCTGGGCACGCCGCCCGCCGGTGTCTTCACCTTCTGGATGGCGGCTGCCATTTCCAAGCACATGACCCATGCGGTGCCGACCGCATTGCTGGGCATTCCCGGAGATACGCTGGCCACGCCCCTGCTGCAGCAGGCCACCGCCCTGCGCAATCTGGGCGCACCGCATATCGCGCTGCGCAAGATGCTGGCCGGCGCTGTCATCTCCGCCTTCATTGCGGTGCCGATGGCGGTGCTGTTCGCGGTGATCCTTGCCCCGTTCGGCAGCTATATCACGGCCGCCGCGCCATGGATCTTCCTGGTCGCCGCGATCTTCATCGCCTATTCCTCCGCCGGGCGCTGGGCCTCCGTGGTGGCGCTGGTCCCCTTCGTCTTCATGATCCTCGCCATGCAGAGCTATACGGGGACATATGACCTGAAGCTGGCCGTCTGCTACTTCCTTGGCATTGCGGTGGGGCCGCTGGTGGCGGAGCTGGTGTCCAGCCTGTCGCCGGTGGAAGCCCGGCGCATGGACCGCGACAGCTATCGCGAGACCACCATCGCCCCGGACGTGAAGGGCTGGGTCGGATATTTCCCCAACCCGTTCAAGGTGCTCGATCGCAGCCAGGCCGCCAGGGTGGCGGCCGCCTCCGCCGTGACATCGGCAACCTTCGTGTTCTCGCCCGTGGCCATGACGGTGCTGGCGGGTGAGGTTGTGGGTGCACGGGTGAAGCATGCCTATCATCGCCTCACCTCCGTGCTGTCGGTGAAGAATGGCGTGACGGAATCTACCTATATCGCCGAGGCGCTGATCCCGCTCATTGCCTTCGGCCTGCCGCTCAGCCCGGTTGCCGCCGGCCCGGCCGCCCCGCTCTTCAATGCCCCGCCGCGTTTCACGGTGGATGCAGGCTCGGGTGCGGTCAACAATCTGCACAATCTGCTGAGCGTGCCGGAGTTCCTGCTCTATGGGCTGCTGTCCGTGGTGATCGCGGCGGCGGTGGCCTATCCCTTCGCCATGAACTATGCGCGCACGGCTGCCGCATTCGTGGCCCGCAAGATCAGCCATGAGGCGATCATCGGCACCTTTTTCGGTCTGGTGCTGGTCATCGGCCTGTGGGAGGGCGGCATCATGGGGCTGGCGGTCATCATGACGCTGGGGCTGTTCGGCGGCCTGATGTATCGCATCATCGGCTTCAATACCGGTGTGCAGTTCATGGGCTATTATGCGGCCGTGCTGTCCATGCCGGCCATACTGAAGCTGCTGGGCTGAAGCGCGCCGGCAGGTGAACAGGAGAAAGGGGGCGGTTCCATGCGGAGCCGCCCCCTTTCTTGTGTGGAGTCTAGATGATCCGGGCGGGCCTTGTGTCCATCCGTCCGGATCATTCCGGCGGCCTCAGTAGCGTGCGTCGGAGGGCTTCTTGTCCCGTGGCCAGTCATTCACCTTGGGGGCAAAGTCGGGCCGGGGCTTGTGGCTGAAATATTCGGCCACATCAACGGCCTCCTGATCGCTCAGGCCCCCCTGTCCCAGCGGGAAGCGCTCGTGAAAGCCGATGGGCATGTTGCGCTTCACAAAGGCCGCGGCCGTATAGGTGCGGGCCATGCCGGCGCCGATATTGAAGGACTCATCCCCCCACAGGGGCGGATAGATGAACCGGCCATTGGCATTCTTCAGTCCCTCGCCATCCTGTCCGTGGCAGACGGCGCACTGGGCGACATAGACACGCGCGCCATTTTCAGGATCGGGAACGATGGAGCGGTCGATCTTGCCGATGCCGCGCCCCTCCACCCGGTCCTCCGGCCTGGTCTCCCGTTTCATCCAGTCGAAATAGGCGACCATGGCTTTCATGTCGTCGCCCTCCTTTGGCAGGGCCTTGCCGTTCATGGAACGCAGGAAGCAGCCATTGATGCGGTCCTCCAGCGTGATCTCGCGGCCCGCGCGCGGGGCATAGCTGGGGAAGAAGGCGGAGACGCCGACATAGGGTGAGCCATCCGCCACCGTTCCGGCATTGAGGTGACAGCTCGCGCAGTTCAGCACATTGCCCACATTGTCCGGCAGAAGCTCATGGGTTTCCGTGTTGAGACGCATGCCGCGGATGAGCTGTTCCGCATTGGGCTCATCGAGAATATCGGCGATGCGCGGGGTCTCGAAACGGGAGTTGTCGATCCTTGGGTCCAGCACCGCGCGCGCGGCCTTCACGGCATCGGCGGTCACCGCCGGTGCGCCATTGCCCCAGTTCGCCCGCACGAAGGAGAGCAGCTCCGCCACCTCGCGGTCATCCAGCCGGGCGAAGCCGGGCATGGTGAAGACACGCGGATAGGCGTTGGTTTTCGCCGTCTTCCAGCCTGTGAGGGTGATATGGATGAGGGTGGAGGGGTCTTTCGAGGCAATCGAGGGATTGCCGGCGAGCGGCGGGAAGACTTTGGGCACGCCTGTGCCATCCAGCCGGTGGCAATCGGCGCAGAACTGGGCATAGGCCAGGCCCCCGCGCGTGGTGAACATGTCCGCCGGCACATCCGCAATATCTTCGGAGGGTTCGACATAGGGATGATCTGTGGGCAGGGATTTCAGATAGGTCGCGATGGCGACGAGATCCCCATCGGTGAAATGCTGGGTGGAATTATGGATGACCTCGGTCATCGCGCCGGTCACCGTCGAGAAGCGGTTCTGCCCGGTGCGCAGCAGCTCCGCCATGTCCGCGACAGACCACAGATCCCTCAGATTGAACGCGTTCCACTCCTCCACCCTGGAGCCGGAGAGGAACCTGTCGCCATTCGGGCCCTTGTCCGACATGGCAACTTCCTGAAAGCCGATGCCGCGCGGGGTGTGGCAGGCCCCGCAATGGCCAAGCCCCTGCACCAGATAGGCGCCACGGTTCCAGGTTTCATCCCTGCCGGCATCGGCGACGAACAGGCTGTCATCCAGAAAGAGAAGATTCCAGAAGGCCAGAGACCAGCGCTGGTTGAAGGGAAAGCCGATCTCCATCGCCTTGTTCGGCGCCGCCACCGGCTTCACACCCTGCATCAGATAGACATAGAGGGCATACATGTCATCCGGCAGCACTTTGGCATAGGAGGGGTAGGGCATGGCCGGATACATGTGCCGGCCATCCGCTGTCACGCCCTTGCGCATGGCGCGGTCGAACGCGCCGAAGCTGTAGCCGCCAATGCCGGTTTCCCGGTCCGGTGTGATATTGGTGGAATAGAGCACGCCAAAGGGCGTTTCCAGTGGCAGGCCGCCGGCCATGGGCGCGCCGCCGGGCGCGGTGTGGCAGGCGACGCAATCCCCAAGCTGGGCCACATATTCGCCGCGGGCGATGAGAGCATGGTCGGCCCGCTCCGGCAGGCCCAATCCGCTCTCCTCCACCGGCGGGGGCGTGACCACCCACCAGAATATGCCGCCACCGACAATGATGGCGGCCAGCGCCACACGTCCCAGCCTCTTCCATACTGAACCACGCGCTTTTGAAGCGACGTCAGACATTTCCAGCCCCTCACCCTCGGACCGGAGATGCCGGCGTGATGCCTTCTCGTCTGGTCCGCACACAATGCTGCAGGCAGGGCCGGCCATGGCCGGATTGCATCATCACCCGGACGCAGGACAGGGCCGGAACCTGTTTACAGCGGTTCCAGTCTGGTGAGCTCCGCCAAGCTTAAGGCAAGCTTAAGGGGGGCGGTGGTGGGCGGTGGATCAGCCGGCGAAGGGGCGCAGGCGCTGGATCAGATCCTGCGGAGGAACCCGCCCCGCCAGCCGCGTATGGGCATGCTCACGGCCCGATCGCGTCTCCACCAGAAACAGGGTTGGCGGCCCTTCAACCCCGAAGCGGTGCAGCAGCGCCTTGCTGTCCCCATCCATGCGGGTGACATCGATCTTCACCAGCGCGATGGATTGCAGAAGGCTGCTCACCCCGTGATGACGCAGGGTGGTGCGCTCCAGTGTCCGGCAGATGGGGCACCACGCGGCGCCCACATAGACGAGGGCGGACCGCGTGAGGCGGGCGGCATAGGAGAGGGCCCGCTCATATGTGGCTTCATCCTCAACCACATAGGAAACCGGCGCGAGGCTGGAGACATCCGCGCGGCCCGGCCCGGAGACAAGGCCCATGGCGAGGCCGCCGGACATGAGGGAGAGCAGGCCCCGGCGCGAAAGGCGCGCCACAGGCCATGCACAGGGCGGCGCGCGGTTCATTTCACCACCACCTTCGAGCCGGTGGGCACGCGGCCATAGAGGTCTATGATGTCCTGGTTCAGCATGCGGATGCAGCCGGAAGAGACTGCATGGCCGATGCTTTCCGGCTCATTGGTGCCGTGAATGCGGAACAGCGTGTCCTGACCGTTCTTGAACAGATAGAGGGCGCGCGCGCCCAGCGGGTTCTCAAGCCCGCCCTTCATGCCGCCGGCCCATGGGCGGTATTTCTCCGGTTCGCGGGCAATCATGTTGGGGGTCGGGGTCCAGCCCGGCCATTCCCGCTTGCGGCCGACATTGGCGCTGCCGGTGAATTCCAGCCCCTCGCGCCCCACGCCCACCCCATAGCGCATGGCCTTGCCGCCTTCCTGCACGAGATAGACGAACCTGTCCTGCGTATCGACGATCAGCGTGCCGGGCTGTTCGCGGGTCGGATAATCGACAAGCTGGCGGACATTGCGGTCCTCGATACGTTCGGGCTCGACTGCCGGCACGGGAAACTTCTCGTGCGGCTGCGGGCCATAGGCGGTTGCAACGAAGCTGTCCTGCCATGGCCGGGTCTTGCGGGCATCAGGCGAGGAGCCGGCCGTGACACATCCCGCCGCCAGTGTGGACAGAAGAAGGAGAGCGGCCATGTTGCGCGGGGCGGAGGAGGTCATGAAGGGCCTTCGTGCTGGGGAATGGGAGAGCCGCGCGTTCCGGGCCGGAAAGGGTGCGCCGGCCATGATCGGACAGGGCTGCAAGACGGGGCACGGGACAGGGCGGCAGGGCAGGCCACGGGGGCTGCCCCTGTGGAGCGGGATGAGAGAGGGAAAGGCTGCCTACCGCTCTGCGGCCTGCCGGGCGCGGGCATCGGCAATGGCTTCCCTGAAGCCGTCATAATCGAGCGCGGGCGTGCGGAACGGGCCGATGAGGAAGGTCGGCGTGCCTGTCAGCTCAAGCGCATCGCCCTGGGCCATGTTGCGCTTGATGAGATCCAGGATCTCGTCCTCATGCGTGGCCAGATCCTTGTCGAGCCGGGGCATGTTGACGCCGGCTTTCTGGATGGCGGTGCGCATCTGCTCCCGGGTCAGGTTGCTGCCGGGCAGTTTCATCAGCGCATCATGCGCAACCTTGTATTTGCCCTGATATTTCGCCGCCAGCACCAGCACCGCCCCTTCGATGGAGGTGGGGCGAATGACCGGCCAGTCCTTGTAGACAAGGCGGATCTTGCCATCCTCGCGCACCACCCGGTCCAGAACGGGCGCGATCTTCTTGCAGTAGGGGCAGTTGTAGTCCGTAAAGTAGACGATGGTGACATCCCCCTTCGGATTGCCGGCCACGGGGGCCTGCGGATCGTTCAGGATCATTTCCGTCGTCACCTGCTGCGCCCGGGCGGGCGGGGCGAGGGGGAAAAGGCATGCGGCCGCGATGGTGGCGGGCATAATGGCGGCGGCCATGGCCCTCATGATATGGCGACGTGTCAGCACGAACATCCCTCTTCTCCCGTGGCGGTTGAAGGTGGCTTTGCGCGATACTGACCTTAAGGCTGGCTTAAGGCTGCCGTTATGTAAGCAGGCCGGATGCAGGCGGGCAGTGTGACATGCGGGTTCTGGTGGTCGAGGATGACGAGCTTCTGCTGAACGGGCTTCAGGTCGGGCTGGGGCTTTCGGGCTTCCGGGTGGAAACCGTCACCTGTTGCGCGGATGCGGCCGCCGCCCTGCGCGCCTCCGCCTTCGAGGCGGTGGTGCTGGACCTGATGCTGCCGGACGGGTCGGGCCTTGATCTTCTGCTCCAGTTGCGGGCAGGGGGCTTGCAGACCCCCGTTCTGCTGCTGACCGCAAGGGACAGTGTGACGGACCGCATTGCCGGGCTGGATGCCGGCGCGGATGATTATCTGGGCAAGCCGTTCGATCTGGATGAGGTCGCCGCCCGCCTGCGTGCGCTCACCCGCCGGGCGGCCGGGCATGCCAGCGCCACTCTGGTGTGGCAGGATGTGGTGGTCGATCCGGCAAGCATGAGCGTGGTGCGGGCGGGAACACCCATCCGCCTCTCCCGCCGGGAGTTCTCCATTCTCCATGCGCTGATGGAGCGGCCCGGGCACATTCTCTCCAAGGCCCAGCTTGAGGAGCGCCTCTATGGCTGGCAGGAGGATGTGGAGAGCAACACCATCGAGGTGCATGTGCACAATGTGCGCGCGAAGCTCGGGCCGGGGGTGATCGAAACCGTGCGCGGCGTTGGCTACCGCCTGACAGGAAGCGGGACATGACCTCCATCCGCACACGCCTTCTGCGCATTTTGCTCATCACCACCGGCATTGTGTGGATGTCGGCCTTCGCGTGGATCTACATGAACACCCGCGCCGAGGTGGAACGGGTTCTCGATGCCCGTCTCATCGAGGCGGCCCGCATGGTCAACTCGCTGATCGACAGCCAGGAGATCGATCCCGCCAGAGCCGCCGCCCTTCCCGCTGAAATGGCCCGTCCGCACTCCTCCTATGACCGGCAGCTGTCCTGCCAGATCTGGGCTCTGGATGGCACGCTTGTCGGCCGTTCGGAGAGCGCGCCCGGCCAGCCGCTGAGCCGAAGCAAGGGCGGCTTTTCCGAAACGGTGGTGGATGGGGAGACCTGGCGTGTCTACACGGTGGAGAATGAGGCGCTGGGCGTGCGGGTCATGGTCGGCGACAATCTGCGTGTCCGGGACCGGCTGGTGCGGGATGTGATCCGCGGTCTCGTTCTGCCCGGTCTTCTCACCCTGGCGCTTCTGGCGGTGCTGATCTGGTTCAGCGTGCGCAAGGGGTTGAGCCCGCTCAATGCCATGGCGCGAACACTGGAGATGCGCCCGGCCTCCGATCTCAGCCCCCTGCCGGATGATGACAGCCCCACCGAGATCAAGCCGATGATCCGCTCCCTCAACGGCCTGTTTGAAAGGGTCAGTGCCGCGCGGGCGCATGAGCGGGACTTCACGGCTTTTGCCGCCCACGAGCTGCGCACGCCCATTGCAGGGCTGAAAACACAGGCGCAGATTGCATTGGGAAGCGATGCCGAACCGGTGCGCAACGCTGCCCTGCGGCAGATCATTGTCGGCGTGGACCGGACATCACGTCTGGTGCGCCAGCTCACCGACCTGACCAATGCCGAAAGCAGCCACATGCAGCATGACAGGCACGGCCTGAATGCCGGCCTTGCCATGGCAAGGATTGCGGAGGACATCGCCCGTCTCTATCCGCACGCCGCGCGGATCGTGATCGCGGATGCGCTCGGGGAGCTGACGCTTCAGGCGAATGACACCCTGTTCATGCTCGCCACGCGCAATCTGCTGGAAAATGCCGTCCAGCATTCTCCCGCGGATCAGGTGGTGACATGCAGCCTGAGGCGCGGTGCCAATACCCTATCCATTCTGATCGAGGATTGCGGCCCCGGCATTCCGGAGGATGAATTGCCGAAAGCCTGCAGCCGCTTTTTCCGTGGCCGCCACAAGACCGCGATGGGCAGCGGGCTCGGGCTGGCCATCGCGGATATGGCGCTGGGGCGGATGGGGGCGCAGCTCCTTCTGTCCAATGGCGTACAAAAGGGCCTGCGCGCGGAAATGCGTTTTCCAGCGGCAGGCTGAGAGCGGGAAGGGCCTCTTTGCGCGCTGTCCGCCCAATGGATCTGGCCCCCCGAGGGATCAGGGCCCTCCAGGGGATCAGGGCCTGTTCGCCCTGTCCCATGCCGCGCTTGCCGCCATTAGGGTCTCGATATCGCTGGCGCAGATCTGGGCCCTGAGGGCCGCGAACTTGTGTTCCGGCCACTGATAGATGCCAAGGGCGAGGAGCCTTTCTGTCGTCTCCCCATCAAAACGCCGGCGCATTTCCACCGCGGGATTGCCGCCGACAATCGTGTAGGGCGGCACATCGCGGGTGACGATCGCGCCGGAGGCGACGACCGCCCCTTCGCCGATGGTGATGCCGGGCATGATCATGGCGCGCATCCCGATCCATGCGCCATCATGAATATGGGTATCGCCCTTGCCGACATAGGCATCGGTGATCACTTCCGCGAAGGGATACAGGCTGAACCAGTCCACCCGGTGGGTGTGGTTGCCGCCCATGAGGATGACCGCTTCAGCGCCGATGCACACATAGTCCCCGATATGGAGCTGATCCACCGGCCATTGTGATGTCCATGTCCTGCGGCTGTATTCGTCGCCATAGAGATAGCGCACGACACTGTCCTCGAAATGGCCTGTCCATGCCCCGCTGTAATAGCTGTGGGTTCCGCGCAGATGGATATTCGGGTTGGTGACAGTCTCATGCAGATATTCAACCTGCGACCAGTGCTTGTTCATTATGCTTCTCCCAGCCGGGCATGCGAAGAGCTGTCATCACATCGATTCGAGCGTGCGGGCGCATATATAGGCCGCCGGGGTGCCTTTTTCCTCCTTTTCAGGCCGTGGGAGGCAGAGGGAATGCCGGGCCGGGTGTCCGGCCTGTGGCGCATCTGTGCCGCGACAGGCGCGAAGGGGAAGGGCGGCAGGAAATGCCGCACGCTTCCGGCAGGAGGGCCCACATGGGGCACGGGAAGGTGTGACAACCGGAAAGGTCCGGCTGGCACATGGTGTTTCCCTTACAGGTCTGGTGCTGAACCTTCCCGGCTGGGTCGGGACAGGCTTTCGCCCTATTTCAGGTCGCTGAAGGAGGTGGCGAAGGTGAGCGAGCCGAGGAAGCGGTCACCGCATGTGGTCTGGCTGCCGCTCAGCAGGAAGCACTGCTCGTCTTTCAGGTCCGAGCCATGATAGCGCAGGTCCAGCGTCGCTGCCTTGTATGTGAAGCCGACGCCAACATTCCAGTAATTATAGCCGGAGACTTCCACATAATGGGTCGTCTGGGTCAGTGTATTGAGAAACACATCGTTCCATGTGTCGGAATCCACCCACTGGTGTCCGAATTCACCGGAAACAAACCAGCCGAACATGCCGCCCGGTCCGAAATCTGGCAATGTCACCGTCGCAAGGCCGGCCAGATAGGTGCCGCTTGTCTTGGTGGCAATATAGTCGCTTGTATAGTAGAGATGAACGGCAAGGTTCAGCCAGTCTGTCACTTCATAGCTGGGCTTGAAATAGACTTCCCAGAAGTTGAGGCTCGTGTCCGCATCGCTTCCGGGATAGACATATCCGACAAAGCCGGCATCCAGTGTCAGCTTGTCCCAGCTGTGACGCACGCCGGCATACAGATCCACCTCGGCGGAACCTGATCCGAGAAAGCTGACGCTGGAGGCCCATGCGCCGGCATAGAACCAGTCAAAGAGCGAGAGTTCCGCATAGCCCTGAATGGCCGCATGGCCGTTGGTCTGGCTCATGCCGCGGAAGATATAGTCGCTCGTGCCCGTCACCCCGAAGGAGATGTCCCAGTTGGGCGCAGGCTCCGGTGCGGTGGCCTTGACCGGGCTGGTCATGTCTGCCGCCAGCGCCGGCGTGGTCACGAGCAATGCCGTGGAGACGGCCAGGATCATGGACTTCATCGTGTTCCTCCCACTTTTTAATCTGTCCGCCACTGCGGCGGGAAACCGGTTTTCAGGTGCGTATCGGCCCGGGCTTCAGGCGCTCCGGGTTTCATGGGCGAAGATCTGGGGCAGCCGGGCGGCGGCCGCGCCCCAGCGCGCGGCAAGGGCCTGCGCGTTCTCTCCGGCGCGGAAGGCGCGCCATGCCTCGACCGCGGGAATCTGCCCGAACCAGGCAATGCCGGTGGGCGTGCGCGGTGTCCGCAGAATGTCCATCTCCTCCAGCATCCCGTTGCGGACGACCGGCATGGAATCCACCGTGATGGCGTCCAGCTGCTCATGGGCCGGCAGGTCATCGGGAAAGGCGCGGCGCGCGGCCCAGAAGGGGCTGTCCTGAAAGCGGGTTTCGAGCCGCATGAAATCCCGCCCGATGCGGGCATTGCGCAGGCTCACATCCACGGCCCGCATCGCCAGATACTGGCGGCACAGACGCTCGCTTTCAGGGCCGGGCCGGGCGGTGAGCGTATGGCGCACGGCTGTGGCGGCCAGCGCGGAGGAAACCGCCCAGAACTGGCCATGGCCGGCCAGCGGGTCCATGGCCGCAAAGGCATCGCCCACAGGCAGCATGTGCAGGTTCTCGACAGAGGCGGGACGGGTGGGCGCTGCCTCCCGCGCAATGGGGGCGCCAGCCAGACGGTGCCCCCTCAAATGGGGGGCGCTCTCCCGGAAGGCGCGGAGCAGGCGGGCCTCAAGGCTGCCGTCCTCCCCGGCGTCCCCGCTATATTGCAGCCAGATGCGTCCGTCAGGCAGGCTGGCACGCCAGACCCAGCCGCTGGCGATGGCGGTGATGTCCAGCCCCGCGGCCACATCCTGCCCGCTCTCCACCTGGGCCCAGCCGCAGATGGACAGGGTTGCCGGCGCACGCTGGCCCGCCTCCACATCCGGCCGGCTGCGGCGGGCGGCGCGGCCGCGCGCATCCACCACCCATCTGGCCTCAAGACGGGTGCCGTCTTCCAGCTCCACGCCATCCGCACCGGGGCGGGCATTGGCCATGATGATCCGCGCCCCGGCAGAGCGGGCGACAGCGCACAGATGCGCATCCAGAGCCGGGCGCTCAATGATGAATTCGCTGTTCTCGCTGCTGGTGATGCCGGACCAGTCCACCCGCCGGGGCAGGGGGCCCAGCAGCCAGTCCGCCCGGGGCAGAATGTTCTGCCCCTGCAGCCACTGGCGCAGGCGCGGGCTCAGCCCCTCAAGCCGCGGGGCCATGCCGGAGGCGCAATCCCGGCCGCCTGAAATGAGGCAGACCCGCAGCCCTTCGCGGGCCGCCAGCAGGGCAGAGATGCATCCTGCGGGCCCTGCACCCATCACCACCAGATCGGCCCGCCTGTCCATGCTCTCGCTGGCCCCACACATCACGTCACGTCATGGATGGTCTGTGTCCTGATCGGCGGCGGGTGATCTTGACAATTCCGGCCATTCCCGGGGCCCCGCGACATAGCGACGCGATTTTGGCCGGAAATGCCAAGAATTAACGCCCCCTCTCTCGTTCCATCAGGGTCGAACGGTGCTGGCCCTGCCTGTTGCGCCACCCCAGCCACGCTGTGCATCAGCCAGAGGGATGTTGAGAGATGTCATTGCTGTCCCGCTTTTTCCTTGCCTCGACAGTTTCGATCGCGACCCTTGGTTTCAGCGCGCCGGTCAGCGCGACTGATGGCGCGCAGGTGCTCAAGAACAGCTGCGCTTCCTGTCATGCTGAAGACGCAAACGGGAAGCTGGAGCGCATCGATTCGGTGCGCAAGACCCCCGAGGCATGGGACATGACCGTGGTGCGCATGATGCGCAATAACGGCCTTCAGCTCACCGATGAGGAGCGTGTGGAGGTGGTGCGCCACCTGGCCAACACGCGCGGCCTCTCGGTGGAGGAAACCGCGCCCTGGCGCTACATTCTGGAAAAGGAGCCGGTCGCCCAGGACCAGGGCCCCAGCCAGCTCATGACCGAGACCTGCGGGCGCTGCCATTCCTATGCCCGCGTCGCCCTCCAGCGCCGCACGCCGGAAGACTGGAAGCATCTCATCAACTTCCATCTCGGCCAGTTCCCCACCATCGAATATCAGGCCATGGCGCGTGACCGCGACTGGAAGGGCATTGCCGAGACCCAGATCGCCGATTTCCTGGCCAAGACCTATCCGCTGGGAGAAACCCCGGCTGCCGCAGGTGACCTCTCCGGGGAATGGGTTGTGTCCGGCCGCCAGCCGGGTGTGGGCGATTATGACGGCACGCTCACCATCAGCAAGGATGGTGAGGACTATGACGCGGTGATGGTGCTGGATTATCCCGATGGCCGGCGGACCTTCAAGGGGAATGCGCGCGCCTTTGGTGCTGGTGAATGGCGCGGTGCGCTCTCCGATGGCAAGACGGAAATCCGTCAGGTGCTTGGCCTGAAGAAGGATGGCACGCTGGAAGGGCGCTGGTTCCATGCCGATGAGGATGTGGTGGGCGGACGCATGGCGGCCGTGCGGGCCAATGAGTCCCCGCGCATTCTCTCCGTCTCGCCCTCCTATCTGAAGGCGGGTGAAACCCGGCAGGTGACGCTGACCGGCATCGGCCTTTCCGGCAAGCCGGTTCTGCCGAAGGGCATCACCGGAAAGGTTGTCAGCGCCACGGACAAGAAGGTGGTGCTGGAGCTGACGGCGGGCAAGGTGCTCGGCCCGGTGGAGCTGGGCATCGGCAAGCTGGAGGCGCCGCAGCCGCTCATTGTCTATGACAAGCTGGACCGCATCACCGTGGTGCCGGAAGTGGCAATGGCGCGCATTGGTGGTGCCGGAGGCCCCATTCCCAAGGTGCCCGCCCAGTTCGAGGCCGTGGGCTGGATGAAGGCGCCCGACGGGAAGGGTGAGGACATTCTCGTCGGCACCTTCCCGGCAAGCTGGACCATCGACAATTTCAATGAAGAGGCGGAGCGGATGGAGGACGCGAAATATGCGGGTTCCATCAATGATACCGGCCTGTTCACCCCGGGCGATGCCGGCCCCAATCCGGCCCGTCGGATGATGGCCAACAATATCGGCAACCTGAAGGTGATCGCCACCGTCAAGGAAGGCGGCAAGGACCTGCAGGCCGATGCGCACCTCTATGCCACGGTGCAGCGCTTCGTCGACACCCCGATCCGCTGAGGTTTGTCATGGGAGCACTCACCCTTATCAGGCACAATGCCCATCGGATGGATGTGGATGGCCGGGCCATGCTGATGCATGTGCCCACCACCAGCCTGTTCGAGCTCGATCGCACCAGCCGCGATGTCTATGACCTGTTCCGCAGCCATGAGGCGGTGGACAGCGCGCTGATGCAGCAGCAGCTGGGCGCGCACCACACCAGCGAAACCCTGGTGGACTGTCTCCAGAGCTTCCTCGATCTCGACATCGTGCGCGATGCCGGGGAAGCCGAGCTGCCGCGCCCCATCACGAAGGTGGAGGAGATTCCGCTCTCCACCATCATTCTCAACGTCAATACCGGCTGCAACCTCGCCTGTACCTATTGCTACAAGGAAGATCTGACCACCCCGGCCAAGGGTGAGAAGATGCAGTTCGATACGGCTGTGGCCTCCTTCGAGCTGCTGCTGAAACAGGCGAAGGACCGGGACCGGGTGAATGTGGTGTTCTTCGGCGGCGAGCCGCTGTCGAACTATGCGCTCATCAAGCAGGTGGTGGCCTATGCCGAGCCGCGCGGGCGGGAAGAGGGCAAGGTGGTGGATTTTTCCCTCACCACCAATGCCACCCTGCTCACCGAGGAGATGGTGGACTGGTTCAATGCGCACCGCTTCGCCCTCACCGTTTCCATGGATGGGCCAAAAGCCCTGCATGATGCCAACCGGCGCACGGTGGGTGGCAAGGGCACATATGATCTGGTGGCCCGCAATGTGAAGATGCTGCTGGAGCGCTACACCGCCCGCCCCGTGGGGGTGCGCGTGACGCTGACGCGCGGTGTCACCGATGTCATCGCCATCCACGATCACCTCAAGCATGATCTGGGCTTTGCCGAAGTGGGCTTCGGCCCGGCCACCTCCGGTCCCATCGCGGTGTTCAATCTGGATGACGGCGCGCTGAAGAAGGTGTTCGAGGACATGAAGACCCTCGGCCGCCATTATGTCGAGGCGGCCTGCAGGGGGGAGAATATCGGCTTCTCCAACATGCACCAGCTGCTCACCGATATTGCGCAAGGCACCAAGAAGGCCGTGCCCTGTGGCGCCGGACTGGGCATGCTGGCGGTGGACAAGAGCGGGGAACTGCATCTGTGTCACCGCTTCGTGGGCTCGAACGAACCCACTTATGGCAATGTCGAGACCGGCATCAATGTGCCCAAGCTCGCCGCCTTCATCGAGGGCGCGCAGGACCGCAGTGAATATGGCTGCCGCACCTGCCACATCCGCTCCATCTGTGCGGGCGGCTGCTATCACGAATCCTACGCGCGGCAGGGCGATCCATTCGCCCCTGTCTACCACTATTGCGACCTGATGCGGGACTGGGTGGATTTCGGCATCGAATCCTATGTCCGCATCATGCGCGCCAACCCCTCCTTTTTCAGTCGTCACATCGAGCCCAGGAGAGCCAAGGCATGAAACATCTCATCCCTGCGAATGCAAAGGCCAGGGCCTTCGTGGAGGCCCATGCGGAAGGCCGCGAGGAAGAAGTGCGGGCCATGAACTCCCTGGTGGGCTGCACCACATCCTTCGATCCCGGCTGGGAAGTGGACGCCTTCGGCGCGCTCTCCAACCTGTGCCAACCCATGGAGGCGGACCTGTATGGCTGCGCTGATCCGTGCTGGTGGCCAGCCCAGGTGGCCGACACGCTCAACACCTATCCCGACTGGTCCGACGGCGCCGCCAATGTGATGGATGACTGGCGCAATCTCCAGTCCGTGTTCCCGCGCTCGAAAGGTTGAACGAGATGCGCAGAAAGCTGCTTCCCCTCGCCAGCGCCGGGCTGTGTGTGGCCCTTGCGGCCCCGGTCTCAGCGCCCGCCTTTGCGGATGAATATATTCTGGCCCCCGCCCGTCCCAACCGGCTGGTGCTGGTCAATACCGACAAGAAGAAGGTGGAGAAGGTCATTGAAATAGAGGGCGCCGGCCCGGCACCCATCGTGCCTGTGGTCGCCCCGGACAAGAGGACCGCCTATGCTCTCGCCAATGGCACGGAGAGCGTGTTCAAGATCGATCTCGACAGCGGCAAAACCGTGGGCCGGGC
The DNA here is from genome assembly GCF_052491725.1 of Haloleucobacter ellipsoideus. Lineage (NCBI taxonomy): Bacteria > Pseudomonadati > Pseudomonadota > Alphaproteobacteria > Hyphomicrobiales > Xanthobacteraceae > Haloleucobacter > Haloleucobacter ellipsoideus. Next base: position 320,214 of record NZ_JBQWAR010000021.1, read on the forward strand.
CGATATGAGCCATGACAATGAACGGGTCAAGGGCCTGTTCGGCATGGATATTTCGCCTGATGGCAAGACGCTGGTGGTGTATCAGTCGCCGGTGAAGAAGGAGCTGTCCCACTTCGAGCCCCAGCCCACGCGCCTCGCCTTCTATGATACCGAGACGATGAAGCTGAAGCACACGCAGGAGGCTCCGCGCCAGATCACCCTGCTGATGTATTCCGAGGACGGCAAGAAGATCTTCGGTGCCGGCCGCGAGATGCATGTGTTCGATGGTGAAACCGGCAAGAAGATCGACGAGATGCCGATCCAGAGCTGGGATGTGGATGCCCGCAACAAGCCGGACGTGCTTGCCATCTGGAGCCAGCATGAAAATTCCGGGATGATGACCATTCCCTTCTACTCCAACCTGAAGGGCAAGGCGGAGGATGACCCCGAGGCGTGGAAGACCGGCCTGCTGACGCTCGACCGCAAGACCGGCAAGATGAAGATGCGCGATGTGGAGAACATGGATGTGTTCTACTTCTCCACCGCATCCAGCCCGGACCACAAGCGCGCTTTTGGCGCCTATAATGTCCTCCAGTCGTTCGATCTGGAAACCGGCAAGCCCATCAAGCGGGTGCCTTTGCCGCACAGCTATTATTCGGTCAATGTCAGCAAGGATGGCAAGACCGTGTGGCTCGGCGGGGCATTGAGCGATCTTGCCGCCTATGACACCGAGACGCTGGAGCGCAAGGGGCAGGTGGATCTTCCGGACGGGACGTCGATGTCCCTGGGGTCGGTCCGGATGTTCTCGCGGGATAACTGAGGGCGACGCATTGCAGACTGTCACAGTCGGAGTGATCGATAGTGGAGGGCCGGCGGCCGGGATGGAAGGCGCGCTCGCCTTTCTCCCAGATGGCGGCACCAGCCCTGCCTTGCCGGATCGCCTTGGCCATGGCACTGCGGTTGCACGCACAATCATGCGGGCCTGTGCGCAGGCCCGCATCATTCATGCGCAGGTGTTCGAGGACCGGCCGGTGACCACCACCCTGCAGGTGGCCGCGGCCCTGCGCTGGTTTGCCCGTGCCGAGCAGGGGGAGCGGGTGGATCTCGTCTGCCTCAGTCTCGGTCTGGCGGCGGACCGCGCGCCGCTCCGGGCAGCCTGCGAGGCCGTGCGCGAGGCCGGCATCATCATGGTGGCGGCGCATCCGGCACGCGGCGCGCCCTGCTATCCCGCGGCCTATGAGGGGGTGATTGCCGGCACGGGCGATGCCCGCTGCGGGTGGGATGACCTCTCCCAGCTTGGCCCGCGCCTGTTCGGCGCCTGGTGCAATTCCCCCGAGCAGCGCGAGGCGGGCACGCGGGGATCGGTTCTGGGCGGGGCCAGCCTCGGCTCGGCGCGTGTGGCCGGGCATATTGCACAGGATATCAGCCTGAATGGCCATCCGCACACGCCGGAGATGGCCATCGCCCGCCTTTCCGCCCTTGCCCGCCATTTCGGAGCGGAACGGAAGAAGGCCGGCTCCACCGCGATGGAGGGGGAATAGAATGGCCTTCATCCCCTGACCTGACGGGTGCTTCTCCCTCGCTCTTCGATCGCAGGATGCCACATGACAGCACAGGCTCCCATTGTCCCCACCGGCACATTCGCCCTGCGCTGCGCCAGCCTTGTCTCGGGCGTGCTCTTCGGGCGCGAGACGGCGGAGTGGATGAAGCCGGTTCTGGCGCGGGCCATGCCCGGGGTCGGACTGGTGCTGGCAACCTCCCTGCTGGCCGCTGCTCTCGGGCTGGCCGTTCCCATGCTCACCATGGCGCTGATCGATCAGGGGATCATGGCGCGGGACCTGTCCGCCCTGTTCTTCTGGGCCGCAATGAGCTTCCTTGCCGGGCTGGGATCGGTGGGGCTGGGCATGGTGAATTCCATGCTTCATCTGCGGGCATCGGTGCATATGCTGGCCGAGTTGCGGGCCAGCGTCCTTTCGGCTGCCCTGCATCAGGATCCGGCCCAGCCACCCATGCCGCTCGGCGAGGCGGCCGCGCGTATCGATGGCGATACATCGGAAATCCAGCGCTTTGCGTTTGACTCGGTTCTGGTGGCGGTGGGGGCCATGTTCCGCCTTGTGGGTGGCGTGATCATGATGGCCTCTCTGGACTGGAGGCTGGTTCTGCTGCCGGTTCTCACCGCGCCGCTCGAACTGGTGTTTCTCGCCTGGGCCCGGCGCACCACCACCCATCATGCCGAGGTGACGCGGGAGATCCGCGGGGGGCTTTCATCGCACATGATGGAAAGCCTTGCGGCCACCTCCATGCTGCGCAGCCTCAATGCGACACCCTTGAGGGTGAACGATTTCAGGCACCGCCAGAACGGACAGGTCACAGCCCTGATGAAACAGCGGCTGTGGAACGATACCGTCTCATCCATCAGCCAGATCATCACCGCCGTGACCCGAACGGGCGTTCTGCTTTATGGCGGCTATCTCGTATATCTGGGGCAGTGGCAGATCGGGGCGCTGGTCGCCTTTCTTGCCTATACCGGCATGATGACAGGCCCGTTGCGCAACATGCTGGGGCTTTATCATGCGCAGGCCCGCGCACAGGTGGCGATGCGCCGCCTTTCCGGCGTGGTCGGCATGGCGCGCGCCCCGCAGCCCGGCGCGCCGGCGCCGGAGGTCGGGCAGATCGTGTTTCAGGAGGCGCGCGCCCGTCATGGCCAGCATCTGCCGGTGAGCTTCACCCTGCGCAAGGGCGAGCGGGTTCTGCTGGATGGTCCTTCGGGCATCGGCAAGTCACGCCTCATGTCGCTGCTCACCCGTGCGGCACCGCTGGAATGCGGGCATGTGAAGCTGGGCGGGCAGGATGTGGGCCGCCTGCGCCCGGAGGGGCTGGCCGAATGCATCACCCATATCGAGCAGCGCCCTGTCATCCTGCATGGCACGCTGGCGATGAATCTGCGCATCGCCGCCCCGCTGGCGGAGGCGGCGGCCCTCTGGCATGTCCTGAAACTGACAGATCTGGAGGACTGGGCCCGCCAGCGTCAGGGGCTGGAAACCCGGCTGGGGGAGGCGGGGCACGATCTTTCCGGCGGCCTGCGCCAGCGCATCGCCCTGGCTCGCGCCCTTCTGCGCCCGGCTCAGGTGATGATCCTCGATGAAAGCTTCTCGGAAATCGATCCGGCTTCCTGCCGTCTCATTCTCTCCCGGCTGGAAGAGGCGTTTCCTGAACGGACGATGATTTTCATCGCCCATTCAGGTCCGGTCCGGGAGAGGGCCTTCACTCAGCGGATCACCCTTTCCTCTTCCGCCCCGGTCTTGCGCAGATCACGCGGCGAGACGCCGATGAGACGGGACAGGGCGCGCGAAAAGGCGGTCTGGTCGGAATAGCCGAGCAGCAGGGCAATCTCGCTCATCGGCTTCTTGGAGCGCACCAGCAGCGCGAAGCCCTGAATGCGGCGGCACTCATCCAGCAGTTCCTGGAAGGACTGCCCCTCCGCCGCCAGACTGCGCCGCAAGGTGCGCTCGGACATGCCGAGCAGGCGCGCCACCTTTTCCTGGCCGATGCTCTCGCGCCCGATCAGGCGCATGATCTGCTCCCGCACCCGGTTCGCCACCGGCGCATGACGACGCTGCGTGGCGAGGGCCTGATCGATCAGGCGCATCATCGCCGGCTCAGGCTGGAGCGGCGGCTCCACCCGTTCTGCCGAAAGGGCGCGCCGGGAGATGACGATGGCGTTTTCATCCTGCATGAAGCGGGGTTGCAGGCCCAGCCGGGTGGCCATGCCGCGCGGGTCGAGATCCGGCTGATGCTCGAAATCGACAGAGCGGATCGCTTCCTGCGGAATGGCATATTGGCGGGCAATGCCATTGACGAGGCCGAGCGTCAGTTCCGCATCACAGCGGCGCGGCCAGATGCGCGCATCCAGAAGGCGATAGGAAAAACGGGCGAAGTCCTCCTCAACGGAAAAGGACACATCCGTATGCGACTGCAACAGGGGAAAGCCATGCACGAAAGTGCGCAATGCCTCACCAAATGTCTGGCAACTGCTGATGGCCTTGCCCAGCTCTCCCAGCCAGTTGAGGTTGATGGCCTCGCCCTTGTTCCAGAAATACATCGCGTTTCCGCATTCTGGACGCAGATATTCCAAGGACTTCACGAAGGCCGTGAGTGGTACCATTTCCCTTTTACTGGTCTGGGCGACAGACGTGCTTACAGGACTGCCCGGCAGGTCGCCGCACAGCTCAACAAACACGTCTCTGGAAATCAGCGACGTATCCATATCTTCATCTCGAATGCTGAGCCGGGAAACCATCAGTTTATAGTTATGGGCGTCCCAACTCAAATTCCTCCAATGAAAGGAAAGCCCAAACGGCGCTGTGGTTCAAGCTCGAAACTCAGGCAGGAGATGACGTTTTTCTCCGCAGAATGCTGGAATGGCGCCGCTCTCCCGCATTTCCCCAGATTTTTCATGTATTGAAATACCATCCGGTGCCGGGTCGGGGGGCACGGCGTCGCGCCATTGCTGCGATGCACCATGGCGCTGCCGACTATTTCATCATGAGAAACAGGGCGTGCAGAGAACGGCTGGTCAAAACCACGTGCAATGCAGCAGCGGGCGGGGCAGGTCGGCAGAAAGAAGATTGCACATCCGGCCAAATTTTTTCCTTTCCCCGGAAAAAAACGCTTTTGGCCGGATTCATCAAGAATCGCGCATGGGAATGCAGGAAGATCGAACTCCCTGTGCGCCGGCCCTGGCCATTGCGCGGGGCCATTCACCGGGAAGGCCGGGGGCATGCCTTCCGCCTCTTCCGGCAACAGCAATTGCTTTTGGGGAGTTTACGCATGCCGGATTTCAAGCTTCTGATCGGGGGTCAGCTGTGTGAGGGTGCAGGCACGATGGAGGTGCTGAACCCGGCCACGGAGGAGGTTCTGGCCGTTGCGCCCCGTGCCTCCGGGGAACAGCTTGATGCGGCTGTGGCGGCCGCGAAAGCAGCCTTTCCCGCATGGGCGGCGCTGCCGATCGAGACCCGGCGCGAGAAGATCATCGCCCTTGCTGACAGGCTGGAGGAGCGGGCCGACGAATTTGCCCGCCTGCTGACCCAGGAGCAGGGCAAGCCTCTGGCCGAGGCGGCGGGGGAGATCGCCTATAGCTGTGCCTTCATCCGCCATCTGGCCACCTATGATCTGCCGGAAAAGATCATCGAGGATAATGACAAGCGCATCGTGCGCCAGTTCCGCCGCCCGCTGGGCGTGGTGGGGGCCATCATCCCGTGGAACTTCCCCATTCTCATCATCGCCTTCAAGGCGCCCTTCGCATTGCTGGCCGGCAATACGCTGGTGATCAAGCCTTCGCCGACCACACCGCTCACCACCCTGCTGCTGGGCGAGATCATTGCGGACATCTTTCCCGCCGGTGTCGTCAATATCATCACCGACCTGAACGATCTCGGCGCGCGCCTCACGAGCCATCCGGATGTCGCCAAGATTTCCTTCACCGGCTCCACCGCCACCGGGCAGAAGGTGATGGCGGGCGCGGCCGGCACCATCAAGCGCATCACGCTGGAACTGGGTGGCAATGATGCCGCCATCGTGCTGCCGGATGCAAACCCGGAAAAGGTGGCCTCGGGCCTGTATTCCGGCGCATTTCTCAATGCCGGGCAGGTGTGCCTCGCCATCAAGCGCGCCTATGTGCATGACTCGATCTATGAGGAGGTCTGCGCCCATCTCGTGCGGCTGGCGGAAGATGCCGTGGTGGATGACGGGATGAAGCAGGGCACCACCATGGGCCCGCTGCAGAACCGCATGCAATATGAGAAGCTCCAGGAGTTTCTGGCGGATGCCCGGAAGGAAGGGCGCATCATCGCCGGCGGGCAGGTGGAGGACAGGCCCGGCTATTTCATCCGCCCCACCATCGTTGCCGATGTGGATGACAGCGCGCGCATCGTTTCCGAGGAGCAGTTCGGCCCCATCCTGCCGGTGGTGCGCTTTGATGATGTGGACGAGGTGCTTGCAAACGTGAATGCCGGCCCCTACGGCCTCGGCGGCTCGGTCTGGGGTGAGGATCGCGAGCAGCTCCGCCATGTGGCCCGGCGCATGGAGAGTGGCACGGTCTGGATCAACAAGCATCTCGATTTTGGCCCCAACATGCCGTTTGGCGGGGCCAAGCAGTCCGGCATCGGCGTTGAGTTCGCCGAAGAGGGGCTGGCGGAATTCACCCAGATTCAGGTGATCAACGAAGCTCGCTGATCATCTGGATATGACCCGCGCCGGCGCGGGTCATTCATATGGAAACATCCTGTTTCCCTTATTGTCCCCAAGAGCAGTTCACTCCGGGCCTTCCTGCCCCTGAAGAGTTTCATGCATTGTTTCAGACCCTTGCGGAAATGTTCCGGTTCATCCTTCCGGACACGATGAGGGGGCGGGAAGGTCCATTTTTGAGGATGTGCCGGGCAAGAACCAGAGGGCGGAGCATTCCGCCCTTTTTGCCGTTCGCGCCTGCAGGCCGATGCGTCATCCATGCCCGGCGCAAACGCCGCATGTCTTCGACAAGATCTCACAAGGGCAAAAGGCGCAAACACATGCAGCTCCTCATCCCGGTGGTGAAGAGGGGCATGCCTGTGCTGTGTGAACGCCGGATGGTGAAGATGACGAACAGGATGGCATTCGTTTCAGCGCGCCCTATAAGCAGGGAACCCACATCGGCGAGATGAGTGATCCATGGCAGGGCGAGACCGTACGATCAATGTTCTGAAACTGTTCACGCTGGAGCATCCAGCCTGGACTGTCGAACAGGTGGCCGAAGCGATGGAGGTCTCGGTCAGCAGTGCATATCGCTATATAGCCTCCCTGATGGAAGCTGGCCTTCTCACCACCGGCCGTGACGGGGCTTATGTGCTTGGCCCAGCCATTATCCAGTATGACCGGCAGATCCAGCTGACCGACCCTCTTCTGGCTGCGGCCGAGCCGGTGATGACCGACATATTGCACTACGCCCCGCCGGATTCCGTCGTGCTGTTGTGCCGGCTTTTCAAGGATACCGTGCTGTGTATCCATCAGGTGGCCCATGCCTCGCCGGCCATGGTGGAAGTGAGTTATGCGCGCGGCCGGCCCATGCCGCTGTTTCGTGGCGCGACATCCAAAATCATGCTGCCCTATCTGCCGCTGCGCGATCTCAAGCGCCTGTTCGCGACCTATGCAGATGAAATCCGTCTGGCAGGTCTTGGAGGGAGCTGGGAAGAGTTCCGCAAGAGCCTTTCCGAGATGCGCAAACAGGGCCACGCCATCACCCATTGGGAAATCGACCCTGAGCGCATCGGTATCGGGGCCCCTGTTCTTGATGAAAACAGGAGGCTTCTGGGCAGCCTCAGCTATGTCATTCCGCGCTCCGGAATGGACGCTGCGGCACGGCTCGCCCCCTTGCTTGCCGCCGCGGCCCGCGAAATTGAGGAACGCATTGGAAAATGACTGATTTCCCATATGTCGAGATATTGAAATATCATTTTCTATAAATTTTCGCATATTTTGCGAAAATTGTTGACTTTGAGCGAAATCAAAATCATCCTTCCTCAACAAAACAGGGAGGACGTTCGATGACCGCTGCCATCAAGGCTGGCGCCTATCTGCACCATATGGCTTTGCTCAGCGCTGATCCTGAAGGGCTGGCCCGCTTCTATGCCGATGCGATGGACATGGAGATGCGGCAGGAGGGGGATGCCTATATTTGTGAGGGCCCGCTTCGGCGCATGCTCTTCCTGAAGGGCGAAAGCCGCACGCTCGGCTATGCCGGGTTTGGCTGTCGTGATGCGGAAGGGCTGGCCGGTATTCGTGAGCATGCCCTGCGCGCGGGTGTTGAGCTGTTGCCTTCGCCCTCTCCCTTCTTTGGGAAAGAGGCTTTCGCCGTGCGGGACAGCGACGCCAATCTCATCATTTTCGGACTGGCCGCACAGGATCCCCGGCGTGAGGGCATTCGTGGCCCCATCCAGCACCTGACCCTGGCATCGCAGGACCCGGATGCGATCGAGCGCTTTTATGTCGAGAAGCTCGGCTTCCGCACCAGCGACTATGCGCGCGCGGAAGACGGGCGCACCCTCGCCGTATGGACCCGCTCCAATCACGAGCACCATACCCTGGCCTGTTTCCGGCGGGGGCGGCAGGGCATCGACCATTTCAGCTTCGAGGCCGGGGACTGGAGCGTCATCAAGGACTGGTGCGACCATATGGGCGATCGCCGCATCCCGATCGTCTGGGGGCCCGGCCGTCATGGCCCCGGGAACAACCTGTTCATTTTTATTGAGGACCCGGACAGGAACTGGATCGAAATCAGCGCTGAGCTTGAGGTTGTCTATGATCGCCCGAGCCAGACCTGGCCTGCTGAAGACTACACGCTGAACAAGTGGGGCAAGGCCATCTATCGCGACTGACGGGCCGCGCCAAAAGCTTGAACCTCAAATGATGAACCACCCGCGTGGCTGGAGCCGCGTCAGGCCCGGCCCTGGCGCGTGTCCGCGCACGGCTGTTGCCCGGCCACGCCCGGTTTCCGGAGAAAACCATGAAACTTGCAACCGTTCGCATCAAGGCCGCGTCGCACGCTCAGGACAGGCCCGCAACATGGGGGCTCATTCAGGGTGAGACCTTTCATGATCTTGGCGCGGTATATGGTGCGCGCCTACCGGACCTGAAAAGCGTCATCACCCATGATGCCTTTTCTGAACTGGCCTCGCGTCTTCCGGATGCGCCGACCTGCCCGCTTGATGCTCTGGAGTGGCTGCCGGTTATTCCCAACCCGGACAAGATCATCTGTGTCGGTCTCAATTATGAGAACCATCGCAGGGAAACCGGGCGCGCGGAAGTGGAGCATCCCACCATCTTTGCCCGCTATGCCAACAGCCAGACCGGGCACCTCAAGCCCATTCTCCGGCCAAAAGTTTCAACGGCGCTGGATTATGAGGGGGAGCTGGCCGTCATCATCGGCAAGCCCGGCCGCTACATTTCCCGTAGCTCCGCCTTCAGCCATGTGGCCGGCTATGCCTGTTACAATGATGGCAGCGTGCGGGACTGGCAATGGCACACGCATCAGTTCACGCCGGGCAAGAACTTCCCCGAGACGGGCGCGTTCGGCCCCTGGATGGTGACGGCGGATGAAGTCGGCGACCTTTCGAACCTGCGTCTCCAGACCCGTCTGAACGGGGCGGTTGTTCAGGATGCCCGCTTCTCGGACATGATCTTCGATATTCCCCGGCAGATCGAGTACTGCTCGTCCTTCACCCGGCTGGAGGCCGGGGATGTGATCGCCAGCGGTACGCCGGGCGGTGTTGGCGCCAAGCGCCAGCCGCCGGTGTGGATGAAGCCGGGTGACACGGTGGAGGTGGAGATCGACCGGGTCGGTCTTCTGGTCAACACCATCCGCGACGAGTGAGCCGCGCCAGAAGCCTGAACAACAAGAACACATGGCCCAAGGGAGGAACGCTCATGGAAACGCCCCTTCATTATCCCGTCGTGGTCATTGGCAGTGGCCCGATCGGTCTCACCTTGACCAATCTGCTCGGCGTCCATGGTGTGCGCACCGCTATTGTCGAGCGCAATCTCACGACCGTGCAGGAGCCCCGTGCGGTTTCCATCGATGATGAGGCCCTGCGCATCCTGCAAAATGCCGGATGCGTGGAAGAGGCGCTGAAGCATGTGGTGGCCGGGTATGGTTCCATCTATTACGGGCCGAACCGGAAGCCATTCGCGAAGGTGGAGCCCACCGGCCAGCCTTATGGCTATCCCCGCCGCAACGCCTTCCGCCAGCCCATTCTGGAACAGCAGCTGCGCGAGGCGCTGGAGCGTTTCGCCCATGTCACCCCCCTTTATGGCTGGCAGTTTCTGGGCCACAGGCAGGATGAGGACCGCGTGATCCTTTCCGTGCGGGACCGGTCCGGCGCGGAAAAGACCATAAGCTGCGATTATCTGGTGGGCTGTGACGGGGCCTCAAGCCGGGTGCGGGAAGAGCTGGGGATCGAGCTTGCCGGCACCACCTTCGACGAGCGCTGGCTCATCATCGACCTTGAGAACAACCGCAACATCACCAAGCATACCGAGGTCTTCTGCGACCAGCACCGCCCCTGCATCACCCTGCCGGGACCGGACAATACAAGACGCTATGAGTTCAAGCTTCTGCGCGGGGAAACGGATGCCGACCTGCTGGCGCCGGAGATGATCCGCCGGCTGCTGGCAAGCCATGGCGCGGACCCGCAGGCCACCTTGCGCCGCAAGGTGGTCTATCGCTTCCATGCCCGCTCGGCTCCGGTCTGGTCCGTCGGGCGTGTGTTTCTGGCCGGAGATGCCGCCCATCTCACCCCGCCCTTTGCCGGGCAGGGGATGAATAGCGGCCTGCGGGATGCGCAGAATCTGGCGTGGAAACTCTCGGTGGTTCTCGGCGGTCTTCTGGGGCCGAAGCTTCTTGAAACCTATCAGGAGGAGCGCAAGGACCATCTGTGGCAGATGATCCAGCTCGCCCTGCGCATGGGCCGGGTGATGGCGCCGCGCAATGCCCTGCATGGGCTGGCCACGCGCGGCTTCTTCCATGCGCTGAACATCTGGCCGCGTGCGCGCGATTATGTGGCGCAGATGCGTTACAAGCCTTCGCCTTTTTTCGCCAGGGGGTTCCTTGTGGGGGGCGGCGCGCGTGGTCTGGTGGGGCGGCTTCTGCCACAGCCCCGGGTGGCAACGGCCGATGGCAGGCAGGTGCTGCTCGATGATCTGCTGGGGCCGGGCTTTTCGCTCATCGTGCGCACGCAGGACCCGGCAGGCGCATTCGGCAGGCTCGACCAGCCCATCTGGGATCGCCTGAAGGCCAGAAGGATCGCTGTGCTTCCGGCGCAAACCGGGGCCTTGCCCTCCACGCCATGCGATGACGTGATCACCGTGCGCGAATGCACATCACAACTCGCCGAGGCTCTGGCCCGTTTCCCCGATGTGGCGGTGCTCTTGAGGCCGGACCGTTATGTGGCGGCCCTCATTCCCATCGCCGATGCCGCTTCCGAAGTCCGCTGGATCGAGGCTCTCGCCGCTTCAAGCTGGTCTTCTCCTCCCCCGGGCAAATCCCTCCCGGAGGCAAACGCCGCAGGCAGGCCGCACGCACAAAGACAAGAAAGCCGTGTCGCCTGAGTCCAATCATGATGGAGGAAACGCCATGACCGCCAAAATGCGGGAAACGACAGTTGGTGACCTTGTTGATGACAGTCCGCTCAGCCGCTTCCAGGTCGGTGTCATCATCCTGTGCGGTTGCGTCGCCGTTCTGGATGGCTTCGACACGCAGTCGATCGGGTTTCTGGCCCCGGCCATTTCAGAGTCACTGAACCATCCGCTGCCAGGCTTCGCGCCGGTTTTCGTGGCCGGGCTGCTGGGGCTGATGACCGGCGCGGCCATTCTTGGCCCGCTGGCAGACAGGGTGGGGCGCAAATGGGTGGTCATCTGCGCCACATTCGGCTTTGGCGCCATGTCTTTTCTTTCTGCCTATGTCACCGGCTTTGAACAGCTCGTGTTCCTGCGCTTTCTCACCGGTATAGGTCTTGGGGGCGCATTGACCAATGTCGTGGCCCTGACGGCGGAATATGCGCCGCGCCGGCTTCAGGCCATTTTCGTTTCCCTGCTGTTTACGGGCATGCCGCTGGGGGCAGGGCTGGGCGGCCTTGTCGCGGCCGCGATGCTGCCCGTGTGGGGGTGGCAGTCCGTTTTTATCGTCGGTGGTATCCTGCCCATGGTTCTGGCCTGCATTCTGGTCTTCCGCCTGCCGGAATCCGCGCGCTTTCTTGTGGCCCGAAATGCGGACCAGACACAGGTCAAGGCCCTCGTCAGGCGCATGGTTCCGCATCTGAAGGGCCTTGAGGGCATACGCCTGATACCGGGCGCGCCAGCCCCCAGGGGCATGCCGCTGCGCCATCTGTTCACCGAAGGCCGGGCGGCGGGGACACTCCTGCTGTGGGTCTCCTATTTCATGAACCTGCTCATCATCTATTTCATTGTGAGCTGGCTGCCGGCTGTTCTCAGGCATGCGGGCATGGATATGTCCGCTGGCATTACGGCCATCTCGCTGTTCAGTGCCGGTGGTGTGGTTGGTTCCCTGCTGCAGGGCCTTGTGATGCGTGCCGTGGGTGCACGGCGTTGCCTGACCATTGAGTTCACCCTCGCCATGTTGCTCATCGGCTCCCTTGGGCTGCTGCCGCCCTCTCCAGAGCTGCTGTTCACCGTGTCTGTTCTGCTGGGCATTGTGGTGCAGGGCGCGCAGGCGGGCCTGAATGCACTCGTGGCCGAGTTCTATCCCACCGCCATCCGCTCCACCGGCGTGGGCTGGGCGCTGGCCGTCGGGCGTATCGGCTCGATCATCGGGCCGGTACTTGGCGGGCTGGTGCTTACCCTCGGCTGGTCTCTCCAGCAGATCTTCCTTGCGGGGGCGGTGCCGGCGCTGTGTGCGGGACTGGCGGTTGTTCTGGGTGGATTGCTGAAGCCTGCCAAGGTCTCCGAGGCTTCCGCCCCGACCAAGGCCTGCGAAACCGTGGCGCGATAAAACGCACCGCCGGGGCGACTGACACCCCGGCGGTCTTTCGCAAGATGCCGACCCATTGCCCATTCCAATCATGAACCGCGGCAACCGAAGCTGGACATGACCATGCGCACGCCTTTTCTTCTTGCAGCACTGGCCATCATGGCCCTGAACCTGCTGCAGTCCGGAACCGCCAATGCTGCCCCTGATGACAATCAAACGGTTGCCGATCTTGTGACCGCCAACCGCATACTGTTCGATCAGGGTGTTGTTGACGGCTTCGGCCATGTCAGTGTCCGCGATGTCGCTCGGCCGGGACACATGCTGATCTCACGCAGCATGGCGCCGGGCCTGGTGACCGGCGCCGACATTCTGCGGGTTGATATTGCGACCTGTGAACCCGTTGAAACCGGAAACAAAACCTATCTCGAACGGTTCATTCACTGCGAAATCTACAAAATGCGCGATGATGTGAATGCAGTCGTTCACAGTCATTCCCCGTCCGTCATTCCTTTCGGGCTGATCAATACACCTCTCAAGCCCGTGTATCACATGAGTGGTTTTCTGGGGGAGGGCGCGCCTGTATTCGAAATCCGCCAGTCAGCCGGACCGGAAACGGATATGCTGGTGCGAAACCCCGCTCTGGGGGCAGCTCTGGCCGGACAGCTTGGCGATAGGAGCGTTGTGCTCATGCGCGGGCATGGGTCGACAGTTGTTGGAAATTCGCTGCGGCAGGCGGTGTTTCATGCCGTCTATGCCGAGGTGAATGCGCGCCTGCAGGCCGATGCCATGAAACTTGGCGAGGTCATCTATCTGAATCCGGCAGAAGCGGCCAATGCGGCCAGAACCAATGACGGGCAGGCCGGCAGGGCGTGGGAGCTCTGGAAGCTCAGGGCCATGGGTTCGGGAGCCGGCAACTGAGAATGAAATGGCGCCATCCGACAGATGGCGCTGTTTCCGCCTTCTGTCGGGAAGGGCTGGCCAGGGCATGAGATGGTGCCCGGTTCTATCCCTCTGGTGCAGCCTGCGGCAGGTCGAGCAGGGTCTCGATATCGTGCAGCATGCTCTCCCAGTCGCCATGCTCGGATAATCCGAGCGCACGCATCTGGAAAGCGCCTTCAATGGCCAGAAAGGCCAGACGTGCACGGCGGCCTTCGGCGCTGCCCAGATCGAAACCGTTCAGAAATTCCCGATACCATTCCCGCGTTTCGATGAGGTTCTCCGGCTCCAGCGACAGGGTGATCATGACGCCGGCAATCTTGGCATCAATATCCTCTCCCGAGGCCCGCATGGCATCGAGATAGCGCCGGATCATGCCTGTGGCCGAGGGGGCTGCATCATCGCTGCCGATCATCGCGTCAAACCGGCTGGTCCAGCGCATGACCAGAGCCCGGATGAGCGCATCCTTGGAGGGGAAATTATATTGCACGCCGCCCTTGGAGATGCTTGCGGCTTTGGCCAGCGCATCAATGGTCAGCGCCTTTGTCCCCTTCTCCCGAACGATCCTTTCGGCAAGGTCCAGAAGTTTTTCCCGGTCGATCGTCGCCTTCTTGCCCATGATGCCTTCCCCCTGCGGGACGATCAGTAAATCAGCCGCCGCCCCCTTTCAATCCATACGTATGTATTTATATCTGGTGCGCTTCACTGCGAAGGTGCATCCATGCCCGCCCTGTCCCAACCCAATCGCTGGGTTCTGCTGGTCCTCGTCATGCTGGCCTATCTGCCGGTGGTGGTCGACATGACCATCCTGCATATCGCCATTCCGCCGCTGACCGTGGCGCTTGGGGCTTCGGGCAATGCGGTGTTGTGGATCATCGACATCTATCCCCTGCTGATGGCGGGGCTGCTGGTGCCGATGGGCACGCTGGCTGACCGGATCGGCAACCGCCGGCTTCTGCTCACCGGGCTCTGTATCTTTGGTGCGGCCTCGCTGATGGCCGCCTTTGCGCCAGATACGGCCTTTCTCATCTTCGGGCGGGCGATGCTGGCGCTTGGTGCCGCGATGATGATGCCCTGCACGCTGGGGCTCATCCGCCGGAATTTCATGGATCCGAAGGAACGCGCCATCGCTCTCGGGCTGTGGGGCGGGGTCAGTGCTGTCGGAGCAGCGGCAGGCCCCCTGGTCGGGGGTGTGTTGCTTGAACATTTCTGGTGGGGTTCGGTATTCCTGATCAATGTGCCGATCATACTGGTGGTGCTGCCACTGGCCTGGCGCATCCTTCCCAAGAGCGAGGAAAGAACGCCCGGGACATGGAGCATCGGTCAGGCGCTGATGCTGCTCGGCGGGATCATCGGCATTGTCTTCTCGATCAAATCGGGCTTTGGCGGAAAGCAGCCGGGCTGGCTCGTGGTGCTGACGCTTGCCGCCGGGCTGGCGATGCTCGGGGCCTTCATTCATGTGCAAAGAACCTCCAGCCGGCCGATGCTCGATTTGTCCCTTTTTTCGCACCCCGCAATCGTGGCAGGTCTGGCAATGGCGCTGGTGGCCTCGGGCGCTCTGGCCGGGGTTGAGCTGACACTGGCGCAGGAGCTGCAGTTCGTGCTCGGCAAATCCCCGCTGGAGGCTGGCCTCTTCATGCTGCCGCTCATGATCGCTGCAGCCGTGGGAGGGCCAATTGCGGGATATCTTGTCAATGCCTTCGGGCTGCGCACGGTCGCCAGCCTGGCCATGCTGGTGACCGCCTCAAGCCTCGCCTTTGTGGGGCAGAGTGATTTCCACGCCCCCGGCCTGTGGGTGCCAGCCTGTCTCGCGCTTCTGGGGCTCGCGCTCAGCATCGGCCTGACGGCTTCATCCATCGCCATCATGAACTCGGTCGAACCCGGGAAGGGTGGGGCGGCCGGGTCTCTGGAAGCGGTCGGCTATGAGCTGGGTGCCGGTCTTGGCATCACCAGTTTCGGCGTGTTCCTCTCATCGATCTATCGCGGTGCGATGGTTGTTCCACCCCAGCTTGATCCGGCACAAGCCGAACGTGCCGCACATTCGATTGGCGACACCTTCATCATTGCCCAGGACCTGCCCTCGGCGAGCGCAACGGCCTTGATCGAGGCGGGCAGGCATGCCTTCTCCTCGGCCCACGCTTCGCTTCTCTCGATTGCGGCGGCGATGATCGCCCTGCTCGCATTCGCCATCTTCCTTGCCCTGCGCGAACATCAGGGCCGCAGGGCACGCAGAGACTGAGACCTTCCGGGCAGAACTGTAGTTCCCCATCTTTTCCGCCTGCAGACGGATGAGAGGGGCGGATGGCTGTTCACTGAATGCGATGAAACGCGCAAGGCGAAATGGTGAGGACGGCGCGGATGAGTGCTTCACACCGTCGCCGCATCTGCGGCCCTGTCTCGCAAACTTGCGCGATCACCTGTGCCGTGGAGGGGTGGCTGTAATACCCGCAATATGCTCCTTCTGGTGGGGCGGCGGGTATGGATGCAAATGGCCAAGGCATCCCCGTAAAGCCGAATATTTTGGAATTCAAGGGCTTGGGAGGGAAGGTTCAGGCTGAGAAACCCTTCTGGCGGGCCGCGACCGATAGTGATGATCACTACGTTTACGCCATAGCCCTCTAGTAAGCCCCATTCTGCGTTCCGGTCAGACGGCCCAAGTGGCCGACAAAGCCTCCGCCTGACGGAGAACCGTCTGCACCGCGGCGTCTTGCAGGTCGGGCGGGTAGCCATGCTTCCGCAGGATTCGTTTCACTAATACTCGCATTCGTGCGCGAGCACTCTCGCGGTGCGACCAATCCACAGTGACGTTACCTTTGAGGCTTACGAGGAGTTCATGCGCAATTACTTTGAGAGAAGCATCGCCCATCAGTTCGGTGGCACTCTCGTTTTCAGCCAACGCGTCGTAGAAAGCGATCTCGTCTTGGGAGAGTCCTTGCTCATCGCCGCGCTGACGGGCAGCACGGACCTCTTTGGCTAACTCGATGAGCTCCTGTAATACCTCGACGGTGCTGATGGCGTTCGTATGATATCGGGCGATGGCTGCATCCAGCCGCTCAGAGAAGCGCTTGGTCTCGACGACGTTCGTCTTGCTCCGCGAGCGAATTTCGTCGTTCAGTAGTTTGCGTAGCGCCTCCAAGGCGAGATTCTTTTTTTCGAGTTGCTGAACTTCGGCCAGGAACTCGTCGGACAGGATCGATATATCAGGCGTCGTGATCCCGGCTGCGGCAAGAATATCGACAATCTCTGTCGAGACGACAGCGCGATCCAGAATCTGTTGGATTGCAAACTCCCGGTTGGTGGCGCTTGCTCCGGTGCCGTCGGCCGATTTGACGAGTGCGATACGTACCGCTTGGAAGAAGCCGACTTCGTCCCGGATATCCCGCGCCTCGTCGCTGGCGGAGGCTAAAGCAAACGCCTTGGACAGAGCAAGGACAGCGTCTTGGTAGCGCCGGTTCTCGCGCCGCTTTCCATCTTCGTTGGCTTCCCTAGCGGCAGCCTCATGCTGGCGATCGAGTACCCATTCGATAGCTTCGGCCAGAACAACCAAGCGCTCATGCGGCGAACCGTAAAAGCCACGTGCGTAGTCGAAGCCGTGGAACATTGCCTTCACGACTTCGTACTTTTCAATCAGAAGCGCGACCGCTTCCGCCTCGTCGATCCCAGCCTGACGCTGATCCGCCCCGGAGTACTGACTCAGGGCATTTTTAAGGTTTTGCGCGATTCCGATATAGTCGACCACCAAGCCCGCCGGCTTGTCCCGGAACACGCGATTCACTCGGGCAATGGCCTGCATCAGCCCGTGCCCCTTCATCGGCTTGTCGATGTACATGGTGTGCATCGAGGGCGCGTCGAAGCCTGTAAGCCACATATCCCGCACTATCACCAACTTGAGCGAGTCTTTGGGGTCCTTCGTGCGCTTTGCGAGAAGATCACGACGCGACTTGGTCCCAATGTGCGGCTGCCAAGCGTGAGGATCGGCGGCCGAGCCGGTCATTACCACCTTGACCGTGCCTAATGCGTCATCGTCGCTGTGCCAGTCGGGGCGGAGAGCAACGATTTGATCGTACAGCGCCACACAGATGCGGCGGCTCATGCAGACCACCATGGCCTTGCCCTCCATGGCCGCAACGCGTTCCTCGAAGTGCCTCACCAGATCGGCGGCGACCATTGCTAGCCGCTTCTCCGAACCAACCAGTGCCTCAACGGTCGCCCACTTTCGTTTGATGCGTTCCTGGTCGGTAGTGGCTTCGCCTTCGGTTAGCTCCTCAAGTTCAGCATCGATTTTCGGCTTCTCGTCGTCGGGTATCTCGATGCGAGCAAGTCGGCTCTCATAATAGATGGGTACCGTAGCGCCGTCTTCTACCGCTCGACTGATGTCGTAAACGTCGATGTATTCGCCGAACACCGCTGGTGTATTAACATCATCCTTTTCGATTGGAGTTCCGGTGAAGCCGATGAAGGACGCATTTGGCAGAGCGTCGCGCAGATACTTCGCGAAGCCATAGGCGATTTCGCCCGTCTTCTGCTCGATCCTTGCGCGGAAGCCATATTGACTTCGATGCGCTTCGTCCGCGATCACGACGATGTTCCGGCGATCCGACAACATCGGATAGATCGTCTCGCCGGTTGCTGGCGAGAACTTCTGAATGGTTGTGAAGATCACACCGCCCGAGGCACGGCTGAGCGCCGCTTGCAGATCATCCCGGCTGTCGGCCTGGATAGGGGTTTGCCTGATCAGATCGCGACACATAGAAAACGTGCCGAAAAGTTGGTCATCCAGATCGTTGCGGTCGGTGATGACAACGATAGTCGGGTTCTCAAGCTCAGGCCGCCGCACGAGTTGCCCGGCATAGAACGCCATCAAAAGGCTCTTGCCCGAACCCTGCGTGTGCCAGATCACCCCGACCTTTCGGTCGCCCTGTGGCGCCGATGCTTCAACGGTCTTGTCAATGGCGTGCCGCACGGCGTGGAACTGGTGATAGCCGGCAATGATCTTCGCAAGACCTGAACCAGTCTCGC
The DNA here is from genome assembly GCF_052491725.1 of Haloleucobacter ellipsoideus. NCBI lineage: Bacteria > Pseudomonadati > Pseudomonadota > Alphaproteobacteria > Hyphomicrobiales > Xanthobacteraceae > Haloleucobacter > Haloleucobacter ellipsoideus. The sequence continues at coordinate 338,662 of NZ_JBQWAR010000021.1, forward strand.
CGAATACCGTGAAATCGTGCAGCAGATCGAGTAGACGGCGGCGATCAAAAATTCCTTCGATCAGAACATTGAGTTCCGGCTGGCCTTTCGCGGCAATGACTTTCCCGTCCGTGGTGCGCCAAGGCATGAAGCGTTCTTGATCGGCGGTCAGCGACCCAACGCGCGCGGTGAGGCCATCCGAGGTGACAAGGACGGCGTTCGTCCGGAAGAGTGACGGGATTTGCGTCTTGTACGTCTGAAGCTGGTTGTGCGCGCCCGCAAGCGTGGCATTTTCGCCACCGGGCGCCTTGAGTTCAATTACGCCAAGCGGCAGGCCATTGATGAAGACGACTATATCTGGGCGCCGATTGATGCTGCCCTCAATCACAGTGAACTGCCCCGTCGCCAGCCAGTCGTTCGCGCCGGGATCGTCGAAATCGATCAGGCGAACCTTGTCGCCGCGGATCGTGCCGTCCTCGGTATAAAATTCGACATCCACACCCTCGATCATCAGCTTGTGCAAGCGGCGGTTCTCTTCGACGAGCGACGGCTTCTCGGTTGCCAAAATCTTGCGCAGGGCATCACCGCGCGCCTCTGCCGGGATCGCAGGGTTGAGCTTTTCAATGGCCGCCGTCAGGCGCTGGACGAGCATGACATCGGCATAGGCTTCCCGCTCGGGCGCCTTTCCGTCCGGGCCAATCTCGGCGTCAGTGGTAACCGCGTAGCCAAGGTTGGTGAGTTGGTCGAGTACCACCTGTTCAATCGCGGCTTCGGAAAGATAGGCCATTAGACAACCTCCGCGTCTCGAAGCGCAGCCGCCTTGGCTTCACGACACGCATTAAGCACAAGTTTGTAAGCTTCGCGGTCCACGCCAAAGAGCAGGCGAGACGTTTCTATCGACAATGGCACTTCATCGCCGCCGGGAAGAAGCACGACGACAGCAAGGAGACCATCGTCTTCCCCTTCGCTGCGAATTGCAGCGTACTCATCAATCAAAGAGTTCGCTGTCTGAAATCGCTCGTAAGGCTCAAGCGTACGGATGGGGTCGGGTTCACGTTCGAGGTAGGCCTCGTGAAGGAACGTGATGATCGCATCGGCAGCCAGCATCGCTGAGCGGCGGTGATGCACAGAAAGCTTTGCAATAAAGCCATCCTTACCATGGCTCACAGTTCCGGCCTCGTTGCGCAGAACTCGGAGAGTTTCGGTCAGCTTATTGTGCTGTTTGATGAGATCAGAAAAGGCGCGGTGCCGAACAGTTCCAAGATCAAGCAGCCGCGTGGCAAGACCGACAAGGTGCCCGAGGGGCGTATCGGTCGCCTCCGGCTTCTGCGGGCTAAGCGGATTGTCGAGTTCATCGATCAGCACCCGGCAAGCGCATTCGACCAGTCCTTTCGCCGCATCAATGCAGGCGTCGTTCTCGTCGGCGAACTCCCGCTCAAGCGTCTCGAACGTCTGTTGCAGCATCGGCGCATGACGCCAGTGAGCGCAGAACGCTTTGATCCCGGGATACCAGTCGGCTGACATCGCGGCCGCCTCCCTACGCTACAAGCCGTTCGCGGAACTGATCGCGCTGGCTCCAGGCAACGGGTGTAATCCCATAATTTCGAAGCGCGTCGGTCACGTTGCCCGCGATGGTCTTTTCATTGTCGTTGAGGAAGGCGAAGGGTTCGGAGCTTTCTGGCCGGCTGTCCTTTGTGTCAATCCACGCCATAATCAGATTCTGCGCCGTGCTACGGCTCGGATTGTTGATCGCGCGGATGATCCGCTCAGAGGCGATCTTCGACTTCGGGATCACGAAGTCGAACATGTGATCGAAGCCGCTCTTGCCCGAGAACTTCACTCGCGGTGTGTATCGGATATCGACATTTTCGAGCCATGCCGCCACATCCTCGAAGAACAGGGCTTCGATAGTCGAAGAGGCCAGAAAGAACATGTCGTGCACCGACAGGATCGCCTGGATCAGGTTGTGTTTGCGCAGTGCGAAATTGTCGCTAGTCGCCGTGACCTGCAACTCGGTAGCTTGCTGTTCGATACCGAAGCCATTGAGGATCGTTCGGAGAATCGCTTGCCGCTTCGGGCTGTCCATCAGGCATCCCGACTGCTCAAGATCGAGCAATGTCTCGCCGCCATCGGTCAACACGAAGCCCTTGTCGGTCTTACGGGCATAAATCTGGAGGTAGTCGTTGTGTCGGTCCAGATATGGCGTCGTGATCTCGGTCCAGTCCTTCAATTGCTTGATTGCGGTCTTGTCTCGCAGCCAGCGCCAATACCCATCGATCAGAAGGTCGATTTCGCTCATGTGAACAGCCCCCGATCAAATTCGGGCGGGCGGGTGACGTTGCAGAACCGCATGAAATCGACGAGCGTCTGCCAGTGGTCCGTCGGCTGCGTGAAAACTTCGGGCGAGATCGGGAATGCCCAGCGATCTCCATACCCCTCGCGATAGAGGTGAACATGCGGACAGGCGATCTCTTCATCGTCAGGGTTACGATGTGGCGGGCCGCCAAAATCTATCCGCGCCAGCACCATCGTTGTTCGTGCGCGATTCTGAACCTTACCCTTCGCGAGATTGATCCGTCCCCGGCTGATATCGAGGTGGAAGGATTCGTCGCCACCGGCCGAGACAAGTGGCACGACGATGCCGCCCCCCGTGTCAGGCAAGCTCCAGCGCCGCTCATCGGCGCGGTGCTTTTCCATCGCGAAAAGGGCGTCGGCTTCCGCCTGGTTGAGCCAAACCGTCATGTGGCCTCCCCGACGAGTTTCTCGGCATCCCTGACGCGAACCTCGCCCGACATAAGTTTGGGTAAGAGGAAATCACGGGTTGCTGCGAGGGTGCGAGCCTCCAAGTCGTTGGCGATCTGCCGTTCGAATAGAGGGCCTATGATCTCGTCGGCAGCCTTCATGACGGCCGGTGTACCGATGAACGTAACGGCTTGGGTGAGGTGGTGCCGCTGAATATGGCCCATCGTCGTTGCCTTGGACGCAGCCGTGGCTTGGAACGATGGCATATGTTCCGCGATCCAGTGGAAGAAGAACCACTTCGGGAAATGCTTGGAAGTCACCTTGAAAAGGTGCTGGTTCAACGCACCCTGGCCAGCGGTCCAAATCCGCTGAAGCAAACTTCCGGACCACGAGAAAAGAACGTCGCCATTCTCGACAATATAATCAATGGGAATTTCGGTCGAGGCAAGGTCTGCCGATGCCACATTACCCGAACGAAGCTGAGCAATCTTGACCACTGGTAGGGAGGCGCCGCCATTTGCCGGGTATTTTTGAAGGGCGAGCCCATTGAGGAAATCGGCGACTTGATCGAGCGGCTTCATACTCCACCCCTCCGGCTTGCCTTCGTCGTCGAGGCATTCGGGGAAGAGCGACCACATCTCCCCCGCGAGGTAGGGCGCGCGGCCTTCCATCTTGGCGCGGGTCGGGCCGAAATCGACGAACCAGTCCTTGAAAATCGCCCGCGCCATCGCCTCCAGCGTCTCGTTCATCCGTCGATTCAACTCGATCTTCTCAACAAGCGCCATGTGAACGCTGCCGATAAATTCCTGGATGGGGCGGTCGGGAACAGGAACTAGAAGCTTGTTGAAGTCACCCTTTTTGAAATGAGGGATCATGGTTCCAACGTGCATACGATCGATTGAATCTTGAATCAGCGGGGATCGTAGTGCTGCGAACAGGTACTGTGGATCAATCTTCTCGCGGTCTGCGCGAACAGCGACCATGTCTTGTGCAATACAAAAATCGACAGGATTAGGGACCAAAGCACAGCGACCGGGCGCACCTTTTAGGACAAATATGATGTCGCCCGGTTTTGGATGTGCCCTAAACCAATTGGCGTAAGTGTCCTGATCAACATAACGAACATTCTCCCTGGTCGGATATAAATGCTCATTGGATATGCAATTTGTAGCTATTAAAGGGAGACCGGTACTCGCGGTTGGACAAGTCCGACCCCGGTTGTCTACAACGAATGACAAGAGTTCATCAAATGGACGGGCGGCGGTTACCATCAAAGCCTCGCAAGAAGTGCGCGAAGCGCCTTCGATGACTCGTCGCTGGCCCGAAAGTGATCATCAAGCTTCTGTTTGAGTGCTCCGAAACGCTCCTCAAACGGCGTATCGTCAGCCTCAATATCCTCAGAGCCAACGTAGCGACCGGGGTTCAGGACGTAGCCGTGTCCTTTGATCTCGTCCAAGCTCGCTGACTTACAGAAACCGGGCACGTCCGCGTAGGCACCTGCTTCGCCCTCTCCGCGCCAAGCGTGATAGGCACGGGTGATCCTTTCGATATCGGCGTCGGAGAACTCCTTACGCGTGCGATCTACCATGTGGCCGAGCTTACGCGCGTCGATGAACAGAATTTCTTTGCGCCGGTCGCGCAGCTTTTCACTCTTGACCAGACCGTTGGATCGATCCCTGGCGAGGAACCAAAGGCAGACCGGGATCTGCGTCGAATAGAAAAGCTGGCCTGGCAACGCGACCATGCAATCAACCACGCCCGGCGCACCGTTGACTCCCTCGATCAGCGCCTGCCGGATCGCACCCTCGCTGTTCTGCGTGGATGACATCGAGCCGTTCGCCAGCACAACGCCCGCCACGCCCGAAGGAGAAAGATGGTGCACGATATGCTGCACCCAGGCGAAGTTGGCGTTGCCGGCAGGCGGTATGCCGTATTTCCAGCGCACATCCTCGCGTAGACGATCGCCGCCCCAATCGGAAATGTTGAAAGGCGGATTGGCAAGGATGAAATCGGCCTTGAGGTCGCGCAACTCATCCTTGTGGAAGCTGCCCTCACTGTTCCACTTGATGTCCGCGTCGATGCCACGCACGGCGAGGTTCATCTTGCAGAGGCGCCAAGTCGTGTAGTTCGACTCCTGTCCATAGACGGCGATGTCGCCGATGCGTCCGCCGTGCAGTTCGACGAATTTCTCCGACTGCACGAACATGCCACCGGAGCCGCAGCACGGATCATAGACGCGGCCCTTATAGGGCTCGATCATCTCGACCATGACCCGCACGACCGAGCGCGGCGTATAGAACTCGCCGCCACGCTTACCTTCCGATCCAGCGAACTGGCCGAGGAAATATTCATAGACGCGGCCGAGCACATCGCGCGCTTCGATCCTCTGTTGTCCAAGTGCAATGCCAGAGATGAGATCAATCAGTTCGCCGAGCATCACCGCGTTGAGCGCGGGCCGGGCGTAGTCCTTCGGCAGCACGCCCTTAAGATTCTCATTATCCTTCTCGATGGCGATCATCGCCTCGTCGATCATCTTGCCGATCGAGGGCTGTTTGGCGTTTGCCTGGAGATGGGACCAGCGCGCCGAGGGCGGCACCCAGAACACGGTATCGGCGGCGTATTCGTCGCGATCCTCAGGGTCGGCCCCGGCTTCAGCCAGAAGCGCGGACCGCTTCGTCTCGAACGAGTCCGAGATGTGCTTGAGGAAGATCAGCCCGAGCGCGACGTGCTTGTAATCCGAAGGCTCCATGTTGCCGCGCAGCTTGTCGGCTGCCTTGAAAAGTTCGGCCTCGAAACCGAGGTCGCCGTTCCTGCCTTTTCCATTCGCCCGCTCCGGCGCTGCCGACGCTTGAGACGCAGCGAGCGGCTTCTTCTGCACGGCTGCAACCTTTTCGGTACCGGCCAGCGACACCGACCCGCCGCGCCCACGACCCGGCGCCACGGCGCCCTCAGAGATGAGTTCCTCCTTGACGGCGTCATAGTTGGCGTCGGTCCAGCCCAGCGTCTCGCGCAGCCGGCCGTTGCCAGCAGAGCCGCCTAGCTCAGTAAGAACGGCAATGAACTTGTCTCGCAACGCCTGCCTGGTCACTTCCTGCCCCCTTCGACTTTGGTTGGTAGCTTACCGCCATCTTGCGTTTCGCCAGACGTTTGCCCAGTGGACAGCCGCTCATATTCCTCCACGGATACGACCACCACGACACCGCGTCCGTGCTTCTCGATCAGCACCGGTTCAGCACGCGCGGTGTCGATCATGAGCCCGAAGCCGTTTTTCGCTTCGCGCGCCGACATGGTTTTCATGGCCTGAGTCCCGCCCATCCCCAATTCGGCTATTTAGGTTAAAATAGCTCTTTTGGGCAAGTGCAAATCACGCTTTTTGCTGGCCAGGAAACTAGTGCGGCACATCCGCCTGTGTTCACCTTGGCACCGCACGATCCGGCTGCGACTGCACTCTGTCGTTCGTGTCAGTCGGACGCTCCATCTCGAACGCCATCTCTCCCAGCTTCGTCCAGACGCCTCGCGCATGTTCTGGTTGGCGATCCGCAGCAGCTTCAATCCATCGAAGCCGGTGCGGCGTTTCGGTCTATCCATGAGCGTCATGGCGGCGTCGAAATCCACGAGGTCCGCCGCCAGCGCGAGGACTGGCAGCGGGGCGCCACCCGCGATCTGTCGACCGGCAGAACCGGCGCGGCGATCCAAGCTTATGACGCGCACGACATGGTGCATTTCGCCGAAACGCGGGAGCAGGCCCGCGACGATCTGATCGACCGCTGGGATCGGGACCGGCAGGCAGAACCGGACAGCAGCCGCATCATCCTCACCCACACCAATGCAGAGGTGCGCGAACTCAACGAAGCTGCCCGCGACAGGATGCGGGAGGCTGGCGATCTGGGCGAGGACATGCACATGACGGTCGAGCGCGGAGAACGCAGCTTCGCCGCCGGGGATCGCGTTATGTTCCTGCAAAACGAGCGCGGGCTTGGCGTGAAGAATGGCACCCTCGGCACGATTGAGGAAGTCAGTGCGCAGAGCATGACGGTGCGCACCGATGACGGGCGCGGGGTGAGCTTCGATTTGAAGGACTACAACCGGATCGACCACGGCTATGCTGCGACCATTCACAAGGCGCAGGGCATGACGGTGGACCGGACGCATGTGTTGGCAACGCCCGGCATGGACGCCCACGGCAGCTATGTTGCCCTGTCACGTCACCGCGACGGCATGGACCTGCATTATGGCCGCGACGACTTCGCCAGTCAGGATCGTCTTGCCCGCACCCTGTCGCGCGACCGCGCCAAGGACATGGCGACGGATTACGACCCGGCGCAGGACTATGCCGAGCGGCGCGGCATCACCTTCCGCGCCCGTGTCGCCCAGATCATGCGAAGGCTGATGCCGGAGCGCGTGCGCGATGCCGTCGATGACATGCTCGACAGATTGCGCGCGCCGGGCGACGGCGTGCCTGGCCCCGAGGCCGGAACTGGCCGGGAAACCGAGATGCGCCAAAATCCCGAACTGCGCGCCGACCGCTTCGTAGAGCGGTTCCGGGACCACAAGCAGACCGGCGACCGCCAGTATGCGGCAGGCAACTATTCTGGCTACAAGGCCGCCCGCACCGAGATGGGCAACATGGCAAAAAGCCTTGAGCGCGATCCTCAGATGGAATCCCTGCTCGAAGGTCGCAAGAAGCAACTCGGCATCGACATGGATTTCGACTCAGGCATGAGGCTGGGGCGGCAACTTTCCCTCAGTCATGGCCTTGGCAGAGGCCGGGGCATCGGATTGTAGAGCGAAGAA